>DASQXO010000158.1:0-6838 GCA_035639655.1 Candidatus Dormiibacterota bacterium
GGGAAAACCGCCGTCGATCTCCCCGAGGGTAAGAACCTCGCCGGGGCGTTCCACGATCCCGCGCTCGTGATCGCGGACCCGTCGACGCTCGAGAGCCTTCCCGATCGGCAGCTGCGGAGCGGGCTCGCGGAGGTGGTGAAGGCGGCGATCGTCGCCGACGCGGAGATGGTCGCGTCGCTCGAGCGGAGCACCTCCTCGCTCGTCGCGCGCGACGAGTCAGCGCTGTTCGCCGCCATCGTCGCCGCCGCGCGGGTGAAGGCATCGATCGTCGAGCGCGACCCGCGCGAGCACGGCGACCGCGCCGCGCTCAACTTCGGACACACGATGGGCCACGCCATCGAGGCGGCCGGCGGCTTCAGCCGCTACACGCACGGAGAAGCGATCGCGCTCGGGATGGTCTTCGCCTGCGCGCTGGCCGAGGACACCGGGCTGGCGCGCGCCGGCATTCGCGAGCGGGTCGAGGCGCTGCTCGACGCGCTCGGACTCCCGGTGCGGGCGCGCGTTCCCGCGCGCGCCTGGACGCTGCTGCAGCGCGACAAGAAGCGGCGCGCCGGAAAGGTGCGCTGGGTGCTGCCGCGACGGCTCGGCTCGGTCTCGCTCGTCGAGGACGTGCCCGACGCGGCGCTGCGGCGCGCCGCGGCCGTCCTCGCCTCACGGCGCTCGCGATGAAGCTCCTCCTCCTGAACGGACCGAACCTGAACCTGCTCGGCACGCGGCAGCCGGAGTTGTACGGCATCACGACGCTCCGGGACATCGTCGAGGACCTCCGGCGCCGGGCCGACGACCGCGGCGCCTCGCTGCGCGACCTCCAGTCGAACCACGAGGGCGCGCTCATCGACTTCCTGCAGGAGCACGCCGACGCGGATGGCGGCATCATTAATCCCGGCGGGCTGGCGCACACCTCGATCGTCCTGCGCGACGCGGTGGCGGCGTGCGCCTACCCGATCGTCGAGGTGCACATCACCGACATCACGCGGCGCGAGCCGTTCCGGCGCAGCACGTACCTGGCGGACGTCGTCGCGCACGCCGTCATCGGCAAGGGCGTCGCCGGCTATGTCGAGGCGATGGATTGGCTGCTCGACCATTTGCAGACAGGGAGGACGTAGCGGCGTTGGTCACCACGGGTGAGATCAAGCGCGGCATGACCATCGAGCTCGACGGTCGCGTCTGGCAGATCCTCGAGTTCCAGCACATCAAGATGGGTCGCGGCAGCGCGCAGGTGCGCCTGAAGCTGCGCGACATCCGTCGCGGCGACACGGTCGAGAAGGTGTTCCAGGCCGGCGAGCGGTTCCCGCGCGCGAGGCTCGATCACCGCGAGGTCCAGTTCCTCTACCGCGACGGAACGACGTATCACTTCATGGACACGCGGACGTACGACCAGTTCGCGCTGAACGAGGGTCAGCTCGGGGACGCCGCCCCGTACCTCACCGAGAACGCCGCGGTGCAGCTCGTGGAATACGAGGGCGACCCGATCGGCGTCGATCTGCCGGCGAGCGTGGTGCTGCGCATCGCGAAGACCGAGCCGGGCGTGAAGGGCGATACCGCGACCGGCGCGCTCAAGAAGGCGACGCTCGAGACCGGACTAGTGGTGAACGTGCCGCTTTTCGTGAATGCGGGTGAGCGGATCAAGGTCGATACGCGGACGGGCGAGTACCTCGAGCGCGCCTGACGGTCAAGCGTCGAGCGACGCGATCCAGCGGAAGTACTCCGGATTGTCGGCCAGGTCGAAGGGACCCGGCCCGCTTGTTGCGTTCTCGGCGGCGACGAGGACGTCTCGCCAGTCGATCTCCGCGTCGCGGATGGCGGCGTCGACGGCCTCGAGCCGCCCGCGGGACAGGAAGACGATCGCCAGTCCGACGCGCGCGGACTCGCGCGTCAGCGGATAGTCGCGCCGCAGACGATCCGCGACGCGCTTTTGATCGTTCGGGAAGACCGAAGCGATCGCCTTCGGCAGGAGTGCGGCACATCGCTCCGCGCGTGGCCACCATGCCGGCTTTCCGGCGGTGGTCATCGCGCCATCGGCGAGCGGTACTTCTCCTTCGTCTGCGGATCGCGCCACCCGTTCGCGTCCAGGTGGCGCTCGACGGCGCCCTTGCCCTGCTCGGGGAACACGGGCAGGCAGAGCGGATCGAGGAAGAGGAACAGCTGCGCTGCACGCGTGCGCGGCACGGTCAGCGGACCGGCGAACGAGTGGCAGTCGACCATGTGCGCGATCTCCTCCGGCCCGCCGAGATCGCGCACGATCCGGCCGGCCTCGAGCGCGTGATTGAACCCGGGGATCGCGCTCAGCTCGCCGTCCTTGCGCACGAACTCGATGACCTTCGCGCCGTCGTGCACGTACGCGGCGGTGAGGAAGTCGTCGAGGCTGAGCGGGATGCCCCACACGCTCGCGTACGTCGGAACGAGCGCTTCGGCGAGGCGCGCCATCGCGCGGATGTGATTCGCCAGGTTGCCGTACGTCTCGATCGGCAGCGCCGGGGAGAGCGGGACGGCCTCGACGTCGCTCCATTGCGGATTCACGTCCGCGACGTACTGCCAGAAATCGAGGACGAGCTTGCGCAGCCGATCCTGTTCGATCGAGGCGATGCCGGGGAACGCCTTCTCGATCTGCGCCGCGACGAGCATGCCGCCGACTATATAGTCGGCGCGGTGATCGAGCGGAAAGTGCTGCGCGTGCGCGACGTCGTGCGCCTGCTGTCCGAGCGCGTCCGCGCGACGTCCGAGCTCCGCGATGTGTGGGTCGAGGGCGAGGTGAGCTCGGCGTCGAGCTCGCCGCAGGGCCACGTCTACTTCGCGCTGAAGGACGTCGACCTCTCGCTGCAGTGCATGCTCTCCGCGGAGCGCGCCGCGAACGTCGCCGTGCTGCCGCGCGCGGGCCAGCGCGTCGTCGCGCATGGCTCACTCGACATCTTCGGGTACCGCTCGGTGTACCAGCTGCTCGTCGACGACGTCGCGCCCGCCGGGCTCGGCGAGGCGTACGCCCGACTCGAAGCGCTACGCCGCCGGCTCCAGGCCGAGGGCGTCTTCGATTCGTCGCGGAAACGGCCGTTGCCGCGACCGGTGCGACGCATCGGCGTGGTGACGTCGCCGGCCGGCGCGGCGTGGCGCGACATCCAGACCGTCGTCGCGCGCCGTGACCCGCGCGTCGAGATCGTCCTCGCTCCCGCGCAGGTGCAGGGCGCCGGCGCGGCGGACAGCCTCATCGCCGCGCTCACCGGACTCGCGATGCTGCGCGGCGTCGACGCGATCGTTGTCGCGCGCGGCGGCGGCGCGCCGGAAGAGCTCGCGCCGTTCAACGACGAGGGCCTCGTACGCGCGGTCGCGCGGGCGAGCGTTCCGGTCGTGAGCGGCGTCGGCCACGAGTCGGACACGACGCTCGTCGACTTCGCCGCGGACGTTCGCGCGCCGACGCCGTCCGTCGCGGCCGAGCTGCTCGTGCCAGACGCGCGCGCCGGAGCGATCGCGCTCGACCGCGCGATGCGCAGGGTCGCCCAGCGCGCGGACGAGGCGGTGCGGCGGCGGCGCGCGCTGGTCGCCGCGGCCCGTCGCGTCCTCGATCGCCGTGCGCCGCGCGCTCTCGTCGCGGGTCTGCGTCGCCGCGCCGACGAGGCCGCGTCGCGGATGGACCGCGCCCTGCCGCGGCTCGCGGCCGCGCGTCGCGCCGCGATCACGGCGACGGCGCGACGGCTCGACGCGCTCTCGCCGTTCAACGTCGTGTCGCGCGGATACGCGATCGTCGAAGACGCTTCCGGCCGCGTTCGCACCCAGGCGCACACGTTCTCGGCCGGCGACGTCGCGCGCGTGCGTCTC
This sequence comes from Candidatus Dormiibacterota bacterium, assembly GCA_035639655.1. Classification (GTDB taxonomy): domain Bacteria; phylum Chloroflexota; class Limnocylindria; order P2-11E; family CF-107; genus CF-107. Next base: position 3,811 of record DASQXO010000158.1, read on the forward strand.
CGCGACGGCAGGCTCGTCACGCGGGTCGAGGAAGTCGAGTGAGCACCGAGGAGCTGCGTCTCGAGGACGCCATCGCGCGCCTCGACGAAATCGCCGAGCGCCTCGAGGATCCGTCGACGCCACTCGACGACGCCGTGCGCCTGTACGAGGAGGGACTCGCGCTCTACCGGCGCTGCGCGGCGCAGCTCGACGCCGCCGAGCTCCGCATCACCGAGCTTTCGAAAGCGCTCGAGCGGCAGAGCAAAGGCACCTAGCGGGCCGCAACGGCGGGTCGGCGCAGGCGTTCGACTTCGCGTGAGGCTCGGCCGCGCGCTCGTGCTCGCGTTCCTCGTCGCCTGCGCCCCGTCGGTCAGCACGCCCTCGGCTGCTCCTGTAGGGACCGAGCGAGCGTTCAGCATCGCGCGCTCGAACGCGCCGTCGCTCGTCGCGAGCGGAGAGGCGCGCCTCGTCTCGCTCACGCTGACGAACGTCGGCGACGTGCCGTGGGAGGCCGACGGTCGAGTGAGCTACCTGTGGACCGGCGCGGAGAAGCCGCTACAGGGCGACGTGACGCCGCTGCCGTCGCGAGTCGCGCCCGGCGCGAGCGTCGACTTGATCGTGCCGCTCGTCGCCCCGCTTGCGACCGGGACGTACACGATCGCCTGGTCCCTCACCGATTCGTCGGGCTCGTTCGAGGGCCGCGGCGATCGCGCGCGCGCCACCGTGGAGGTCCGTGCGCCGGAGGCGCGGGCGGCATGGTCCGACGTGCAGCCGCCGGCGAAGTTCTACGCCGACGTCGCGGCCTCGCTCACGGCGACGATCACCAACGCCGGCACGGTGGCGTGGCCGGCGAAAAGCGGCGGCGCCGTCGTGCTCTCCTATCACTGGCGCGACGCGGGCGGCCGCGTCGTGGTGTGGGACGGCGCGCGCACCGCGCTCGACGGCGCGCTCGATCCCGGCGAGTACGCGAGCCGCGCGATGCGCATCGTCGCGCCGTCGACGCCGGGCCGCTACACGCTCGAGCTCGACGCGGTGCGCGAGGGACTCGGCTGGTTCGGCGGCGGCCCGCGGCTCGCCGTCGACGTGGCGCCTCCGTCGTACAGCGGCGTCCTCTCGGTCGTTAGCGCGCCGTCGCGCGTCACCGTCGGGCAGTCCGTCGACATCCAGCTGTCGCTCAAGAACGTCGGTGCCGCACCGCTGCCCGATGCCGGCGCGCGCCGCGCGCGGATCTCATACCACATCACCGATTCGGAGAGCCGGATCATCCTGTGGGACGGGCCGCGCACCGACATCGGAAAGCCGGTCGGCCCCGGCGACGTCGTGTCCGTCTCGGCGGTCGCGCGCGCGCCGGAGCGGCCCGGCGCGTACAAGCTCACGTTCGAGCTCGTGCAGGAAGGCGTGACATGGTTCACGCAGCGCGGCAGCCCGTACGTCGACGTGTTCCTCGACGTCGTCGCCGTCGACTTCAAGGCCTACTTCGGCACGGCAGACGCTCCGAAGACGATGGCCGCGGGCCTCAGGTACACGGTGCGGCCGACGATCGTGAACGTCGGCGCCGCGACGTGGCCGCGCAGCGGATTCGATCCGGTGCGCCTCGGCGCGCACTGGCTCGACGACAGCGGGCGGTCCGTCGCGTGGGACGCGGCGCGCATCGAGCTGCCGAAGGACGTCGAGCCGCGCGCATCGATCACGGTGCCGCTCGAGGTGACCGCTCCAGAGCGGCCCGGGACGTACACCGTCGTGCTCGACCTCGTGCAGGAAGGCGTCGGCTGGTTCGCCGACCGCGGCACGCTGCCGGCGAAGCTGAACGTCACGGTCGCGCCGCCGACGTTCCGCGCGTCGTGGTCGGGCACACTGCCGGATACGCTGCACGCCGGCGAGATCACGAGCGCGGTGCTCACCGTGCGCAACGACGGTCCGTTCGCGTGGCCGATCGACGGCGAACATCCGGTGCGCGTGGCGCACCACTGGCGCGATGCGAAGGGCAACCTCGTCGTGTGGGACGGGTTCCGCAGCGAGCTGCCGTCCGCGCTGCAGCCCGGCGAGAGCGTTTCGCTCCCGGTGTGGGTCTTCGCTCCCGGCCGGCCGGGCACGTACGTGCTCGAGATCGACGTCGTGCAGGAAGACGTCACGTGGTTCGCGTCGAAGGGATCGTCCCTGCTTCGCGCGACGGTGGAGGTCGCGCCCTAGCATTCGCGCGTGCCCAGGACGGCCCGCGCGCCGCGCCGCCGGCTCGACCTCGAGATCGTCTCGCGTGGACTCGCGCCTTCACGCGAGCGCGCGCAGGCGCTCGTGCGCGGCGGCGCGATCCGCGTCGACGGCGAGCTAGTCACGCGACCGTCCGCGCTGATCGGCGTCGACTCGCGCATCGCTGCGAGGACCGAGCCCGACTACGTCAGCCGCGGGGCCGAGAAGCTCGCTGGCGCGCTCGACGCGTTCGGGCTGCAAGTCGAGGGATGGAGCTGCGCCGACGTCGGCGCGTCGACCGGCGGCTTCACCGATGTGCTGCTGCGCCGTGGCGCCGTGCGCGTGTATGCGATCGACGTGGGCAAGGGCCAGCTCGCATGGCGGCTGCGCCAGGATCCGCGCGTCGTCGTGATGGAGGGCGTGAACGTCCGCGAGCTCGCATCGCTTCCGGAGACCGTCGACCTGATCGCCGCCGACGTGTCCTTCATCTCGCTCCGCCTCGCGCTCCCGCCCGTGCTCGCGTTCCTGCGCGACGGCGGTCACGTCGTCGCGCTGGTGAAGCCGCAGTTCGAGGCGGGTCCCGCGGCGGTGTCGCGCGGCGGAGTGGTGCGCGATCCGGGCGCGCGCGCGGCGTCCGTCCTGGCCGTGAGCGACGCTTTAGCGGCCCACGGTCTCGGCCTGCAGGCGATCGCGCGCTCGGGGATCCGCGGGCGCGAGGGGAACGTCGAGATCTTCTGTCACTTCCAGAAGGGCATGCCGCGAAATCCGCTGCTCGACGCGGCCGCGCGCGCCGCGGAAGAGTCGCGGTGAGGATCGCGCTGCTCACCCTCCGCGGCAGACCCGAGGCCGTCGCCGCGGCGCG
>DASQXO010000159.1:0-9280 GCA_035639655.1 Candidatus Dormiibacterota bacterium
CGTCGCCCGCGCCAAACCCAGACAGCACGCCGACGCCGGCGAGCGTGAAGGCGCCCGCGGCCGCGAGAAGCCGGCCGCCGCTGACGTCGCGCTCGAGCGTGCGCGCGGCGGCGACGAAGAGCGCGGCGGCCGCGACGAAGAACGCGAGGAACGGCGACACGCCGCTCGCGCGCGGGAGGATGATCGCGACGCACCCGATCGACGCCGCGGCGGCGCCGACGAGCAGCAACCGCGCGATGCGGAGCGAGCGCGGCGTTCGCACGCCGCGACGTTCGCACGCAGCGCCGCGAAGTCAAATGCGCGCGAGGCTCGGCAAGCTTTGCCGCAACGTCGCGACGTCGGCGAACGGATCGCCGAGCGCTCGCACCCGCGTGAGGACGTCGTTCGGCCCGAGAGCGCCGAGCGTCTCGCCTTCGGCGAGCCGATCGATCTCGTCCCACGTGAGCGGCGCGGAGATCTCGGGTCGACGCGTCGCGCGGAGCGAGTACGGCGCGATCGTCTGCTTGCGCTCGTCGTTCTGCGCCCAGTCGATGAAGACTTTGCCCGCCCGCGCCGCGCGCGAGATGCGATCGGTCGCGACATCGGGATCCGCGCGCACGAGTCGCGCCGCGATCTCGCGCGCGAATGCCTTCGTCTCGTCGTACCGCGCATCAGCCGCGTTGAGCGGCACGAACACGTGCAGCCCGCTGCCACCGGTGAGCTTCGCGTACCCGCGAAGCCCGAGCGAGCTGAGCAGTTCGCGAAGCGCGAGCGCGAGCCGCGCGCATTCGCGAAGGCCCGCCGGCGCTCCGGGATCGAGGTCGAAGACGACCGCGCTCGGCGCGTCGAACGCCTGCGCGCGCGCGAGGTACGGATGGAGCTCGACGACGCCCTGATTCGCGAGCCACACGAGCGACGGCGCGTCGTTCACCACGCAGACCTCGAGCCTCCGACCGTCGCGCAGGCGGAGCGCGAAGCTCGCGAGCCAGTCCGGACGACCGCGGCATTCGAGCTGACCGAAGCCACGTCCTTCCACACCATACGGCCAGCGGCCGAGCATCAGCGGACGACCGCGCAGGTGCGGAACCATTACTCCCGCCACGTCCGCGTAGTAGCGGATCAGGTCGCGCTTGGTCGTCCCGGTCGACGGCCACAGGACGCGGTCGAGGTTCGTGAGCGCGATCTCGCGCTCCTCGACGTCGATGCGATCGTCTCGGCTCACGCCGTCCGCAGGAGCTCGGCGATCGACGGCGCCGGCGCGGTCGCGAGCTGGTCGAATCCGCACGAGCGCGGCTCGCGATCGGGCCGCCAGCGGCGGAACCGCGCCGGGTGACGGAAACGCTCGCCGTCCAGCGTGTCGTACGAGACCTCGACGACGAGCTCCGGCCGCAGCGGGATCCAGTCCGGCACCATCGTGGCCGGGTCCCAGCGGCCGGCGCTGCCGCCGAGACGGCCCACCGGACTCCGTCCGATCCCGAAGCCGCCCGCCCACGGATGACCCGCGAGATCGACGACGAGCGCGGCGAGCGTTCGCGGGAGCTCGCGACGAACGGCGTCGCTGAACGACACGATCACGCCGACGTGCCGGAACGCTCCGGCGTCGTCGTAGAGCCCGAGAACGAGCGAGCCCAGGCTGGCGCCGTCGGCGAGGAGCCGCATGCCGCCGACGACACAGTCCGCGGTGCGCTCGGTCTTCACCTTCGTCATCGCCCGCGCCCCGGCGCGATATGGCGCGCCGAGCGGCTTCGCGACGATGCCGTCCGCGCCGCCGCCGGTCGCGCGCGCGAGCCATTCGAGCGCGACGCGTGGCTCGCGCGTCGCGGGACTCAGCCTCATCGCGGCCGGCGCCGCCGCGAGGACTCGCTCGAGGCGGGCGCGGCGCTCGCCGAAGGCACGCTCGCGCAGATCGGTGTCGCCCTCGGCGAGGAGGTCGAACGCGATGAAGCTCGCCGGCGTCTCGCGCGCGAGCCGCTCCACGCGCGAGGCCGAGGGATGCAATCGGAGCATGACCGCCGCGAAGTCGAAGCCGGCGGGGCCGGCGATCACGATCTCGCCGTCGACGACGAGCGCGTCGCGAGCGAGCGCGCGGAAGGCGCCGACGAGCTCGGGGAAGTAGCGGGCGAGCGGACGATCGTGCCGGCTGCGGATGTCGACGTCGTCGCGATCGCGGAACACGAGCGCGCGGAAGCCGTCCCACTTCGGCTCGTAGAGGTAGTCGCCGCGCGGGATCTCGCGCGCGAGGCGCGCGAGCATCGGTGGTAGCGGCGGCCGGACCGGAAGCGCCACGCCGGGAACTCGCGCACAAATCCGGCCAGCGCCGGACTCGCCGCGGCGCCCGGGTCAGAGCAGCGCTCGGCGCTTCAACTCGAGGTAGCGCTGGATCGTCGCGACGGTCAGCTGCTCGCTGGCGACGTCGATGACGTGCACGCCGCGCCGCTGCAGGACCGACAGGACGCGCCCGCGGGCCTCGACGACGTCACCGGCGACGACCTTCTCGTAGAGCTCGGTCGACGTGCGCGGGACCGCGAGCGCGAGCGCACCGACCTGCGGGTCCGCGAGGGTGACGCAGAGCACGAGGTTGTTCCCGGCGAGCTCGGCGATCGCGGCGACGAGCGCGCGCGACGCGTCCTCGTCGATGAGGTCGGTGAAGAGCACGACGAGCGAGCGTCGCGCGCTGCGCTGGCGGAGGAACGCGAATGCGGCGCGATGGTCCGGCTCGGTCAGCTCCGGCTCGAGGCGGCGGAGCTCCTCCGTGATGCGGCGGAACTGCCCTTTGCCGCGGCGCGACGGCGCGTAGGAGACGATCCCGTCGGCGTACGCGAGGAGGCCGACCTCGTCGCCCTTCGTGATCGCGACGAACGCGAGCATGAGCGCGGTGTTGACGACATGGTCGAGCTTCGTCAGCCCGCGGATCGTGCTCGCCATCATGCGGCCGACGTCGAGGAGGATGAGGACGCGCTGCTGACGCTCGGTCTCGTACTCGACGCTGATCGGGTGGCCGCGCCGTGCCGTGGCGGTCCACGAGATCTGCCGCGGGTCGTCGCCCTCGACGTACTCGCGGAGGCGCTCGAACACGGTCCCCGCTCCGGGGATGCGCGCGCGCCGGAGACCGGCGTCGTAGGCGAGCCCGCGCCGCACGCTCACCTCGTAGCGACGGATCTCGAGGAGGTTCGGGTACACCTTCACGTCGCGCGCGAGCGGCGCGCGCCATTGCCGCTCGACGAGATCGAGGGCCGTGCGCATGCGGAGGTGCACGTCGCCGAAGCGGAACGTCCCGCGGTGTCGCGGCCGCGCGACGTACTCGACGACCGCCGTGCCACGCGCCGGCAGCAGCACGCCGTCGTGCGTGCGGCGGTCGACGTCGAACGCGATCGGCGCATCGTCGCGCACGCGCAGGCGCACGTCCTGCGGGTCGTCGCTCGAGAGGCGCAGCTGGATCCGGTTCGGCGCGCCGTTGGAGAGCTGCGGCTCCATCTCGCGCTCGACGGTGATCGCGCTCGGGCGCGGGCTCCAGCGCACGTCGAGGACGACGAGGACCGCGAGCGCGGCGAGGTACGCGAGCGCGACGAACAGGAAGAGCGCAGACAGGCCGGCGAGCGCGAGCGGCAGTGCCGCGACGAGCACGAGCGCGAGCAGGCGTGGCCGCGGCAGCGGGACGAGGTCGGCCAGGCGTCGCGCTATCGAGGCACTTCCACGCGCGAGAGGATGCGCGCGACGACGGCGTCCGCATCGAGGCCCTCGATCTCGGCCTCAGGCTTCAGGACGAAGCGGTGTCGCAGCACCGGCGCGGCGAGCGACTTCACGTCGTCCGGGGTGACGAAGTCGCGGCCCTCCGCGGCGGCGTTCGCTTTCGCCGAACGGAGCAGGTGCACGCCGGCGCGCGGCGAGGCGCCGAGGTGCAGGTCCGGCGAGCGGCGGCTCGACTCGACGATCGCCACCACGTACCGGACGACGTCGTCCGCCACGGTCGTCCCGTCGACCTCGCGACGGGCGTCGTCGAGCGCGCCGTCGCCGATCGGCTCCAGCGATTCGAGCGCGTCGCGCGGGTTCTTCCCCGCGTCGTGGAGTCGCAGGATCGCTTCCTCCTCGCCCGCGCCGGGGTAGCGCACGAGCGCCTTGAACAGGAAGCGATCGAGCTCGGCCTCGGGCAGCGGGTACGTGCCCTCGTACTCGACCGGATTCTGTGTCGCGAGCACGAGGAAGGGCCGCGGCAGCGGTCGCCCGCTCCCCTCGAGCGTGACCTGGCGCTCCTCCATCGCCTCGAGCAGCGCCGATTGCGTCTTCGCCGGCGCGCGATTCACCTCGTCGGCGAGCACGACGTTGGCGAAGATCGGTCCGAGCCGGAGCGAGAAGCGCGACGTCGCGATCTCGTAGACCGACGTGCCGAGCAGATCGCTCGGCATGAGATCCGGCGTGAACTGGATACGCGCGAAGCTGCCACGGATGAGCCGCGCGACCGTCCGCGCGAGCAGCGTCTTCGCCGTGCCCGGCACGCCCTCGAGGAGCAGATGGCTCTCCGTCAGGAGGCAGAGCAGCGCGAGGCGCAGCGGCTCGTCCTGGCCGACGATGATGCGATGCGCCTGCTCGAGGAATCGCTGCGCGACGGCCTTCGCGTTCACCGGCGCTCCACCTCCTCGACGACACGGTTCGCGCGCTCGACCGTCGCGAGGAGGTCATTGTCGGACACCGGACGCTCGAGTCGCGCGAGCAGCTCGCGCGCGAGCGACGCGCGCGACGGATCCGAACGCGCGAGCGCGGCGGCGACCTCGTCGTCGCTCGCCGTCGCTCGCACTCCGCCCACCCGCGCGAGGCGCCGCCGGTAGACGCGTCCGAGTCGATCGCCCGCGAGCTCGCGAGCGCCGGCTCGCCGGAGCAGTCCGGCGAACGAACGCACGTAGTCGAGCGAGGAGCGCGGCGGCCGCTCCTGAAGCGGCAGCGCGGCGCCGAAGCGACGGCCGCGGAGGGCGATGTACAGGAAGACGGCGGCACCGACGAACAGGAACGCGCGCCCGGGAGCGGTCTCGGTGAAGAGCCCGAAGAGAGTCGGCTCGGTGTGCGCGCCGTGGTGGAACTCGTCGAACGCGACCACCGACCCGGGCCGGGCTCCCTGCAGCATGTTCAGCACGAGACGATCGTTCTGCGCCGCGCCGATGTTCTTGTTCGCGAGCATGTCCGGCGCGCTCGAGAGGTAGACGCGCCCGGATCCGATGCGCCGCTCGGCGACGATCGCGCGCTCCGCGTCGCCGACGAGGACCGCCGCGGCGGCGTCGAGACGGAGCGCCCGCGCCGTCCCGGTCGAGAGGTCGCGGAACGGGGGCGCGTCGAGCGCCGGCGAGATCTCGCCGCCGATCGGCGCCGCGGGGCGGCCCTCGAGCGCGACGCCGAAGGCGGCGAACAGCGCTTCGTCGAAGATCGAGCGATCGCTCGCGACGATCGCGACGCCGCCGTGCTCGACCCAGCGGTAGAGGACCTGGGCATCTTCCGGGCTCCAGGCCTCGAACGGGCCGATCGCGAACGTCACGTCGACGTCGACCGGCACCTCGAAGCGGACGCCCTGCAGGCTGCGCGTCTCGAAGCCGACGCCCGCGAGCCAGCGACGCAGGGCGAGCACGCCACCGGGACCCGCGTCCGTGGACGAGTAGGTGGGAATGAGATCGCTCTCGCTCCGCGCCGGACGCACGCTGACGAGCACGATCGCGAACAACGCGACGATCGCGATCCCGATGAACGCGAGCGCGCGGCGGCTCACGACCCGATCCGCCGCGCGAGCTCGGCGGCGCGGTCGACCTCGGAACGCGTCGGCTCGCGCACGCCGTACCAGGCCGGCTCGTATAAGGCGACGAGCGAGGAGAGCTCGCCGGCGCGCGGCGATCCGGCGGCGCGCGCGAGGATCTCTCGATCGGTGAGCGCGGGATCGACGCGAATGCCGCCGTGCTCCTCGAGACCGGCGAGCGCGGCGAGGAACAGCGCGCGCAGCGCGTCACGCAGACGGCCGGCGCGGATCGCCTCATCGGCCTCGCGCAGCCGATCCGCGGCCCGCGGCTCGTCGGCCGCGCGCGCCGACGCGAGGATCGCCTCGCGCGTGATCTTCGCGCGGAGACCGCGCGTCGCGTTCGTGGCGACGATCACGATGAGGAGCGTCACGATCCCGCTGAGCGCGATCGCGACCTGAAGGTTCGTGAACGTCGGAGCGCGCAGGTCGGGGAAGAGCGCCGCCAGCGCGTCGCGCAGCAGCTCGGCGAGCGCGTCGGTCCAGCTCGGCTGCCGGCGGAAGTCGCTCGAGGCGAGCGTGGCGTCGAGGGCGGAGCGCGCCCGCGTCGGGTCGATGCCGCCGACGGGTCCGAGCGGGATCGACGCGATCGTCTCGGCGAGCATGCCGCTCGCGCGCTCGAGGCTGCGGTCGTCGCCGGCGCGCAGGAGCGCCGCGATCGGCTCGTGCGGCAGCGACGTGAACGTCGCGTCGGCCGCCTGCACCTCGGTGATGGCTGCGAGCGCCGACGTCGCCGCCGCGAGCGCGCGCTGCCGCTCGGCGCCGGACGCGCGCCGCGCCGAATCGACCTGCGCCTGCACGCTCGCGAGCGCGGCGCGGTAGGCCGGGAGCGAGATCGACGCCGCGTCGGCGCGCGACTGCGGCGCGACGAGCAGGAGCGCGAGGGCGAGGGCCGCCGCGCGCGCGATCACGCGGGCGCGAGCTGCTCCGCGGCGAGGGTGAGGTCGAAGGCCTCCTTGCGGACGCGCAGGTCGTAGTAGAGGAGCGTCAGCGTGCCGAGCTGGATCGGGAAGTACGCGATCTGCGCGAGCGACGTGATCACCTCGGAGATCGCCGGACCGAGCGGCGCGGGGATCGGCGCGGTGACGACCGCGACGACCGTGGAGGGCACCGTGAACAGGACGGCCTGGATGAGGTAGAGGAGCGAGTTGATGCCGATGACGCGCCACCGCGATCCGGACACGAGCGCGCGGCTGCGGCCGAGCGAGGCGATCACGCCGGCATCCTCGATGACGATCGCCTGTCCCGTCAGCGTCCACGTCGTGATGATCCACACGAACGCGACGATGGCGGCGAGGATCGCGATGACGATGAGGATGACGTTCGCCGGCGTACCGACGGACGCGGCGCCGATGGCGCCGGCGAGCATGAGCGCCGCGAACGTGGCGAACGCCGCGAGGACGACGACGATGTAGCTCCCGACGATCCGGAGGTAGCAAGCGAACGCGCGGCGCACGGCGGCGCCGATCGTGATCGGCCGGCCGAGGTACCGCGCCGAGACGACCGACGTGAGCGCGCCGAGGAGCAGCGGCGCGCCGACGATGCCGACGATGAGTCCGATCCCGAGCGCGCCGCCGAGCGTGACGAGGCTGTCGTTCAGCTGCTGTGGCGTCACGGTGCGTCCGGGTTCGAACGTCGGGATGTCGCGGAAGAAGATGTACTGCAGGACGAAGAGCGCGACGCTGGCCGGGAGCCAGATCACCGCCGAAACGCCGAAGAAGAGCAGTGCGTTGGCGCGGTAGAGCCGGAAGATCTCGTCGACGAGGTCGGCGACGGTCAGCGGTCGTAGCGTCGGGGCTTTTGCGGCTGTGTCGTTCATGCGCTCGCGAAGCGTATCAGCGAGCCTCTACCATGGAAGCAGCAGCGGGGTGTAGCTCAGCTTGGTAGAGCACGGCGTTTGGGACGCCGCGGCCCCGGGTTCGAGTCCCGGCACCCCGACGGAATCAAGCACCTGTGCTTGCGTCGCCCTGACTCTCCGAACGGATGGTTTCCGAGCATCGCACTGACCTCGGACGTCGCAGCGCTACCCGTCCGCTAGCTTTGCCGACGACTCGATGAAGATCGCCTGGCCGCACGGCGCGCGGATCGCGGTGGCCCTGAGCTTCGACGTCGACGCCGAGAGCACCTGGCTCGGCCGCGACCCTGAGAACGCGCGCCGCCCGGGCGTGCTCTCGCAAGGAACGTACTCGCCGAAGGTCGCGGTGCCGGCGATCCTCGAGCTCCTCGAGCGCGAGCGCGTCCCGGCGACGTTCTTCGTGCCCGGCCTCGACGCCGACAACCATCCGGACACCGTCCGTGCGATCCACCGCGCCGGACACGAGGTCGGCCATCACGGCTACGAGCACGTCCGCGCGGACCCGAACGATCCGGCCGGCGAGGAGCGATCGTTCATGCGCGCGATCGAGTCGCTGACACGACTCGCCGTGCGACCCGTCGGCTTCCGCTCGCCGTCGTGGGACTTCACGGAGAAGACGCTCGAGCTGCTGAAGCGCGAGCGATTCGCGTACAGCTCGAACTTCATGGACGACCTCTACCCCTATCTCCATCCCGGGACGCAGCTCGTCGAGCTGCCGGTGCACTGGATCCTCGACGACGCGCCGTTCTTCCTGTTCGGGCTCGGCGTCAATCAGCGGCCGATCCAGCCTGCGTCCCACGCGCTCGAGATCTGGCGCGAGGAGTTCGAAGGACTGTTCGAGCTCGGCGGCGCCCCGTACGTGATGACGATGCATCCGCAGTTCATCGGTCGGCCCTCGCGGCTTCGCGCTCTGAGCGAGCTCGTGCGCTTCATCAAGCGGCACGACGGAGTCTGGTTCGCGACCTGCCGCGCGATCGCCGACGCGGCCCGCGCGCAGCTCAGCCGGCCGGATCCGCCGCCGCCGGCCTGACCTCGGCCATGCCCGCGCGCCGGTAGAGCCGCGCGAGCGGCGCCGGCGCCCACCAGTTCAGCGCGCCGAGCAGCCGCATCGCGGCCGGAACGATGAGCGCGCGCACGATCGTCGCATCGATGAGGACCGCGATCGCCAGGCCGAGGCCGATCGACTTGATGATGACCACGTCGGCGAGCGCGAACGCGCTGAAGACGCCGAGCATGATCGCCGCCGCGCCGGTCACGAGCCGTCCGCTGCGCTCGAGGCCCTCCGCGACGGCGTGCTCGTTGTCGCCGGTGCGACGCCACTCCTCCTGCATCCGCGTCAGGAGGAAGACCTCGTAGTCCATCGAGAGCCCGAACACGATGCAGAAGAGGATCACCGGCACGGTGGGGTCCAGCGACTGCGGCGTGAAGTTCAGCTGCGTCGCTAGGTGACCATCCTCGAAGATCCACACGAGCGCGCCGAACGACGCGCTCACCGAGAGGAGGTTCGCGAGCAGCGCCTTGAGCGGCAGGAGCACCGAACCGAGCAGGAGGAACAGCACGACGTACGTCGTGAGCACGATGAACGCGAGGGCGAGGGGCGTGCGCTCGGCGACGAACGCGATCGTGTCCAGCTCGAACGCCGTGCGGCCGGTCACGAGGAGCTCGCCGCCCTGCGG
>DASQXO010000160.1:0-3320 GCA_035639655.1 Candidatus Dormiibacterota bacterium
GGCGGCGCGCATCATGACCGGCGCTCCCCTCCCGAGCGGCGCCGACAGCGTCGTTCGCGTCGAAGACACCGATGCCGGGGACGCGTCGGTCGAGATCCGTGTCGGCGTGCCCGCCGGCACGAACGTACGCGCAGCCGGCGAAGACCTGCGCCGTGGCGAGACCGTGTTCGCCCGCGGGACCGTCCTCCGCGCGGCGGAGATCGGCGTGCTCGCGACAACGGGCCGCGCGTCGGTGCGCGTCGTTCGCCGCCCGCGCGTCGCGGTGCTCTCCACCGGCGACGAGGTCGTCGAGGTCGACGCGCCGCTCGCGCCCGGGAAGATCCGCGACGCGAACCGCTGGTCGATCTCCGCGGCGGTGAACGCGTGCGGAGCGATCGCCGTGCCGCTCGGGATCGCGCGCGACAACGCCGACGATCTGCGGCGCGCGTTTCGCCGCGCGGCGCAGGAGGACGTGATCGTGACGTCCGGTGGCGTGTCCGTCGGCGACTACGACTTCGTGAAGGTCGTCGTGCGCGAGCTCGGATCGATGGACTTCTGGACGATCGCCATGCGACCGGGAAAGCCGGTCGCGTTCGGCGACGTGCTCGGCAAGCCGATCCTCGGGCTCCCCGGCAATCCCGTGTCCGCGCTGCTCACCTTCGAGCTCTTCGGCCGGCCCGCGCTGCTGCGGCTCCAGGGACGCGCGAAGCTGCACCGCCCGCGCGTGACCGCGCGGCTCATCGAGGACGTGCAGAAGCCGCCGCACCTGCGCTTCTTCGGACGCGCGATCTACGACCCGGGAGGCGGAACGGTGCGCACCACCGGTCCACAGGGCTCGGGGATCCTCCGCTCGATGGCGCTCGCGAACGCGCTGGTCGATCTGCCGATCGGCCCCGCGGTCGTGCGCGCCGGATCAGAGGTCACCGTCATCCTCACCGACGCGCCCGAGGACCACTGATGGCGAAGAAGCTCACGCATCTGAACGCGCGCGGCGAGGCGCGGATGGTCGACGTCGGACAGAAGGCCGCGACGGAGCGCCGCGCGGTGGCGCGCGGGCTGCTGCGCGTCGGACGCGAGACGCTCGCGGTGCTGCGCGACGGCACGGCGCCGAAGGGCGACGTCCTCGGAACGGCGCGCATCGCCGGCGTGATGGCGGCGAAGAAGACCGCGGAGCTGATCCCGCTCGCGCACCCGCTCCCGCTCACGCACGTCGCAGTCGACCTCGCGCTCACGGACGACGGCATCGCGATCGAAGCGAGCGCGGCGACGACGGCGCAGACGGGCGTCGAGATGGAGGCGCTCACCGCGGTCGCCGTCGCGGGCCTCACGCTCTACGACATGCTGAAGGCGATTGAGCGCGGCGCCCGCCTCACCGACGTCCGGCTCGTGCGCAAGACCGGAGGGACCTCCGGCGACGTGATCCTCGAATGATCGTCGCCGGCCTCATCACCGCGTCGAACCGCTCGTTCCGCGGCGAGCGCACCGACGAGAGCGGTCCGGCGATGGCCGACGCGGTGCGCGCGCTCGGCGGCGAGGTCCGCCTCCAGGTCGTCGTCCCGGATGACGTCGACGCGATCGCCGACGCGCTACGCGAAGCGATCGCGCAGGGCTGCACGCTCGTGCTCACCTCGGGCGGCACCGGCCTCTCGCCGACGGACGTGACGCCGGAGGCGACCCGATCGGTCATCGAGCGCGAAGCTCCGGGCATCGCCGAAGCGCTGCGCGCGCGATCGCTGGAGCAGACGCCGCACGCCATGCTGTCGCGCGCCGTCGCCGGCACGGTCGGACCGACCCTGGTCGTGAACCTCCCCGGCTCGCCGCGCGCGGTGCGCGAGTCGATCGACGCGATCGCCGCGGCGATCCCGCACGCCCTCGAGCTCCTCGCCGGCGGCAGCGGCGAAGCGACGCACGGTCGCGGGCGCCGCGCATAACCCTCAAGACGCGCCTTCGCGTCGACGACCGCGTCGCCGCCGCGCTGCGCGACGATCTTCCCGTCGTCGCGCTCGAGTCGACGGTCATCGCGCACGGCCTTCCCCGTCCGGCGAATCTCGACGCCGCCCGAGGGTGCGAGGCCGCGATCCGCGATGCCGGCGCGGTGCCCGCGACGATCGCGATCGCGCGGGGCGAGCTCGTCGTCGGGGCCGGCGACGATCTCCTGCGAGCGCTCGCGGAGCGGCCCGACGTGCGCAAGGTGAGCACGCGCGACATCGCGCCCGCGCTCGCGCGCGGCGACCTCGGCGCCACGACGGTCGCGGCGAGCGTGGAGATCGCGGCGCTCGCCGGGATCGCCGTCTTCGCCACCGGCGGGATCGGCGGCGTGCACCGCGGCGCGGAACGCACCGATGACGTGTCGGCGGATCTCGTCGCGATCGCCCGCCATCCGGTCGTCGTCGTGTGCGCGGGCGCGAAGCTCATCCTCGACATTCCCCGCACGCTCGAGCGGCTCGAAAGCCTCGGCGTCCCCGTGGTCACCGTCGGGAGCGACGACTTCCCCGCCTTCACTGTCCGCGTGAGCGGGATCCCCTCTCCGTATCGCGTGAACGACGCCGACGAGGCGGCTGCGATCGCGCGCGTCCGTCTCGCCCAGGGCGGCGGGATGGTGATCGCGCTGCCGGTCGATGCGCGTCACGCGCTCGATCCGCGCGAGGCGGAACGCGCGCTCGCCGCCGCCGAGGCCGAAGCGACGCGACTCGGGATCGGCGGCGGCGACGTCACGCCGTTCCTGCTCCGCGAGATCGCGGAGCGCGACACGCGCGCCGTGCGCGCGAACGTCGAGCTGCTCGTCGCGAACGCGCGATTCGCCGTCGACGTCGCGCAGGCGATGCTCGCTCGGTAAGCCATCGAACGGTCGGGAGCACGCATCCGCGCGCCTATACTCGTCATCGATGGAGCGCGATCGCACGCTTCCGCTGATCCCCCTCACGTTCGCGCCGCAGCCGGCGGCGACGCTCGACCCGGACGACCTCTTCGACGATCCGGCCTACTCGAGCGAGGGCCCGCTCTTCGACCAGTGGGGCCGGCGGATCAAGTCGCTCCGCATCTCCGTCACCGACCGGTGCAACTTCCGCTGTGTCTACTGCATGCCGGAAGATGGGCTCGCCTGGCTCCCGAAGGACAAGATCCTCACCTACGAGGAGATCGCGCGCCTCGTGCGCATCCTCGTGCGCATGGGCGTCGAGAACGTGCGCCTGACCGGCGGGGAGCCGCTCGTGCGCCGCGACCTTCCGGTGCTCGTGGCGATGCTCGCGCCGATCCCCGGATTGCGGTCGCTGTCGCTCACGACGAACGGCTATTTCTTGGAGGAGATGGCCGGCGACCTCGCCGCGGCCGGGCTTACCCGC
>DASQXO010000161.1:0-9562 GCA_035639655.1 Candidatus Dormiibacterota bacterium
TGCACGTACTCCACCGCGGCACGTGACCCGAGGTCGTCGACGACGTCGTCGACGAACTCGAGGAGCTCGAGTGTCAGCGCGCGCATCGGAACCTCCTGCTGCTTCCCGAAGTCGATGAGCTTGCCGTCGATGCCGTGCCGGATCGCGCGCCACTTGTTCTCCTGGATGAGATGCGCGAGGTACTTGCGGAACCCGAGGTTCTGGCCGCGCAGCTTCAGCAGCTTCCCGCAGATCGCCTGCACGAACGCCGCGAGCATGACCGCCTCATCGACGCGCGTCGCGGCGTCGCAGACGCGGAACTCGAGCGTCGGGTACGTGTGGTGCGGCCGCATATCCCACCAGATCTTCGAACCGTCTGGGATGCACCCTGTGCGTACGAGGAGCTCGACGAAGTTCTCGAACTCGTCGTACGAGCTGAAATCCGGCGGGACCCCGGTGCGCGGGAAGCGCGACCAGATGATGCTGCGGTACGACTTCAGCCCGGTCTCGCGCGCCAGCCAGAACGGGCTCGACGTCGACAGCGCCAGGAGGTGCGGCAGGAAGTAGCGCGCCTCGTTCATCACCTCGATGCGCCGCTCGCGGTCGGGGATGCCGACGTGGACGTGCAGGCCGAAGATGAGCAGCTCGCGCACGACGTCCTGAAGCTCCTCCTCGAGCACCTTGTAGCGCTCCTTCTCGGTGATCTGCTGCTCCTGCCAGTGCGAGAAGGGATGCGTCCCGGCCGAGACGATGCGCAGGCCGGCCGGCGCGAGGAGCGAGGCGAGCGCGCCGCGCAGGCGCACGAGCTCGGCGCGGAGCTCGGCCACGTCGCGGCAGATCTTCGTGCCGACCTCGACGACCGACTGCAGCATCTCCGGTTTGACCTGCTCGCCGAGGAGGGGGGTCGCGGTCTTCATCAGGGTGTCGATGTGCGAGCGCAGCTGGCCCTCGCCGTCGACGATCTGGAACTCCTCCTCCACGCCGATGGTGAGCGCGTCGGCGCTCATTGACGTGCCCTCACGCGAGCGTCGCTCAGCAAGCGGTAGACGTCGTCGGCGCCGTCGATGGCCCGGAAGGATGGCGTCCACCGGCCGCCCCCCACCATGCTCCATCCCTCGTACGGTCCGCGAGGCGCGAAGTAGATGCTGCTGGGGCCGGCGAGCGGTCGCTGCAGCTCGAGGAACTGCAGCGTTCGCAGATCGAGCTCGGCTCGCCGTCGCCAGCCGTCGATCACGACGCGCCGGTCGGTCAGCGTGTAGCGCGTCCGTGAGGCCTCGAACAGCCGGCCGATCCACATCGGACCGACGAAGAAGATGACGATGAACACGACGGGAAACAGGAAAAACCACGGCGGCGGCGCGTTGGGCGAGGTCGGGGCCGCAAGAGCGGCGCCCGCGCCGATGACCCAGACGGCGAAGAAGAGCAGGACGAAGATCTCGCCTGGACCGACGACGTACCACAGCATCCGCGGCCGTCCCTGCCAGAGCACGCGCTCCCCGCTCTGGAGCACGACATCCGATCCGAATCGCGGCTCGCTCACGCGTCGCGGATGATACGCGCGTGCCTCTGCTACTCGATCTGCCAGTCGGTAGGGACGACGTGCACCCACGTGAGACCGGGGCGGAGCGGGATGACGGCGCCGGAGGCGTCGACGAAGCGGAACATGTCGTTGCCGCTCCGCGACCATTTCCCGTCGATGCGCTTGCCGTCGCGGAAGACGCTCGCGGCGCCCTCGCCCGTCGAGCGGATCTCGAGTGAGAGCGAGCCGAACTCGTCTTCGACCAGCCCGGGCACCTCGCGGATGTCGGTCCGGATGACGACCACGTTCGCGATGTCGACGTCCTGCGAGGTCGCATCGTCGACGGTGCGCTTGTCGCCCTGGGTCCGTCGATACGCGCTCGCCGATGGATCGTACTGGTAGCCGACGCGCCCTACGCCCTGGTACGGGACGACGAACTTCGCCGCCTCGGCGCCTGCGGCTGGTACGTCGGACTTGAACGCGAGCGCGGGCACCTCGACCGTGCCGCGGTCGCCGGTCGCCTGACGGAGTCGCTGGGTGGAGGTGTAGACGTTGAACGGCGCCCGGCGCGTGCCGACCCGCTCGTACGCGTCCTCGTGCGTGAGCTGATCGAGGTCGACGAACGCGCCGCCCTTGGCGCCGTCGCGGATGCGCTCCAGCACGGTCGCTTGTGCTCCGACGTGCGCGAGGATGCCGCGGACCATCGGCGCGAACCACAGATCGGAGAGGCGCGCGCTGCGCACCGGCCCGACCTTCGCGGCGTCCTGCGAGTGGTACACGACGGCGTACCGCGTGACCCCGCCCTCGACGAGGAACTCCCACACCATGTCGGCCGCCGTGAAGCCCGCCTGCGGCCGCGCATCGATCGCGTCGTCGACGCGGACGACGATCGGCCGCCGTCCGGCCGCGGCTGCGTCGGCGGTGGTGCCGCGCAGCGGCCAGACCGCCGCTCCCGACGCGCGCGGCAGCGGTCCGCCCGGACCGGCGACGCACGACGACAGGACCAGCAGCGATGCGATCAGGAATGCGCGCACCGAGGGCGCGGCGCGGGCACCCCGCGTGCCAGCGTGCCCGTCCGTCGAACGACGTCTCCCTAACGCGGCTCCACGATGTATGTCGGCACGACGCTCCCCGCGCCCGCGGTCACGTTCAGGAGCGCGGCCGACGACAGCCGCGTCAACGCGCCGGCGACGCCGCCGCCGAACAGGTACGGATCGAGATCGAGCGACACCTCGACCTCACGCATGCCGTCGAGCAACATCGGATACGGCTCCTTCGGCACCGGCACCGCCTCCTGGACGACATGCGAGGAGTCGAGCGCCGCCGTGACGGCGCGCTCCCACGCCGGCTGCGACGTGGTCCAACCGAGGACGACGCCCTTTCCCCCGTACTCGTCGTTCGGCTTCAGCACGAGCGACTCGCGCTTCGCGATCACCTCGTCGGCGAGTGGCGGTATGAGCTTGCGCGTCCACGGCACGTGTCGGGCGATCGTGCGCCGTTCCGTCTGGGAGTAGAGGCGCGCGTAGGCCGGATCGGACAGGAGCGCAAGGCTCATCTTCTTGTGCAGCAGCTTCGCGCGAAAGGTGTTCACGACGCAGACGGCGCCGTCGAGGTACGCGCGGCGTAGCGGGCGGCGCGGATCGTCCTTGGCGATGAGCTCGCTCGTGAGGACGCGCCGGTACACGAGCGTGATGTGCCGGCCGCGCGCCGCGAGCTTCCCGTTCTCGTACTCGAGCTCGCGCGGATCGCAGATCACCGTGGGGATGCCGTGCGATTCGAAGAACTCGCGGAACATCTCCCATTCGCTCGTCGTCGGCAGCCCGGTCCAGTCCACGATCGCGATCGTCGGTCTCGCGGCGCGTCCCCACTCGCGGAACGCGCGGAGCATCGTCGCGAGCTGGCGCTTCCGCGTCGGGATCGCCTTGACCCGCCAGCGCTTCTTGAACTCGCGCATCACCGGCAGGTCCTCGAAGACGGCGGCCAAGTTGTCGCCGTAGGCCATCCCCGCGGGCGACTCAGCGTTGTACTCGACGTAGCGCAGGCGATCCGCGAAGAAGCCGTCGAGCCGCGACGACGGCGACGAGTCGCGGCAGCCGGGGTCGGCGAGCGCGAGGCGCTCCTCCTCGGCGTCGAGGTCGAGCTCCCGGCGCAGCTCGGCGTCGCGGAGCAGTGCTCGCTCGAGCGTGGCGAGCGCGCGGTGGGTCGCCTCGCTGGCCGCGACGGCCGCCGCGTAGCGCGCCGGCGAAAGGAACCGCGGACGGAGCGAGATCGACAGCGGCCGCTCGCCGAAGAACAGCCGCCGCTCGCGCTGGCCCTCGCGGAGCGCGGCGGCGCTCTCGTCGGCGAGCGAACCGCGCTCGAGCAGTGCGGCGTACGCCGCGATCGCCCGATCCACTACGCGTACTTCCACCAGCGCAGCTCGCCCCGCCACGGCGGGCGCTTCTCGCCGGCGGCATAGGAGAGGACGAGGTCGGTCATCCGATCGATGACCCAGCGGAAGTTGTCCTCTTTGATGGAGAAGTTGTCGAAGTCCGGCGCCGGGTTGAGGAAGTCGATCGCGTAGAGCGTGTCATCGCGCACCGCGAACTCGACCGTGTCCATGTCGTAGCCGAGCGCCTCGACGAGAGTGCGCGCGTCCGCGATCACGCGCTCGCGCAGACGGCCGGCGACGGGACGATCGGTGACGTAGCGCTCGTGGAAGGGTGCGCGCGGGTCGTAGCGGATCGGCATGACGTGCTCGCGCGCGATACAGATACAGCGCACGTAGTCCTGCCAGTCGATGAACTCCTGCAGGATCATCGTCTTCTGCCCGGTGCCGTCGTACGCGCGCAGGAGCTCGTCGATCGAGCCGACGATGAAGACGTCCTTCCAGCCACCGCCGGTGTTCGGCTTCAGCACCGCGGGCAGGCCGGTGTACCGGACGATCGCCTCCCAATCGAGCGGGAAGCGAAGGTTGCGGAGGGACCGCTGCGTGTCGATGTCCGGGATGTATTCCTTGTTCGGTAGGACGACGGTGCGCGGGACCGCGACGCCGAGCCTGCGTGCGAGGGTGCACTCGAAGAAC
The DNA here is from genome assembly GCA_035639655.1 of Candidatus Dormiibacterota bacterium. Classification (GTDB taxonomy): domain Bacteria; phylum Chloroflexota; class Limnocylindria; order P2-11E; family CF-107; genus CF-107. The sequence continues at coordinate 4,563 of DASQXO010000161.1, forward strand.
TTCTCGTCCGCGTTCCACCAGAACGGATCGTTGATCACGGCCGTCCCCTGCAGCGCCGCGGACTTCAGGTGGGCGCGGTAGTACGGAACCTCATGCGAGATCCGATCGACGATCACCGCGTACTCGGGTGATTCGACCTCGCGTGCGCCGCCGAGGGTGGCCAGCTCGGCGGTCACGCCCGCGTGACGGCCGCGCGCGTTCACGCTCTCGAGGAACGGTTGCGGGAAGGTGTTCTCGCGCCCGACGAGGAGCCCGACCTTCTTCGTGCTCACCTCACACGTATTTCCGCATCATGTCCATCCAGTACGGCCAGTCGTGCGACCAGCCCGGCCAGATGTCGAGCGTGACGTCGACCCCCTTCTCCCGCAGGAGCGTGCCGATGCGGATCGATTCGTCGACGTTGCGATCCTCGGCGCCGGTGGCGATGACGCGCTTCTCCATCCGCCGGAGCGGGGTGAGGTAACGGTCATCGCTGAGGCCGGGAAGGAACGTCATCGGGTTGGTGTAGTAGACGTCCTGATCGAAGTAGCCGTCGATCCACGCGCGCGTGTCGAACGCGCCGGACAGCGCGATGAAGCCGTTGAAGCGGGCAGGATGGCGGAGCACCGTGAGCACCGCGTGGAGCGCGCCGAACGAGGAGCCGACCGTCACCGGCGGATGGGCGATGCGCGGCAGGAACTCGCGCAGGAGGTAGCGCTCGTACGCGAGGTGCCACTGCACGCGATCCCGCGGCGCGCGCTGCTTGGCGTACCACGACTCGGCGTCGACGCTGTCGACGCAGAACACCTGGATGAAGCCGGCGTCGATCTTGTCCCGGAGCGCGTTGATCATCCCGAAGTCTTCCCACTGGTAGAACCGGCCGAGCGACGTGGGGAAGACGAGCAGCGGCAGCCCGCTCGTCCCGAAACGGAGCGCCTCCATGTCGCGCCCGAGCGCGTTGCTCCATTCCTTGATGTACTCGCGCACGCTCCCCTACCGCGCGGCGAGTGTACGCGGAGACGCCATCAACGAGCGCGCGGACGATACGCACTCCGGGCGGCATCGATCGCGCGCCACGCGTCGTCCGCGCCCCGCCAGCCCTTGATGATCGCGCCCTTGCCGTCCTCGAGCGCTTTGTACGAATCAAAGAACGTCGCGATCTCCTTCTGCCAGTGCTTCGGCAGGTCGTCGAGGCTACGAACGTCGTCGAAGCGCGGGTCACCGAGCGGCACCGCAACGACCTTCTCGTCCTGGCCCTTCTCGTCGACCATGTCGAGGAGGCCGATCGGGCGCACCGACTGCAGCGACCCCGGCAGGCCGGGCTCCTCGACGATGACGAGCGCGTCGAGGTGATCGCCGTCGGCGGCGAGCGTGTCGGGGATGAAGCCGTAGTCGGCGGGGTAATGCACGGACGAGTGCAGCACGCGATCGAGACGCAGCCGCCCCGTCCTCTCGTCCAGCTCGTACTTGCTGCGGCTGCCGCGCGGAATCTCGACGAGGACGTCGACCGCGCGCTCGCTCATCGCTCGGCCGCCGGCGCGAACACGATGGTGACCTCGCCCTTCACCGTCTCCGCAGCGTATCGCTCGGCCAGCTCCGACGCGCTCCCGCGCACGACCTCCTCGTGAACCTTCGTGAGCTCGCGCGCGACGGCCGTTCGCGCGTCCGGCGCGACCGCCGCGAGATCGGCGAGCGCGTCGGCGGTGCGATACGGGCTCTCGTACAGGACAACGGTCCGCCCCGCGGCGATGAGCTGCTCGAAGAGCCGCCGGCGCTCGCCGCTCTTCTTCGGCACGAACCCGACGAAGGTGAACTCTCGGGTCGGCAGACCGCTCGCGACGAGCGCGCTGACGGCGGCGTTCGGGCCGGGGATCGGGACGACGTCATGGCCCGCCGCGACGGCCGCGCGCACGAGCTGCTCGCCGGGATCCGACAGCGCCGGCGTTCCGGCATCCGATACGAGCGCGACGTCCCAGCCGCGGTCGAGCTGTCCGACGAGCTCGCGGACCTTCTGGCGGTGGTTGAACTCGGTGTACGAGGTGAGGTGCTTCGCGCGGATGTCGTAGCGGCGCAGCAGGATCTGCGTGTGCCGCGTGTCCTCGCACGCGACCATGTGGACCTCCTGCAGGACCTTGAGCGCGCGCGGCGAGACGTCCTCGAGGTTCCCGATGGGCGTCGCGACGAGAAACAGCGTGCCGGTCATCGTTCGCGCACGACGATCGTGTGGTGCTCGCGCTCGAGGACGGCGAGGGCTCCCGACGCGATCGTCGCCCCGCGCGGAAGCGCCTCGAAATGCAGCGTCTCGATGCCGCGAGCCGTCGACGCCCACGACAAAAGCAGCTCTCGCGCGTCGTCCCGACCGAACACGATCAGCTCGCCCTCGCGGAAGGCCGCGAGGCTGCGCCGCTCCGAATCGAAGAGCCCGAAGGCGCCCCAGCCATCGGCGTTCGCAAGCGAGATCGCGTCCGGGCGATCGAGCCCGAGGCGCAGGAACGGCGCCTGCTGCGCGATCGCCGCTCGCTCGACGCGCGGCGTCTCGGCGAGGACCTCCTCGAGCACGGCGAGGTCGTCGGGCGCGAGGTCGGCGACGACCCTCCAGCCGGCGACGTCGCGGTACGTCGCGGGCGCCAGTCCCGGCCGGCGCAGCGGCATGAATCCGCCGCCGCGAACGCTACGGCTGACGAGACGCTCACCATCGCGCTCGAACGCGACGAGCAGCTGACCGCCCGCGCGCAGGGCGAGGGGCACGAGCACCACGCCGTCCGCGGCGAGCTGCGCGACCCACGCAGGCGACACGTCGCGCACGCTGACCGTCGCCTCGATGCGGTCGAACGGCGCGCGGTCGGCGGCGCCGAGCCAGCCGTCGCCGTCGCGCACGTCGACGTCGCCGAGTCCCGCCGCGTCGAGGTGGGCTCTCGCCTCGGACGCGACGTCGGGCTGCACGTCGATCGTCGTCACCGCACCGCCGGGGCGCACGAGCCGGGCGATGAGGGCGGCGTTGTAGCCGGTCCCCGCTCCGATCTCGAGCACGCGCATCCCCGGCGCGAGCTCGAGCTGCTCGAGCATGACGGCCACGACGCCGGGCTGGCTCGACGAGCTCGTCGGCACGCCTCGTTCGTCGCGACGGGTGATGATCGACTCCTCGCTGTAGGCGCGGTCGAGCGGCTCGGACGGGACGAACAAATGTCGCGGGACCGCGCGGAACGCGTCGATGACGCGGGCATCGTGGAGGTAGTTCCGGGCGATGAGCGCATCGATGAGCCGCTCACGCAGTGCGGCGACCTCCGCGCTCACTTCGCGAGCGATGCCGCGGGTTCCTCCTCCGCTTCGCGCTCGCGCCGCTCGCCGATCGCGCGCCGCGCCTGCTCGAGCGTGATGATCGCCACGGCGACGACGATGATCGCGCTCGCCACGACCGTCCGCACGGTGATCTCTTCGGCGAGGATCGCCCAGCCGAGGAAGACCGCCACGACCGGGTTCACGAACGCGTACGTCGACACGAGCGCCGGCGAGACGTTGCGCAGCAGCCAGATGTACGCGGTGAAGCCGACGAGCGAGCCGAACACGATCAGGTACAACAGCGCCGCGAGAGAGCGCGCGGTGAACGTGGCCGGATCGAGCGCGGAGAGCTCGCCGGTCACCGCGCCCGCGCCGAGCAGCAGCGCGCCGCCCGCGAGCTGCTGCATCCCGGTCGCGAGTATCGGCGTCGCCGGCGTCCTCGCGCGGCTCGAATACAGCGACCCCGCCGCCCACGAGAGTGACGCGACGATGAGCGCGCCCGCGCCGAGTGGATCGACGCGCGCGGCGTCGGTGAATCCCGCCGCGCCGACGAGGAGCGCGACGCCGACGAGGCCGATGCCGATCGCCGCGAGCAGCGGCCACGAGGGACGCGAGCGTCTCCAGACCCAGTCCAGCAGGACCATGTCGAGCGGCACGGTCGCGACGATCACCGCCGCGACGCCGGAGGGCACGGTGCGCTCGGCGAACGAGACGAGCCCGTTGCCGCCGAGCAGCAGCAGGCCGCCGACGATCGCCGCATCGCGCCAGTGCACGCGCGTGACGCGCGGCAGGCCGCGCGCGGCGACGGCCGCGTACAGCACCGCGCCGGCGACCACGAAGCGCACGCCGGCGTACAGCAGCACCGGGAGCGATTCGACCGCGACGCGGATCGCGAGATAGGTGGAGCCCCACACGACGTAGACGAGCGCGAAGGCGACGACGATCTGTGTCAGCGACGGTGTCACGAAGGCGGGAAGGCGCGCGAGAGCTCGGCGATGTGCCCGTCGGCATGCCGCGCGTGGTAGGCGGCGAAATGACCGGCGTTCGTGCGGCCCCATTCCGGATGCGTCGCCGGCCGCTGGGCGCTCCCCGGCTCCATGAGCAGCTCGACGATCCGCGCATGCGCGGATTGCAGCCGCCTCGCCAGGACGACGGGGTCGCGCTCCTCGATCAGCGAGCCGCTGGGGACCGATTCGATGCGCGGGTCGTGCTCCGCGGCCGTGCGCTCGACGCGTTCGCGCGTCACCTCGGCCAGGTGGACGACGTGCGCGATCACCTCCAGCGCGCTCCACTCGTCGAAGCGCCGCTCGGCCAGCAGCTCGCGGCGCGTCCGGCGAACGAGCGCGTTCACCGTCGCCGCGCCATCCTTCAATCGCATGACGTCGTCATCGGTGTAACGGAGCTGCTCGGCCACCTGTGAGCCGAGGATACCGACGATCGCGCTCTAGACGCCGTCGATCGTCGGCTGGACGGAGCGCGCGAGGGCGATACCGGCGAGCACGAGCGCCGCCCCGACGAGTTGCGGCGCGGCGATCGATTCGCCGAGCAGCGCGAACGCGACGATCGCGGCGACAACGGGCTCGGCGGTCTCGGCGAGGCCAACGCGCGGAGCGGGCAGCATCGAGAGCGCCGTCGAGGACAGGAAGAACGGCACCAGCGTGCCGACGATGGCGACGCCGACGATGAGGACGTACGTGGTGGCGTCCCACGCGTCGAACGGCAGCGTCCACCACGGCCGCACG
>DASQXO010000162.1:0-3731 GCA_035639655.1 Candidatus Dormiibacterota bacterium
GCGGGGTCGCGGCGAACCGCCAGCGGCGCCTGCCGTTCGCGAGCGACTCCATCGATTCGATCGGCGTGTTCGCGACCGCGTCCGCCTCGGCGGGTCCGACGAGCTCGAGCGCGAAGCGCGCCTTGAACTCGGGCTCGTCGAAGCAGGGGAACGCGCGTCGCGCGTCGGCGGGCGCGAGCTGCGTCGCGGCGATCCGCTGCTCGCCGATCGTCGACCGGTAGATCGCCTTGAGGTCGTCGCGGATCGGACCCGTGAACGCGAGGTCGAGATCGACCTCGCCCGGACCGAGATCGCTGTCGGCGCGCAGCTCGATCGCCTCGGCCTCGCGCTCCGGCGAGACCGTGAGCGCGATCGCACGTTCCGCGGCGTGTGCCGTCGCGGTCGCGATCTCGAGGTCGACCGCGTGGAGGTAGAGCTCGCGCCGTGGGCGATCGAACGTGAGGCGGATCCGCTCGCTGCCGGCGAAGCGCCACCGCTCGAGGTCGAGATCGAATTGCAGCGCGTAGCGGAGCGGACGAACGTCGCGCGGTAAGCGGAAATCGCGGCCCAGACCCACCGAGGCGCAAAGCGTAGCGGAGGGCGCGCGCTCAGGCGGCGATGCGCGATCGAGCGAGTTCGCCGAGGCGCGCCTCGTAGGCGTCGATCGCCGGTCCGAGCAGCAGCCGGCGCCGGGCGCTCGCACGGACGTGCGCGCGACGCAGGCCGAGCGCCCGGCGGATGCCGGCGAGGAAGATCTCCTCGTCGTCCGGGGGTACGAGGATCCCCGACACGCCGTCCTCGACGACCTCGTCCATGGCGCCGCGGCGGTACGCCACCACCGGGCAGCCCGCGACCTGCGCCTCCGCCGCGACGAGGCCGAAGGGCTCGTCCCAGCCGATCGGGCAGAGCGTCACCGCGCTCCGGGCCATGAGCTCGCCGAGGAACGAGCGCGACACCGGCGCGCGCAGTTCGCCGCCGCGCAGCTGCGGCCGGACGGAAGACTCGAAGTACGCCCGGTGGTACGGCTCGCCGACGACGAGCGGCGCCAGCCCCGCGCGCCGCGCGAGGCGGATCGCGGTCGCGGTCCCCTTCTCCGGCGAGATCCGCCCGGCGACGAGCGCGACGCGCCGAACGCTCGCGCGCAGCGCCGGCCGGTCCGGCACCCCGTTCGGCACCACGGTCGTCGCGACACCGGCGCCGAGCCAGGCGCGCTGCATCGCGAACGAGACGACCGCGAGTGGCGCGCTCGTCTCGCGCGCGGCCTGCACCACGCGCGCGACGAACGGCGGGAGATGGAGCGTGTGCAGGACCGGAAGTCCCTCGGCGAGCTCGATCGCCTCGGCGTCGAACGCGTGTTGGCTCACGACGTCGTGGCCGCCCCGGCGGACGCGCGCGAACAGCCGCGCGAACGCGTCGTGCATCGCGGGGATCGGCGGACGGTCGGGGTCGAGGAGGACGAACGCGCGCCGCGCGGCGCGGCTGACCGCGATCTCGACGCGCTCGACGCCGTCGATCGGCTCGGACTCCGCGGCGCAGTACAGCGTGACCTGGTGGCCTCGGGCAGCCAGCTCGCGCGCGAGGTCGACGACGAGGACGTGATTGCCGTACGGGGTCGCGGCGCGCAGCGGCGCGACGAGCGGCGCGACTACGGCGACGTCGAGTCGATCCCGCATAGCCGGAGGAACTCCTTGCGCAGCTGGTCCGATCGCTCGTACGCGCCGCGCCAGGCGATGGTCCGCGTCAGCGACGACGTCTCGCTCACGCCGCGCATCTGCGTGCACAGGTGGGTCGCCTCGAGCCGAACGGCGACGCCCGCCGCGCGCGTAAGTGAGGCGAGCTCGTCGGCGACGTCGGCCGCGAGCCGCTCCTGCAGCGTGAAGCGGCGAGCGTGGAGGCGCACGAGACGCGTGAGCTTGGAGAGGCCGATGAGCTCGCGGCCTGGAACGTAGCCGACGTAGGCGTCGCCGAAGAACGGCATCGCGTGGTGCTCGCAGAGCGCGTAGAAGCGGATCGGTCCTTCGACGACCTGATCCGAGGGATGCTCCGCGTCGGTGGCCTCGTTCGGGAACATCGTCCGCAGCTTCGGATCGCCGTCGTAGCCGCGCGTCGCGTCATAGAGCGCGCCGAGGAAGCGCTCCGCGGTGCCGCGCGTGCCCGGCGTGTCCGCCGGGAGGCCGAACGCCGCCAGGATCTCGCCCGCGTGGCGCGCGTAGCGCCGCCAGCGCTCCGGCTCGATCTCCGGTTCCGGCGCGAGATCGAGCGCGCTCGTCCCGCGGACGGCGTCGCGAGGCGTTTCCCGCGTCGGTGCCGTGACGACGGCGCGGAGCCGCGCGGGCGGCTCGCGCGTGCCAAGGAACTCCGTGAACGTCTCCTCGTAGCGGCGCGCCATGAGCGCGGAGGTGAAGCGCTCCTCGAATTCGCGCCGGCACGCGCGCCGGTCGATCCGCTCGATCCGTTCGACGGCGCGGACGTACTCGTCGACGGTCCGGCAGTGGAACCCGGTCACGCCGTCACGGATGACCTCGGGCACCGAGCCCACCGGCGAGGCGAGCACCGGCGTGCCGCAGGCCAGCGACTCGATGAGCACGAGGCCGAATGGCTCCGGCCAGTCGATCGGCATGAGGAGCGCGATCGCTCCGTCGTACAGGGCCTGCTTCTCGGACTCGCCGATCTCGCCGAGTTCCTCGACGAGCGGCTCGCGCAGGAGCGGCGCGAGCACGTGCTCGAAGTACTCGCGCTCTGCGCGCGCGTCCTCGTCGGTGCGCAGCCCCGTCGGGCGGCGTCCCGCGATCTTGATCGGCACGCCCAGCCGGAGCGCCGTCTGGATCGCGATGTGGACGCCCTTATCGCGCGAAAGGCGTCCGCAGAACGCGAGGTAGGACCCGGCGTCGTAGCGCGGGCGGTACAGGCCGCGCGGGAGGCCGTGGTACACGGTCGCGAGCCAGTTCGCCGTCGGCAGCGGCCTGCGCTGCGCGTCGCTCACCGCGACGAGCGGATGTTCGGCGTACTCCGCGTACAGCGCGGCGAGCTCAGGGCTGTCCATGCGCCAGTGCTGCGTCGTGATCGTCGGCATCGGCGCGCGGCGCGCGAGCGGGTAGGCGTAGAAGTCGGCGTGGTTGTGCATGAGGTCGAGGCCGTCCGCGGCGCGGTACGCGCGGTCGACCGCGAGGATCCAGAACGGCGCGTTCTCGTTGTACTTCCGGTTCTCCCACACCGGCGCGTCGACGATCGGCTCGAGACGCGCCTTCGTCCGTGAATCGCCGCTGGCGAAGAGGACGACGTCGTGACCGCGATCGACGAGACCATCCGCGAGCGCGGCGACGACGCGCTCCGTGCCGCCGTATCGTTCGGGCGGCACACGCACGAACGGCGGCGCAAGCAGGCCGATATGCACGCTTGGCGAGGGTGCAGAGCGCGTGCCTCGCGCCCGCTGCACCGCCTCGCGCCGAAACTGCTAACCCTGCGGCGTCACCGTGATCGTCTGCGTTCCGGTCAGGGTCGTTCCGCCGACGAGTGTCACTGTCAGCGAGACCGTGTGCTCACCGGGCGACAGTGGGTGCGAGAGCAGTCGAAGCGACACGACCCACGCGCCGGACCGATTCTGCAAACACGATCGCTCGAACGTCGCGGGAGCAGCGTCGAGCTCGCCGGCAACCGCGATCGCGGCGGCCGCCTGTTCACATTGAGACTCGGTCGCGAACACACCGTCAGAAGCACGGAACAGGATCCACTCGCCGGTGGACGCTTGCCAC
>DASQXO010000163.1:0-8627 GCA_035639655.1 Candidatus Dormiibacterota bacterium
CTTCTCGGAGCGCAGCTTCGTGGCTGAGGCGCGCGCCGCGCCGCGCGATCTCGTCCTCCAGGGGCTGGTCAAGCTCTTCGAGGGTGGCGTGCGAGCCGTCGACGACGTCTCGCTCACGATCCCGCAGGGCGAATTCGTCACGCTTCTCGGCCCATCGGGATGCGGCAAGACGACGACGCTGAACTGCGTCGCGGGCCTCGAGCGCCCCGACGCGGGAAGGATCGCGGTCGGCGGCTCCGTCCTTACCGACATCGACCGCGGCGTCGTCCTGCCTCCCGAGCGCCGCGATCTCGGCATGGTGTTCCAGAGCTACGCCCTCTGGCCGCACATGACGGTGTTCGACAATCTCGCGTTCGGACTGCGACTGCGCCGGGTGCCGCGCGCGGAGGTCGCGTCGCGGATCCGCGAGACGCTCGAGCTCGTCGAGCTCGCCGGGCTCGAGAAGCGCTATCCGTATCAGCTGTCGGGCGGCCAGCAGCAACGGGTGGCGCTCGCGCGCGCGGTGGTGGCACAGCCGCGTGTGCTGCTGCTCGACGAACCGCTCTCGAATCTCGACGCGAAGGTGCGCGAGCGCGCGCGATTCTGGTTGCGCGATCTCCAGCGCCGCCTCGGCATCACCGCGGTCTACGTCACGCACGACCAGGCCGAGGCGCTCGCCATCTCGGACCGCATCGCCGTGATGTCCGCGGGCCGCGTGCTGCAGTACGCGCCCCCGAACGACGTGTACGAACGTCCCGAGTCTCGCTTCGTCGCCGAGTTCATCGGGCGCTCCTCATTCCTGCGGGGCGAAGTCGTCGGACGCTCCGACGGACGGATGCACGTGAAGCTCGGCGCGAGCGGCACCGTGCTGTCCGCCGCGATCGCGGCGGAACGATTCAAGCCGGGAGACCACGTCGTCCTCGCGGTGCGCTCGGAACGCATCGACGTTCGCGGCGACACGGCGACGGAGAACGTCGTCCGCGCACGGATCCGATCCTTCGTCTACGCGGGCGCGGAGTACGAGTACATCTTCGACACGCCGGAGGGGGAGCTGCGCGCCGCGGCGGCGCGCCCGGTGACGGGTCCCGACGTGACGCTGCATCTGCCGCCGGAGGCGCTCGTCGTTCTGGCGGATGACGCGACCGCTCGGTCCTAGGCGGCCACGGGAATTCGGAGCCGCGCCGTCAAATCGCGTACGTCGCGAAGCTCGGCCAGACGCCACACCATCGCCGCGATCTCGCGCGCTGCCGTCTCAGGAACGCCGATCCAGCTCGCGCAGTCGCGGAACTTCGCCTCGATCTCCGCATCGCTCATCGGATCAGCCGGGCTGCCCTTGCCGAAGTCGGCGCGTCCGCTCACGACGCGGCCGTCGGTCAATTCGACCTCGACGATCGTCGTCATCTTCTCGTAGCCGGCGGCGTCGGCCTCCGGATGGACGCCGAAATCGACGCGTTCGATCAGGCGTTGGACGTCGGGGCGCTGGACCACGGCGTCGGTGAATTCCGCGAGACCAGCCTTTCGCTCGAGGAGGAGGATCGCCATGCAGAACTCCATGCTGAATTTCGCGTTCAGCGCCGATCGCGGCCGGTGATGGATCAGCGCGTTGGGCGTATTGCGATTCGTTCCGACGCGCACACGGCGAACGCGGTCCGCTCGGAGATCGTGCTCGGCGATGAGCGCGAGCATGATCCGCATCGCCGGATGCGTCAGCGATCCGGACGGGTGCGGCTTGATCGAGACGCCGGGGAAATCGAAGGACCACGGCCGCCCGAGCGCGCCGTCGATCGATGCGGCGGCGTAGCCGCCCGCGGCCGCGCTGAAGAAGCCGCGCGGCGCCTCGAGGATGTTCTCGGCCGCGGTCCAGCCACGCATCGCGAGGTCGACGGCGACGACGCCGCTCTCGGACGCGCGCCCGGCGTGGAAGGGCTTCGTCATGGTGCCGAAGTTCTCGCGGAGGCCGGCCGACTGGCTCGCCGCGATCCCGAGCGCGCGCAGCGTGGTCGCGACGTCGGTGCCGCGAAGGCGGGCGACCGCGGCCGCGGCTCCGATCGCGCCGACCGTGCCCGTGGTGTGAAAACCGTCGCGGTAATGTCGAGGATCGATCGCTTCGGCGACTTTCATCTCGACTTCCGTTCCGATGAGGTACGCCTGGACGACGTCCTCGCCGCTCGCGCCTTCCTCCTCCGCGACGGCGAGCACCGCGGGCAGCACCGGCGCGGTCGGATGCGTGAGGAGTCCATAGACGCGGTCGGGCTTCACCGCGAGCTGCGTGTCGTCGTAGTCGTCGGCGTGGAGCGCGATCCCGTTCGCGAACGCGGCGAATCGTGCCGGGGTCGCCAGGGCGGAGCCGAAGACCGTCGACGGGCCGGCGCACCCGAGATCCGCCAGGTACGCGTGCACGATGCGGCCGGATTCCGCCGCGCTCCCAGCGAGCGACAGACCAAGCCCATCGAGGATCGACCGGATGCCGAGTGCTCTGACGGACGCGGGAATGGTCGCCGCCGGAGTGCCGCAGACGAATTCGGCGACGGCGCGGGTGAGGCTCACGCGCGCATCATGCCCGCGCCGAATGTGCACCGCTTTCGCCGATGAGTCGGTTGAGCGCACGTCCACCGTTCGAGCATTGGCTATGCAGGCGTGGCGCGCGTGTCGGCGATGCGATCCGAGCCCCCGATCCGCGAGCGCGTGCGTTGCCGCAACTGCGGATACGAGACGGTTCCCGTTTCCGGATTTTGCCCGCGTTGCCTCCGGTCGCTGCGGGCGCGGCGCGCCGTTCCGATCCTGCCTCTGGTGCTGCTGCTGCTCGCGGCGCTCGGGGTCGTCGCGCTCGCCGCGACGGCGCGACTGCTGCCCGCGCCCGGCGTCGCGGTTGCGCCGAGCACATCGCCGGCGACGGTCTCCGCGATGGCTTCGCCGATCCTGAGCCCCTCCGCCGCCTCCACGCCGATCGCGATATCGCCGACGCCGATCGCCTCAAGCGCCGCGACGGCTTCGGTCGTCCCTGCGGCGAGCGCGCCGTCACGCGGCCCTATCGGATCGCCCGCAGCGACGCCCGCTCCGGCGACAGGCGTCGGCAACGTGCCCAACACGAGCACGGATCTGGGCGCGATCTTCGATCCGGCGACCGAACACGTCGCCCGTCCGCGTTAGCTGCGCTCGGTCGTCCGGCGCGGGCGCCGCCGCGCGAGCCCGGCCGGCGCGAAGCGGCCGTAGCGGCGACGCGCTCGGGCGAACGCGCCCTCCACGTATCCAGGCGTGAGACCACTCGCCCACCGGCGCAGCTGCCGCAGGTCGTGCTGGGTCGTCTCGGTCGCCGTGAGTGCGCGATCGCCGCTCTTCGCGTCCGTGAACTCGAGCCAGGCTTCCCAGCGACCGTCCGGCCGGCGCTCGCCGTAGATCGAAGCTCGGTAGACGCGCCGGCCCTCACGCAAGAAGGCTTTCACCTCGGCGATGAGTTGGCTCACGCCGGAAATCGCTTGCATGCCTCCTGCCAGTACCCGACCATGCCCATTTCGCGCCGCGCGACGGCGCGTTGAACATCAAGGGCATGGGGCAGCGATGCGGCTAGGGGTACTCACGGGCGGCGGCGACGCGCCCGGACTGAACGCGGCGATCCGCGCGGTCGTCATCCGTGCCGCGAGCTACGGCGACACCGTGGTCGGCTTCCGCGACGGCTGGGCCGGTCTCGTCGGCGAAGGGCTCGCGCGCGTGGTGCGGGTCGAGGACGTCCACGGCATCGTCGGCCTCGGCGGGACGATCCTCGGTACGTCGCGCACCGATCCGCGCAAGGAAGAGCGCACCCGCGCGCAGGTGCTGGCAAACCTCCGCCGGTATGACATCGGCGCGCTCATCCCGATGGGCGGCAACGACACGCTTTCCGTCGCGGCGTGGCTGCACGAGGAGGGCGTGCGGGTCGTCGGCGTGCCGAAGACCGTCGACAACGACATCGCGGAGACCGAGCACTGCATCGGCTTCGACACGGCGGTCTCGGTCGTGATGGATGCGCTCGACCGGCTGCGCACGACGGCGTCGGCGCACCACCGCGTCATGGTCGTCGAAGTGATGGGTCGCGATACCGGATGGGTCGCCGCCGTCGGCGGACTCGCCGGCGGAGCGGACCTCATCCTCATGCCCGAGCTGCGGCTCACGCTCGACGAGATCCGGCGCGCGCTCGAGAAGCGTCACGCGCGGGGTCAGACGGACACGATCGTCGTCGTCGCCGAGGGCGTCGACTTCCCCGATCTGGACGGCCTGCGCGACGCGTCCGGGACGAAGGACGCGTTCGGCCACGTCCGACTCGATCAGCGCGGCATCGGCGATGCGCTCGCGCGCGCGATCGAGCAGCGCACCGGATACGAGACGCGCGCCGTCGTCCTCGGACATCTCCAGCGCGGCGGCTCGCCGACGCCGACCGATCGCCTGTGGGCGACGCGTTTCGGTGATGCCGCCGTGGACCTCGTGCACGATGGCAAGTCGGGCGTACTGCCCGTGGCGCGCGGCAACGACGTCGCGGTCGTGCCGCTCCACGACGCCGTCGCGACGGTGCGCGGCGTGCCGCAGGACATCGTCGAACTTGTGCGACGTCTCGCCGGGCTCGGCGTGCCGGAGATTCCGCTCCGCGCGCCCTGACGATCCGCTGGATCGCTAGACCGGACGCCGGAGCAGCGCCATCCACGCGAGCACGAGCGCGTCCAGGAGCAGCAACGCGAACGCGGTGCGCGCGAGCTCGTGCGGATCGCGCTCGGGTATCACGCCGTTCAGCCCGGCCATGATCTGCAGCACGAGGGCGACCGCGACCGCCGCCGTCACGAGCGCAAGCGGCAGCCGCAGCACCTGGAGAAGCCCCCGCACGAGCGCGGCCTGGAGCAGACCGTGTGCCGGGGCAAAAGTGCCGAATTTCAGCCATTTCCGATTCGCAACCCTTCCGTCTCTGAAGCGCTACTGCGACGGGCATCCGGCGCGCCGATGCTCATCGATCGAGAGATTCGCTGCGAGGCGAAAGGAGTGGGGAGCCAGTAATGGCATTGACTGTTGAGCGTTCCGAGAGACCCGCGACCGCCGCGCCGCCGACGCCGAAGGTGTCCCCGAAGGACGTCATCGAGCTCGCGAAGAAGACCGAGACCAAGATCATCGACCTTCGCTTCGTCGACCTCCCCGGTCAGTGGCAGCACTTCTCCATACCGGTCGAGGAGCTGTCCGAGGGATTGTTCAGCGAGGGCATCGGCTTCGACGGATCGAGCATTCGCGGCTTCCAGCACATCAACGAGAGCGACATGCTCCTCGTCGCCGACGCGACGTCGGCGTTCATCGATCCGATCCTCGAGATCAAGACGCTCAACCTCGTCTGCGACGTGGTCGACCCGATCACGCGCCAGCCGTACACCCGCGACCCGCGCTACGTGGCGAAGAAGGCCGAGAAGTTCCTGCCCACGACCGGCATCGCGACGATGTCGTACTGGGGTCCCGAGGTCGAGTTCTACATCTTCAACTCGATGCGCTTCGATCAGGGCATGAACTTCGGCTACTACGAGATCGACTCCGAAGAAGGCATCTGGAACTCGGGCAAGAACACGACGCCGAACCTCGCGCACCGTCCGCGCGCGAAGGAGGGCTACTTCCCGGTGCCGCCGACCGACCGGCTCCAGGACCTCCGCTCGAAGATGGTGCTCGCGCTGCAGGCGTCCGGCGTGAACGTCGAGGTCCACCACCATGAGGTCGGGACCGCGGGCCAGACCGAGATCGACATGCGCTACTCGACGCTGGTCGAGATGGCGGACCGCGTGCTCAAGTACAAGTACGTGATCAAGAACGTCGCCGCGAAGAACGGCTACGTCGTGACGTTCATGCCGAAGCCGCTCTTCGGCGACAACGGCTCCGGCATGCACACGCACCAGAGCCTGTGGAAGGACGGCAAGAACCTCTTCTATGAGAAGGGCGGCTACGCGAACCTGTCGCAGACCGGCAAGTGGTACATCGGTGGGCTCTTGAAGCACGCGCCCGCCATCCTCGCCTTCGCCGCGCCGACGACGAACAGCTACCGCCGCCTCGTGCCCGGATTCGAGGCGCCGATCAACCTCGTCTACTCGAAGCGCAATCGCTCCGCCTGCGTCCGCATCCCGGTGTACTTCACGCGTGAGGACGCGGTGCGGCTCGAGTTCCGCGCACCGGACCCATCGTGCAACCCGTACCTCTCGTTCTCGGCGTGCCTCATGGCCGGCCTCGACGGCGTCATCAACAAGATCGAGCCGCCCGAGCCGATCGACGCCGACCTGTACGAACTTGAGGACGGGGAGAAGGCGAAGATCAAGCAGACGCCGGGCTCGCTCGAGGAAGTGCTCGCGGCGCTCGACGCCGATCGCGACTTCCTGCTCCGCGGCGACGTCTTCACCGAGGATCTCATCGAGGCGTGGCTCAGCTTCAAACGCGACAGCGCGAAGCAGGTCGCGCTGCGGCCGCACCCGTACGAGTACTTCCTGTACGCCGACGTCTAAAACCAGGAGGGTGAAAACCATGCGCGATCGGAACGCACGCGTCAGAAAGGTCGAGCGTCGCGAGACGCCGGCTAAGCCCGCGCGCATGGGAAAGGGCATCCGATCCGACTCCGCCTTCGGCGCCGACGCCGCGCGCGGCAGAGAGCCGCGTCTCGCGAAGGTGCTCGAGGAGTGGCTGGCGGAGGCGCGGATCCGCTACACGCACGCGGGCGACTAGGTTCAAATCGACACGCTCCGGCAGGAAGGGCCCCGCCTCGTCGGCGGGGCTCTTCGGTCTCGGGTCCCGGCGCCGCGCCGGCATGCCTACTTCACGCACCCCGCACGCGCGAACTGATACCTCCACCGGCTCGCTTTCGAAATATCCTTATGCGCGGGGGCATGGGTGGGGGAATTCGATTTCGCACCGGGCGTCCTGCCGGGCACCGGCCGTGAGTGACGGGCTGACCTGCCCGCGCTGCCGGCGGATCTCGTCGCTGCCGTCGCGCGCCGAGCGCATCGGCGGGCGCGGATACGTGTGCCGCTTCTGCGGCGCGGCGCTGCTGCCGATGCCGCCGCCGCATCCGCGCGAGCACATCGCGACCGCTCGCGCGGCGCGCGTCCACGCCGAGCGCCTCATGCTGCGGATGCCCGACGTGACCCCGCTCGAGCTCGCCCGCGTCGCGTCGCGGCCGGCCGAGGCTCCGCCGGCGCCGCGTGCCGCGACGGCGGAGGTCGTCACCGCGCGGTCGCCGGTGGCGGCGGATGCGGCCCGGATCGCCGCCTGGACCCACGCGCGGGCGCTCGCGATGTGGTCGCTCATCTTCGGGACCCGCGCGCGCCGCTCGTCCTTCCACCGGCCCTAGACCCGACGCTCACGGCGGCGACGTTACCGTTGAGACGGTCGGCCGGCTGCTACTCCGGGACGGCGACGCGAAGGAGCGGCGCGAGCGCCGCGGCGATACGCGACGGCAGCTCGCGCTTCGGGTCCTTGCGCGGATCGTAGGCGCAGACCTCGAGGCCGACGATCGTCGCCACGCCGGCGATGCCGCGCATGAGCTCGCCGAGGGCCTCGAACGACACGCCGCGCGGGACCGGGAAGTTGACCGCGAACATCTCGGCCGGATCGACGACGTCGAGGTCGAGGTGCACGAAGACGCGCTTCCGCCGGAGCGCCGCGAGCGCCGCCGGCGTCTCGTTCACGCGATCGTCGAACGCGAAGCGGTGCACGTTCGAGCGCTCGAGGTTGCCGCGCTCGCCCGGATCGAGCTCGCGCGCGCCGACGAGGCACACCTGCCGCTCGGGGAACGCGCGGACGCCCGCCCACAGCAGCGGCCCGATGTGCCTGCCGCAGACGTGCGCGAGGCACATGCCGCCGACGAAGTGCGACGGCGTCGTCGCGAGCGTGTTGAAGTCGCCGTGCGCGTCGATGTAGACGAGGACGACGTCATCGAGCCGCGGGTAGAGGCCCGGCATGCTGCCGGCTACGACGGAGCACTCGCCGCCGAGGATGAGCGGCCGCGCTTCGGCGGCGAGCGCCATGCGCACCGCCTCCGCGAGCCCGATGCACGACTCGCGCGCCGCACGCAGCCACTGCTCGCGCGGGACGAACGGGACGCGCACGTGCTTTGCCGGCGAGGCGAGGGGGCCGACCGCGGCGAAGAGGGCCTCCGGGGCGTCGGTCATCCCCGCGAAGTGCGCCGCCGTCGCGACGCCGGCCTCGATGAGGTGCCAGGATTCCGGCACGTTCGCCGCATCCTAGTCAAGGCAGCCAGGCCGGGGAACGCTCGCGAAGGGTCGCCTGGTACTAGGACGGTCCGGCTATTTGATGATGCCGAGCTGATTGATCGCGAGGCAGATGACGGCGATCGCCGCGAGCGGCACGCGTCCGAACCGGCCGCCGATCAGCATGAGGATGCCGCAGATGAGCGCGATCGCCGCGAGCAGGAACGTGACGGTGATGGTCATGCGCGGCGAGGATGCAGTCAGCGTGCCGCCGCGGCCATGCGCTCGCGCGGCCCGCCCATCGACAGGGCAATTCCGCCGAGACCGAGCAGGACGGCCACGAAGATGATCAGCCCGCCGACGACCGGGATCACGCCGAGGACCAGGATCAGCGCCGCGCCGATGACGAGCGCGAGCGCGGGCTCGCGCGCGCGACCGGCACGTCCGAGGATCCAC
>DASQXO010000164.1:0-7529 GCA_035639655.1 Candidatus Dormiibacterota bacterium
TCGCTCGTCGACGATCAGTGGGCGCTCGTGCGCGCCGGCGTGCGGCCGGTGTCCACGTTCCTGCGCCTCCTCGACGCGCTCGACGGCGAGGAGGACCGCGTCGTCCTCTCCGCGGTGTACGAGCGGCTCCGGTGGATCCACAGCTACGTCCTGTCAGAGGCCGAGCGCGCCGGCTTTGCCGCGCTCGTCACGCGTCTCTTCCGCCCGCAGCTCGAGCGGCTCGGCTACGACGCGCGTCCGAACGAGGGCGAGGACGACCGGCAGCTGCGCCCGATCGTCATCGGCGCGCTCGGCGTCCTGGCCGGCGACGAGCAGACCGTGACCGAGGCTCGCCGGCGCATCGACGGCCACCTCGACGGGAGGCCGCTGGACACCGACGTCATCCTCGCGTTCGCCGGCGTCGCCGCCGCGCACGGCGACGTCGACTTGCAGCGGCGTTACCTCGCCCACCGCAAGCACGTTTCTCTGACGGACGTGCAGGAGGAGCAGCGATTCATGTTCGCGCTGGCGCCGTTCCGCGACGCGAAGGCGGTCGAGGTGAACGTCGCTGCCCTCCTCGACGGCACGATCCGCGACCAAGACGTGTCGCTCCTTCTTCGCGAGCTCGTCCGCGTCCCCGCCGGCAGGCCGGCGTACGCGCGCGCGATCCGGGACCGCTGGGACCGTTTCGCGCCGCTCGAGGCGTCGATCCGCAACGACGTGCTCGCGTCGCTCGCGAAGTGCATCGATCCGGCGCTCGCGACGGACAACGAGAAGTTCCTCCGCGCGCGCACCGAGCCGGACATGCGCGAGAACGCCGGCCGCGCGCTCGAGTCGCTCCGCCTCGACGCGGCGTCGGCGGCGCGCATCCGCGACGAGCTCCGAGCGGCGCTGCGATGACCGAGCGGTCGCTTCGCGTGGCCGTCGTCGGCGCGGGCTACTGGGGACCGAACCTCGTGCGCAACTTCTTCGAGGCGCCCGGCTCGCAGGCCGTCGCCGTCTGCGATCTCTCCGAGCGGCGGCTCGAGGCGATCCGCAAGCGCTATCCGTCGGTGCGGACGACCCGCAGCGTCCGCGAGCTCTTCGCCGATCCGGCGATCGACGCGATCTGCATCGCCACGCCGGTCAGCACGCATCACGAGCTCGCGAGCGAGGCGCTCGCCGCCGGCAAGCACGTCCTCGTGGAGAAGCCGCTCGCGGCCACCGTCGCCGAGGCCGAGTCGCTCGTCGCTCGCGCCCGCGACGCAGATCGCGTGCTCGCCGTGGGCCACACGTTCGTGTACAACCCCGCGGTCACGAAGGTCCGCGAGATCCTCGAGTCGCGCCAGTTCGGCAAGGTCTACTACGTCGACTCGCAGCGCGTGAACCTCGGCCTGCACCAGTTCGACATCAACGTGCTCTGGGACCTCGGCCCGCACGACGTATCGATCGTCCTGTACTGGCTCGACGAGGAGCCGGAGTGGGTCTCCTGCACCGGCGCGCGCTACATCCAGCCGGCGATCGAGGACGTCGTGTTCCTCGAGATGGGGTTCCCCTCCGGAGCGATCGCGCACGCGCACCTCTCGTGGCTCGCGCCCGGGAAGCGGCGCGTCATGACCGTCGTCGGATCGAAGCGGATGATCGTGTACGACGACGTCGAGGTCGCCGAGAAGGTGAAGGTCTTCGACCACGGCGTGCAGGAGATGGACGCGGATGAGCTGCGGCGCTCGTATCGCGCCGGCGACATCCACGCGCCGCGGATCGCCGCGACCGAGGCGCTGCAGATCGAGGTCCGCGACTTCATCGACGCGATCCGCCGGAATCGCAAGCCGCTTTCCGACGGCGTCGCGGGGCTACGAGTCGTGCGAGTCCTCGAGGCCGCGATGCGCTCGCTGCGCGAGCACGGGACTCGAGTGCCATACGCCGAACCAGCGCGGACGGCATGACCTCTTTCGCTCCGCCTCCTGACGCGGGCCGCGCCGGCTCGGAGGCATCCGTCGTCGCATGAGCGTCCGCGCCGACGTCTACATACACGCGTCGTCCCGCTCGCTTGTGGAGACGGAGGAGATCGGGGCGGGGACGAAGATCTGGAGCAACGTGCGCATCCTCGCCGGCGCGCGCATCGGCCGCGAGTGCGTCATCGGCACGAACGTGTTCATCGACGCCGACGTCGTCGTTGGCGATCGCGTGAAGATCCAGAACGGCGTGTCGCTGTACCGCGGCGTCGTCGCCGAGGACGGCGTGTTCTTCGGGCCGCACTGCACGACCACGAACGACCTCGATCCGGCGGCGATCACGCCGGAAGGGAAGCTCAAGGGACCGGAGGACTGGACCCTCGGCCGCACGCTGTTCCGCGAGGGCGCGCGCGTCGGTGCGCACGCGACGGTCCTCTGCGGAGATCCGCTCCGGACGATCGGGCGCTGGGCGCTCGTCGGCGCCCACACGCTCGTGACACACGACGTCCCGGACTTCGCGCTCGTCACCGGTGTCCCCGGGCACGTCGCGCGCTACGTCTGCCCGCGGGGATTGCGCCACCGCGTCGAGCTCGTCGGCTCCGTCCCCCGATGCGGCGAGTGCGGCCAGGAACTTCGCTCGATAGTGTCTCGACGATGACCGTCGCCACGAGCCAGATCCCGCTCGTCGACCTGCGCGCGCAGTACGAGACGATCCGCGACGACGTCGCCTCCGCGTGGGACGAGATCCTCGCCTCGATGCACCTGTTCCTCGGTCCGAACTGCGAGGCATTCGATGAGGAGTTCGCGACGCTCGTCGGCACGCGGCACGCCGTCGGCGTCGGCAACGGCACCGACGCGCTCATCCTCGCGCTTCGGGCGCTCGGGGTCGGACCGGGCGACGAGGTCATCACGGTGTCGTTCACGTTCTTCGCGACCGTCGAGGCGATCCGCGCCGTGGGTGCTGTGCCCGTCTTCGTCGACGTCGACGAGGCGACCGCGCTGATGAACGTCGACGACGCGCTCGCGCGAGTCGGGAAGCGCACGAAGGCGATCCTGCCGGTGCACCTGTTCGGTCGCACCGTTCCCCTCGCGCGCCTGCGCGGGACGTCGGTCGCGATCGTTGAGGACGCGTGCCAGGCGCACGGCGCGATGCTCGACGTCGGCACGCGCGCGGGCTCGGGCGGATCGGCCGGCGCGTTCTCCTTCTACTTCTCGAAGAACCTCGGCGCGTACGGCGAGGGCGGCGCGGTGACCACGAACGACGACGCGCTCGCGGACGAGCTGCGCCTGCTGCGCAACCACGGTCAGCGAACGCGGTACGAGAGCGTCCTCCTCGGCTACAACTCGCGGCCCGACGAGCTCCAGGCCGCGGTGCTGCGCATCAAGCTCCGCCGGCTCCTCGCGTGGAACGCACGGCGCCGCGAGATCGCGCGACGCTACGACGAGCTCCTCGACGGCCTGCCCATCGCGCGCCCGCCGCTGCCCCGCGGGGAGGAGCACGTCTTCCACCTCTACGTCGTCCGCACCCCCAAGCGTGACGCGCTGCGCGAGCACCTCGCCGGCCGCGGCATCGGGACCGGCGTGCACTACCCGATCCCGTGCCACCTCCAGCAGGGGGCGGCCGAGCTCGGCCTGCGGCGCGGGAGCCTCCCCATCACCGAGCGCCTCGCCGACGAAGTCCTCTCGCTGCCGATGTACCCCGAGCTCACCGACGCGCAGCTCGAGTCCGTCGCCGACGGCATCCGCGGTTTCTTCGCGAAGCGCTGAGGTCCCCCTGACGCAGGACGTCGTCCTCCTTCCGACGTACAACGAGCGCGAGAACTTCGAGCCGATCGTCACGGGCATCCTGCAGGCGCTGCCCGACGCGAACGTCATCGTGATCGACGACAACTCGCCGGACGGCACCGGCGCCCTCGCGGATGCGATCGCGGCTCGCGATCGCCGCGTCAGCGTCCTCCACCGCGCCGCGAAGGAGGGCCTCGGCCGCGCCCTCGTGCATGGCTTCCGCGTCGCGCTGGCCGGACCGTACGAGCGCATCTACACCATGGACGCCGACTTCAGCCACGATCCGTCATACCTCCCGGAGCTTCGCCGTGCCACCGAATCGGCCGATCTCGCCGTCGGTACGCGATACGTGCGCGGCGGCGGCGTCGTCGGGTGGGGACCGCTGCGGCAGGTCGTGAGCCGCGGCGGCAACTTCTACGCGCGCACGATCCTCGGCGTGCCGTTCCACGACCTCACCGGCAACTACCGCTGCTGGCGGCGCGCCGCGCTCGAGCGCATCGACCTGGATACGCTGCGCTCCGAGGGCTACGTGTTCCAGATCGAGGTGCTGTACCGCGCGTTCCGCTCCGGCGCGCGCGTGCGCGAGGTGCCGATCATCTTCCGCGATCGCCGGCGCGGAAAGTCGAAGATGACGCGGCGCATCGTGATGGAGGCGTGGCCCCGCGTGCTCGAGCTCCGCTGGCGGGCCCTGACCGGCCGGCTCTAGTGCGCGTCGCGTTCGACGCGCGACACCTCCAGACCGTTGCGCGCCATCGCGGCATCGGGCGCTACGCGCGCAACCTCCTTGCGGCGTGGCAGGCGGCGCCGCCCGAGGGCATCGAGTTCACGCTCTTGCGCCTGCGCAACTTCCCGCCGCCCGACGCGCAGCCGCTGCCGCCGCATCGCGACCTCCCTACCTGGCGTGCGCCGCGGCCGGAGCTGTCGATGCTCGTGCTCGATGCGCCGCTCCTCGCGATCGAGCTCTTCGACCGCTGCGACGTGTACCACTCGCTCCAGCTCTCGCTCCCCGCCGCGCGACGCTTCCGCGCCGTGGTGACGATCCACGACCTCGCGCCGCTCCGCTGGCCGGAGCACTACCTGCGGCTCCCCTACGCCGCGCTGGGGCACCGCATCCAGTACGCGCTCGCCGCGCGCGCCGAGGCGGTGATCGCGCCGTCGAACGCGACGCGCGTGGACGTCGTCGAGCGACTCGGGGTCCCGGCCGATCGCGTCCACGTCATCCCCGAGGCCGTCGATCCGGCGTTCGTCCCGCCGCCGCGCGAGGTCGCGCTGCGCACCGTCGCCGAGCGCCTGCGCATCGCGGCGCCGTACGTCCTCTACGTCGGCCAATTCGATCCGCGCAAGAACATGCCCGCGCTCGCGGCGGCCTTCCGCGCCGCGGCCGGCCGTCATCCCGACGTGCGGCTCGTCGTCGCGGGCGACCTCGGCAAGCTCGCGACGCACCTGTGGCGAGCGCTCGACGCGGAGCGCGCGCCCCGCGAGCGCGTCGTGACGGTGGGCTACATCGACGATGCGTTGCTCGCCGCGCTGTACGCCGGCGCCGACGCGCTCGTGCACCCCGCGCTCCTCGAGGGCTTCGGTCTGACGCCGCTCGAGGCGATGGTCGCCGGCGCGCCCGTCGTCGCCTTCGATGCGCCGGGCGTGAGCGAGATCGTCGGCGACGCCGGCGTGCTCGTTTCCGTGAATGACACAGGGGCGCTCGCCGACGCGCTCATCGCGGTGCTGGGTGATCCGGCGCGCCGGGAGCGACTCGCGAAGGCCGGACGCGATCGCGCCCGCCTGTTCTCCTGGAGCGACGCCGCGGCGCGGACCGCCGCCGTGTACCGCGCGATCGCGTAAGGCGCATCGCCCGTTCCGGCATGCGCGTCCCGATACACTGAACGTCGTCCCCGATGGCACGACGCATCCCGCTTCCACGCCTCTCCCGTCGGCAGCGATTGGCGCGCTGGCAGCGCGAGCGGCGCCAGCAGCTCATCTACCTGACGCTGTTCACGACGCTGCTCGTGTTCGTCCTCGGCCTGGTCGGATGGGCCGCGGCCTCGTCGTACTACGACGCGAACCTCATGCCCGCGGCGAAGATCGGCGATCGCGTCATCCCGATGCGCGACTTCAACCGCCGCTACACGCTCGAGAAGGCGCGCTTCTTCGCGCAGTACGGCCTCTCCCCGGAGCAGGAGAGCGACCCGCAGGTGTCGGCCGCGCTCGCGAGCGTGAAGCGCAGCGCGCTCGAGAGCCTGCTCACGGATCAAACGCTGATGACCGTCGCACGGGAGGAGAACGCCGTGCCGTCGCGCGACGAGATCGACGCGGCCATGCAGCACGACTTCAGCGAGCTGCACGTGCGTCACATCCTCATCCCGCCCGACCCGCAGGAGAAGGACACCGCGAAGGCGGACGCCGACGCGAAGGCGAAGGCGGCGGACATCGCGAAGCAGCTGAAGGCTGATCCGAAGAACGACCAGCTGTGGAAGGACCTCGCGGCGAAGAACTCGACCGACACCGGCTCGAAGGACCAGGGCGGCGACCTCGGCTGGGTCAGCACGCAGTCGGGCTTCGTCAAGGAATTCGAGGACGCGATGTACGCGCTGAAAGACGGCGAGGTCTCCGATCCGGTGAAGTCGCAGTTCGGCTACCACGTCATCGGACGCATCGAGACGCGGGCGGTCACCGACACGCCGCTGTACGCGAACGCGCGTGCGGCCGGCCTGACGCTCGAGGACCTGCGCGTGGCGGCGCGGACGATGCTGCTGCAGGACCGCTACACCGACAAGGCCAAGAACGCGCCGATCGAGTCGCCGCAGGAGCAGGTGCACCTCGCGCAGATCGTCCTGAACGTGCCGACGCCGGGACCGTCGACGAGCCTCGAGGACTACTCGGCCGGCCTGAAGAAGCTCCAGCAGGTGATCGACGCGCTGAACAAGGGCCAGGACTTCGGCGAGGTCGCGAAGGCGAACAGCACCGACACCGACACGAAAGACAAGGGCGGCGACCTCGGGTGGGTGACGCGCTCGATGCTCCCGAGCAAGCTCATCGCGGACGACGTCTTCGCCAAGAACGTCGGCGAGCGGACCGATCAGCACAGCCTCAGCGCGTCCGGTGACGTCGCGATCTACAAGATCCTGGCGAAGGAAAAGAAGGACGTCACGGACGACCAGAAGAAGAAGATCCAGGAGAGCGCGTACAAGCTGTGGTACGCGGATCAGCAGTCGCGACTCAACGTCGTGCGGCTGATCCCTGGGCTCGAGTTCCCGAATCCGTGACGGATGCGGAGACCGCCCTCGCGAGCTACCTGAAACTCCCGGCGCTCATCGGCAGGCTCCGCGCTCCGGACGGCTGCCCCTGGGACCGCGAGCAGACGCACGCGAGCTTGCGGCCGTACCTCCTCGAAGAGGCGTACGAGACGCTCGACGCGATCGACGACGGCGACGCGGCGCGCCTCGCCGGCGAGCTCGGCGACCTCCTGCTCCAGGTGCTGCTCCACGCGCAGATCGCCTCCGAGGAGGGCACGTTCGACATCGACGAGGTCGCGCGCCGGCTCGCGGAGAAGCTCGTGCGCCGGCACCCGCACGTCTTCGGCGACGAGGCGTACGCCGGGGCCGACCACATCACGCGTTGGGAGCAGCTGAAGCGCGCCGAATCCGAGGCGCCGAAGTCGGTGCTCGCCGGAGTGCCGGCGTCGCTCCCCGCGCTCTTCATGGCCGAACGGCTCCTCGAGCGGGCCGAGCGCGTCAAGGTTCGGCCACCCGTCGACGAGCACGCCGACGGCGTCGGCGAGCGACTCTTTGCGCTCGCCGCCGAGGCGAGGGCGAAGGGACTCGATCCGGAACAAGA
>DASQXO010000165.1:0-6007 GCA_035639655.1 Candidatus Dormiibacterota bacterium
AGGACGTGTACGCGCGTTCTCCACCGGATCGAGGGCTCCGGCGATCGTAGCAACGCATCGACGATGCGCTTACGCACGAAACGAGATTACCCGCGCCGATGCCGCCCCGATCTGCTAGTCCTTCTCCTTCTTACCTTCCCCCTCACCCGTGACCGGCCCGATCAAGTAAACCGTCGCGCGCTGCCCGCGCTGGAAATCCGACCCCGGCGGCGGATCCTGGCGCGTCACCGTACCCGGCGTTCCGCGCGCTGACGGATCGACCGCCCACTGCACCGAGGTCGCGAAGCCGGCGCGCCGAAGCTCCACCGCCGCGTCGTTCAACGACTTCCCGCGCACATCCGGCGTCTTCGGCGCGGCCGCGACCGCGAGCGTGACGACGTCCCCGCCTCGCGCCGTCGCGTTCGCCGCCGGCGACTGGTCGACGACCTTCCCGACGTTGTCCCACGACACGCGATCTTCCCTGCGCGCCTGCAGCCCGCGCGAGGAGAGGATCTGCGCCGCCTCCGCGTACGTCTTGCCGTGCACGTCGGGCACGGTCACCGGCGCGATCGGCACCGCCGCGCCGAAGGTCTTGAAGAACAGGTACAGCGCGACGAGCGCGGCGACGACCGTGGCGAGGACGAGGATCGTTCGACGGTCGTACAGCGGCTCACGCTCGCGCACCGGGAACGCCGTCACCGTCGCGTCGCGCCCGCGCGAGGCGGCGATGAGCGCGTCGGCGAAGGCGCCGGCGCTCGCGTAGCGCCGGGCGGGATCAGGATCGAGTGCCCGCGAGATCGCGGCATCGACCGAGGCGGGCACGCCGAGGCGCGCGGAGCGCACGCGCGGCACCGTCTCGAGCCGCTCGCGGAGCAGTTGCTGCGTGTCGCTGCCGCCGAAGGCCGGCATGCCGGCGATGAGCTCGTACGCCACGAGCCCGAGCGCGTACACGTCGCTCCGCGGCGACGGCGATTCGCCCCGCACGACCTCCGGCGCGACGTAGCGCGGCGTGCCGACGAGCTCGTGGTCGGGTCCGCTCTCGACCGCGCGCGCGATGCCGAAGTCCGTCAGCTTCGCGACGCCCTCGTCGTCGATCAGGACGTTCGACGGCTTCACGTCGCTGTGCACGATGCCCCGCGCGTGAGCGGCGTCGAGCGCGTCGGCGACCTGCGCGACGATGCCGGCGGCCTCGGAGAGCGACAGCGCGCCGCTGCGGCGGACGAGCTCGTCGAGCGTCGTGCCGCGCACGAGCTCCATGACGATGAACGCCTGGCCGTCGGCCACGGCGTCATACACCGTGACGACGTTGCGGTGCGAGATCGCGGCGGCGCGTCGCGCCTCGTCGGTGAAGCGGCGGCGGAACGCGTCGTCGGTGTCTTCGTGCAGCAGCTTGATCGCGACCTCGCGACCGAGCCGCTCGTCGATGCCGCGCCAGATGTCGGAGACGCCACCCTCGCCGACCCGCTCGAGCAGCCGATACCGGCCGGCGAGCACCTGGCCTTCCGCGACCGGCTCGCGAATGCGGGCGACGCGGTCTCCCGGCACTACCTCATCGTCCTCTCTCCGGCCGAGCGAGCAAAAGAGATGCCGTGTTCCGACCGAGCGGGCTGTAAGCCTCTTCTCTGGAGTGGAGCCTCGGCTCCCATACGCTTCCCGCGGTGTTCACCCGTGCCGTAGTCACGCTCGTCCTCTGCAGCTCCGTCCTCGCGCTTGTCGCGGTGCCCGCCTCGGCCGATTCGCCGTCTCCGACGCCAACCGTCTCGCCGAAACCGACCTCGCCGACGCCGCCCGCTGCAAGCGCGTCGCCCGTAAAGTCGCCCGCCGCCTCGACCTCGCCGACGCCCTCCGCGAGCCCGTCGGCGACGAACACACCTTCGCCGTCGCCGTCGTCAACGAGTGCCGCCAGCGCGATCGATGCCAGCACCGCGGCCGCG
Organism: Candidatus Dormiibacterota bacterium; assembly: GCA_035639655.1. Taxonomy (GTDB): domain Bacteria; phylum Chloroflexota; class Limnocylindria; order P2-11E; family CF-107; genus CF-107. Next base: position 1,914 of record DASQXO010000165.1, read on the forward strand.
ATCGCGGCGGCGCAGGACGCGCTACAGGCGACCTCGCTCCTCGAGCGTGTCCAGGCGATGCGGAAGTACCTCGCCGCCGAACTCGACGCGCTCGACGCGCGGCAACGGGCGCTCGAGGACGAGCGCTCGAACACGATGCGCCAGCTCGCCGCGACCGAGTCGGACCTCGCGAGCGAGCAGCGCCACCTCGACGAGCTCATTCGCACGGAATACCGCCAGGCGCGCCGGACGCCGCTCGAGGAGATCCTCGCCGGCGGCTCGATCATCGACGGCCTCGTCCGCGTCGCCGAGCTCTCGGAGATCGAGACCCAGCGGCGCGAGAGCGTCGCGCGGCTGTTGGCGCTCCGCGCCGACCTCGCCGACGAGCGGGCGAAGCTCGAGCGCGACGCCGCGGAGGTCGCGGCGCTCGCCGAGACGATCGCGGCGAAGCGGGACGCCGTGGCCACGCTCGAGGCGCGCGCGCAGCGCCTCGTCGACGCGCAGGGGAAGGGTGACGCCGCGCGGACCCGGGCCGAGGTCGAGGTCGTCGCCGAGCTCGCCGACGACCAGGCGCGCGCGAGCCAGGAGCTCCTCGACGTCGTCGCGAAGCTCGTACCGAACGCGCCGAGTGGCCGGCTCGCGTGGACCTGGCCGGCCGCGGGCGTCCTCAGCCAGGGCTTCGGACCGAGCACGCTCGGACTCGAGCCGCCGCTCCTCTATCGCGGCGTCACGTACCCGCACTTCCATCCGGCGATCGACGTCGCCGCGCCGCTCTTCACGCCGGTAGTCGCCGCGGCGCCCGGGCGCGTCTCGTTCGTCGGGCATTTCTCCGACGGCGCGATGATCGTGCTCATCGTCCACGCGGACGGCTTTGTGACGATGTACGCGCACCTCGACGACGCCGTCCGACCGCCGACCGTCCACGTCGGCGACACCGTCACCGGCGGTCAGGTGATCGGCGTGATCGGCCTCACCGGCATCACCACCGGCGCGCATCTGCACTTCGCGGTGCTGCAGGGCACCGTGCCGGTCGACCCGCTGACCATACTCCCGCCGCGCTAAGCCGCGTCGAGCTGCATCGCGAACGAGGCGACGAGCTCGGGAGAAACGCCGCTCGCGAGTTTGTAGCGCACGACGTTCCCACGCCTCGCGGCCGCGACGATGCCCGCGTCGCGGAGGACTCGCAGATGCTGGCTCGTGGCCGAAGCGCTGCGTCCGATGACGATCGCGAGATCACCGGCGGCCAGCTCCGACTGCATCAGCGCGCGAAGGATCTTTATCCGCACCGGAGAGCAGATCGAGCCGAGCTTCTTCTCGATCCGCTGTTCGCCCGCGGCATCGGGCATGGCGCGCGCCGCCACCGCGACGCTCTGCGGATCGAGGGCACCGTTTTTTCCCATTTCGTGTGTGCTTGGATGCGATTTGCATGCCAGCCCGCATGGCGATGAAACGAAGGCGCGATTCGATAAAGGTGCGAGCGAGCGTTCGCCGACATACGCTGCGCGCGATGCGTCTCTCGTCGCGCGTCCTCCGCTGGTATTCGCGATCCGGACGCGTTCTTCCGTGGCGCGAGACACGCGATCCGTTCGCGATCCTCGTCTCGGAGGTGATGCTCCAGCAGACGCAGGCGTCGCGCGTCATCCCCGCGTATCGGCGTTTTCTGCGGCGCTTTCCGACGCTCGCGGACCTCGCCCGCGCGTCGCTCGGCGACGTGCTGCGCGAATGGTCCGGGCTCGGATACAACCGCCGCGCGCGAGATCTGCATCGCATCGCACTTGCCAACCGAAGCGGACTGCCGCGAGATCTCGCCGGCCTCGACGCGCTGCCCGGCGTCGGCACGTACACGGCGGGCGCGGTCGCGTGCTTCGCGTTCGGGCTGCGCGTCGCGTTCGCCGATACGAATATCCGGCGCGTCCTCGGCCGCGTCCTGCTCGGACGGGCGGCGACGCCTCGGGAAGCGCTCACGCTCGACGCAACGCACATGCCGCGACGCGGTGTGGATCGCTGGCATCACGCGCTCATGGACGTCGGCGCGCTGTTCTGCACGGCCCGCGCTCCGCGATGCGAAGCGTGCCCGCTACGGCCGGTCTGTCGCGCGAGGGGCGCCGGGCCGCCGGCGAAGCGTCGCCGCGAGGCCCCGTTCGCGTCGAGCACGCGACGGGTGCGCGGTCGGATCCTACGGCTGCTCGCGCGCTCGGCCGGCGCGATGGACGCGCGCGAGCTTGCCCGCCGCGTCGACGACCCGCGGACCGCCGCCCTGGCGCTGCGTCTCGCGGCCGAGGGCCTCCTCGCACGCGACGGCGACCGCTACCGGCTCCCGTGAGCCGTTACCCCGATCCGTCTTACGAAAGACAGCGTGAAGGCGCCGGGTCAGTGATCGAGGCGCTCTACGCAGAGTGCGCCGAGCGCCTGTACCGGTTCGCCATCGCCCGGACGCGCGACGCGGCGCTTGCGGAGGACGTGGTGAGCGAGACGTTCCTGCGGGCGGTACGAGAAGAGCGGCGCCTTCCGGCCGCGCCGGCGGCGCGCATCGCCTGGCTCTACCGGACCGCGGGGAACCTCATCGTCGACGACTTCCGGCGCCGGCGGCGCGACGAGGAGCGGGCGAAGCTCATCGCCTCGCTCGATCCGCCCGGCGCCGACGAGCGGACGCACCTCGAGGTCTGGGCCGCGGTGGAGCGGCTCCCCGAGACGCAGCGGACGGCAGTGGTGCTCCGCTACGTGCAGGGCATGAAGGTCACCGACGTCGCCGACGCGCTCGGGCGATCCGAGGGCGCAGTGAAGCAACTGCTGCTGCGCGCGCTGCGTACGCTTCGTGAAAGGGTGGGCGAGTGAACGAGAACGAGCGGGACTACGAGGAGCTTCGCGGGGAGCGCGACGGCGCCGAGCTCGCGCGCGTCGCGTCCGCACTCGACGTGTCGCGCGAGCGCGGGCCGCGGCCCGAGTTCCTGGCGCGCCTGCGCGGCGACATCGAGCGCGCCCGCTCCGAGCGCGCGCCCGCGCGCGCTCGCCCATCGCTCCGCGGCGCCGCGTGGACGGCGCTCGCCGCCGTGCTCGCGGTCATCTTCGCCGCGGCGTTCCCGATGCAGACCAACGCGCTCGACCGCGGCATCCTCGTCGCCTCGGGCTCGGGCTTCGTCGCGTACGACCCGTCGACGTTGCAGGAGCGCGCGCGTGTGTCCGTCCCGGCATCGCAGCCCTGGGCCATGCTCGCGCCCGATAACGAGACCCTCGTATTCACCTTCGTGCAGTACACGCGGGCGATGCGGATCCTCGACATCCACAAGCCCGGCGCCTTCCGTCAGGTCGCGGGCCTGCAGAGCCCGTATCAGTTCGCGCTGTCGAAGAACGGGTCGAAGGCGTACGTGCGCGACGTCGACGCGATCAAGATCGTCGACGTCACGAAGGCGAGCGTCATCGGGACCATCCCCACGCCCGGCGTCGAGGACTCGCCGGTGTATATGGCGCCCGATGACCGCCGGCTGTTCCAGTTCACGCCGAGCGGAGAGCTGATCGTGTTCGACGTCGAGGACGGCAAGGAGACGCGGCGCGTGAAGGTCGAGCTGAAGGACACGCCGGGGCTCTCCGCCAGCGCGCGTCTCGTGTTCTCTCCCGACGGGTCGCGCGTCTACGCCGTGGGAAGCGAAGGCTCCGCCGGCGGGCCCGTCGGCGTCCTCGTGCTCGACACCGGCACGCTCGACGTCGTCGCGCGCGCGAGCCTCGACGCCGACAGCGGCCCCTCCCTCTCGCGCGAGCACGATCCGCTCGCCGACCTCGACGCGGCGATCGCGTCGCTCGGATTCGTCGCCGACGCGAAGGAGTTCGGGACCGTGACGCAGATCGCGCTGTCGCCCGACGGCCGCACGCTCTACGCGGCGCGCGGCGCGGCGGGCACGGGAATCCTGCTCATCGACACGCAGCGCCTCGCGGTCATCGGCCGCCTGCAGGCGAAGCGCTCGGTGTACGCGCTGCAGCTCACGCCCGACGGCGGTCGCGTCTTCGCGCTCGCGTCCCCGAGCGGATTGCTCGGCTCCGCGCAGCTGCTCGCCGTGGACTCGCGTTCATACGGTCTCGTCGCTACGGCGTCGATACGCGGCACGGCCGCCGACGACGCG
>DASQXO010000166.1:0-9157 GCA_035639655.1 Candidatus Dormiibacterota bacterium
GTCGTACGCGCGTCCGAGCCGGCCGCCGCTCGGGCCGCGGCGCTGCAGCGCGTCGCGGCACGAGGGCTCGTCGCGGGGCAGCAGGCAGGACGCCGGTCGACCGAACAGCGCCGCGATCCGGCCCGCGTCGCGATGCTCGACCTGGCTCACGACGAGATGCGGGTCCGCGTTCTCGAGCTCGGCGAGGAGGGCCGAGGTCGCCGCGACCGACGCCGGGTCCGGGTTCGCGCACACGAGGACGCGGTCCGCGCGCGCCACGAGCTCGGGGCCGGGCTGATAGGCGGGCGCGTCGACGAGCACGAGGCTCCACGCCGCGCAGATCTCGACGACGCGCGCGACGAGCGCGCCGTCCGGGGCGCCGCTCCCGCCCAGGATCAGGGCGCCGTCGCGTTCCGCGGCTGCGAGCCGTACGTGCGCTTCGCCGAGATCGGCGCCGACCGCGGCGATGTCCGCCCAGGGCGCGACCCGCGCGCCGAGTCGCCACGACAGCGCCGCCGTACCGGTCGCGTCGACCGCGACGACGCTCGCGCACCGCGCGAGGCGGAGCGCGAGGTTGGCGACGAGCGAGGTGCGGCCGGTCGCGCCCGCGGCGGCGCAGAACAGGATCACGCGCGCGACCTGCGGCCGCGACCGCTCCATCGCGAAGAGGACCGGACCGAGGGAGGCGGGCGCGACCGGACGCTCCACGACGAACGCGTAGCCGGCCGCCCGCAGCAGGCTCGCGCGGGAGCGCTCGGCGACGAAGACACGAGGCACCGACGGGAACGCCGCGGCGCGCTCGACGACCTCGTCGTCGTCCGCGTCGACGAGCACGACGTCCGGATGCAGCGGCTCGTCGTCCAGCCCGAGGGCGATGGCAGCGTGGCGGAGATCGTCGCCGCCGAGGATCAGCGCCGCCCTCATCGCGGCCGCAGGACGAGGACGAGCACGTAGGCGCGAGCGCGCGCGATCGCGAGCGCGGCGACATCATCCGTTGTGACCTCGAGGACTATCGCGTCCGGCTCGGCGCGGAGCACGCGTGCATCGCTCGTGGCGATCGCGGCTCCGCTCGCGCGATCCACGCTCGACGCCAGCACGTCGACGCGATCGTTCGCCACGAGCGGCGGCGGTGGCGCGGCGAGCCACGCGTGTGGGAGGACGAACGCGACGCCGCCGTTGACGAGCGACGGCGCGAGATCCGGCGCCGGTCCGGCGACCGTGGGCTCACGCGGCGCGAGGAGCACCGCGAGCGCGAGGACGGCGCCGCAGCCGACGAGCGCGAGCCGCTGCCGGGTCGAGTCGCGCAGCAATCCGGTCGTGACCGATGGCAGGCGGATCACGGCGAGCGGACGCCGACGCGCGCGAGCCCGTCGGCGCCGCGCGAGCGCACCGTCACCTTCGCGGAGAGCTCGTCGGAGCGGCGCGTGAGCTCGAGGCGCGTGAGGTCGGCGTCGAGCGGTCGGAGCACTTCGCGCGCGGCGAGCTCCGCGCGCACGGCGAGGCCCGGATCCGCCAGCGCGCCGCGGATCGCGTCGACGGAGCGATGCTCCGCGATCGCGTCGGCGCGCAGCTGGAGCATCGCGTCCGCCGCGACGCCGCCGGCGGCCTCGGCGGCCGCCTCCGCGGCCCGCGTCGCGTGAAGGTGCCGGAGGAGGCGGCCGTCCGCCTCGATCAGCGACGCGACGACGACCGCGGCGAGGCCGAGCACGGCGACGAGCAGCGCGAGCGCTTGCCCGCGCTCATCACGGCACATCGAGGTACTCCATGCGACGCACACCGACGCCTTCGATCCGAATGTCGCCGAACCCGGCGAACGCGAGCGGCAGCGACAGGCGGTAGCCGACGACGACGCGCATCAGACTCCCGCGCGGCCGCAGCGATCGCGCGCTCGGCTCGATGCGAACGTCGACGAGATCGGCGCGGAGCGGTGCGGCGGCCGCCAACGCCGTCGCCGTGGCGCGCGCGTCGTCGTTCGTGAGCGCGAGCGTGCGTGCGGCCTCCGACGCCGCGTTCTCCGTCGCGAGCCGGGCGACGCCGACGAGCGACAGCGTCACGATGAGGGCGGCGAGCGCGAGCAGCACCGGCAGGGTCAGCGCGAGCTCGACGAGGCTCTGCCCGCGCTCGACGCGGGCTAGGTGCGCCATGCGGGGATGCGGGCGAGGAGGTGCTTCGCCGACGCGAGGGTAACGGCAGCCACGACGAACACGACCGCGAGCGCCGTGAAGGCGACGTGGCGGATCACGTCGGCGAACGGTGCGATGAAGTCGGCCGCGTGGCGCTCCGCCGCCGGGACGACGACGTCCCTGCCGCGGACGGCGTCGACGACCATCGGCAGCGTTCTCGGGTCGTTGAGCTGTCCGCCGTGCGCGCCAGGCGCGAACGGCGTGAGCGTACGCGCCGTCGACGCGCCGACCCTCGCGTCGCGGTCGAACACGAGCTCGTCCATCTCCGCATAGAACTGGCGGTACTGAACGCCGGGCGGCGGCGTGAAGTCGCGGAGTTCGGCGAGGTCGTGCAGCGCCGGATCGTCGAGTCCGACGCCGAGCGGCGCGACGAGCGAGGCGAGCTCGGCGTGCGCGCCGGCCCGCGTCGCGACGGCGTCGGCGCCGAGCACCACGCGCGCCGTCGTCGAGCCGTTCACGGGCGACGCGATCGTCGTGAAGGTCGACACGCCGTCGCCGGCGGAGAGCCCGGAGCGGAACGCCTCGGCGCCGACGACGCCGCCTTGCGAGACCGCGACGATGCGGACGTCGTCGACATCGTCCTCGCGCACGGAGCGCTGGATCGCCTGACGCAGACGATCGCCGTTGGCCGCGAGCGAGCCACGCGTGTCGTACTGGCCGAACCCGTCGCCGAACTGGACGTGCCGATAGTCGGGCGTCGCGTTGTAGATCGGCTGCCAGTAGCGGCTGTCGTGCGGATCGGCGCCGTAGCCGGCGACGGTGACGAGCAGATGGACGACGTCCGCGGTCGCGACCCGCTCGATCGTCTCGGTGGGGCGGAGACGGTCCGCCGCGGAGAGGAGCGTCCGTGGCGGGCCGTCGTCCGCGCGCGCCACGGCGGGCTGGAATGGGAGCAGCGCCGCGCCGAGCACGAGGAGGAGGAAGAGACGACCCGCCATGGCAGGCGGAAAGCTACGGCCGCGACGCGAGGGCGCGAATGGTACGAGCGGTTGGTACTACCGGCGGCGCTGGGCGAGAGCGATGGCCGACTCGCGCGCGCGCTGCTCGAAGGTGTCGTCGAGCGCGGCGAGCGCGACGCGACCATGCCGGCGCTCGAGCGCCCACGCGATCACGCGATCCGCGAGCCACGGGTTCTTCGGCAGGAGCGAGCCGTGCAGGTACGTGCCGATGACCTTTCCCTGCACCGCGCCTTCGGTCCGGTCCTCACCGTTGTTGCCCGCGCCGACGACGACGGTCGCGAGCGGTCTCGCCGCCGGACCGAGGTAGGTGAGCCCGGAGTGATTCTCGAAACCGACGAGCGGTTGCTCCGCGGTCGCGAGCACGTTGCCGATGAAGCGCCGGCGTCCGGCGACGGTGTGCACGTCGAGGACGCTCACGCCTTTCAGCTCGGGACCCTCGAAGGGGCGGTAGTAGTGACCAAGGAGCTGGTACCCGCCGCACACCGAGAGGACCGCCGCTCCCCCCGCGACGGCGTCCCTGACCGCGTCGCCGTTCGAGCCGGCGAGGTCCGCCGCGACGATGTCCTGCTGCGCGTCCTGGCCGCCGCCGAAGAAGTAGAGGTCGTACCGCTCGGAGTCGAGGCGATCACCGGCGCTCACGGTCTCGACTTCGACGCCGATGCCGCGCCACTCGGCGCGACGCCGAAGCGTCAGCACGTTGCCGCGGTCGCCGTAGATGGACATGAGGTCGCCGTACAGATGACAGATGCGCAGGTCCATCAGTCCTCCCAGAACTCCTTCGCGTACCCGAGCTTCGCGAGCGTGTGCCGGAGCGCGAGCGTCGCGGTGTAGGTCGCGAGGACCGTCACCTCATCTCCGGGCCGGCTCCGCCCCAGCATGTCCTGGACCGCCGCCTCATAGCCGTCCACCACGCTCATGCGCTCGGCGGCGAGCCCGGCGTACTTGAGGCGGAGCGCGAGGTCGCGCGCGCGCAGCCCGCTCACGACGGCCCAGTCGACGCGGGGCGCGAGCGCCTCGAAGTCGGCGTCCCAGATCCACGACACGTCCCGCCCATCAGCGTCCAGGTCGTTCAACGCCGTGAGCAGGCGCACGGATCCGGGCGCGCCGATCAGTGCCCCGACCGTGGCGTTGAAGCCGGCGGGGTTCTTCACCAGCACGAGGCGCAGGCGCCGCCCCTCGGCGTCGACGCGCTCGAGCCGGCCGAAGGCGGGGCGGAACGCCCCGATCGCGCGCGCGGCGACGTCGACGCCGATCCCGAGGGCGTGCGCGGCCGCGATCGCCGCGAGCGCGTTGTACGCGTTGTAGACGCCGGCGAGCGGCACGCGGACGATGGCGCCCTCGCCAGCGCCGAGGACGAGGCGCGTCCCGTCGCCGTCGACATCGACGCGCGTCGCAGCGATCTCCGGTCGCGGCCGGGCGAAGCCGCAGTTCGGGCAGCGGTAGTCGCCCTCATGCCCGAGCACGACGCGGTCGTAGCGCAACCGCGCGCGGCAGCGCGGGCAGTGGGTGAGGTCGCTCACGTTCTGCGCGAGCGCGCCGGCGACGCGATCGTCGTCGATGCCGAAGCGGATGACGCCGCCGGCGAACTTCTCACCGACGAGGTTCACGATCGGGTCGTCGGCGTTGAGCACGAGCCGCGCGTCCGGCGGCAGTGCCGCGGCGGCGTCACGCATCCGGCGCGCCACGGTGTCGAGCTCACCGTAGCGGTCGAGCTGGTCTCGGAAGAGGTTCGTGATGACGAGCACGCTCGGACGCACGAGCCGCGCGACGGCGACGATCGACGCCTCGTCGACCTCGAAGATGGCGCCGTCGGCGCGCGGCGAACCGATCCAGCTCGCCTCGGTGACGAGCGCGGTCGCGATGCCGCGCGCGAGGTTCGACCCGGAGCGATTGTGGACGGGGCGCCAGCCGGCGAGCCGGACCACGTCGGCGAGCATCCGGCTCGTCGTGGTCTTGCCGTTCGTCCCGGTCACGAGCACCGTGCCTTTGGGCAACCGCCGCGCGATCTCGCCGGCGACGCCCGGATGGAGGGTGAGGGCGACGAGTCCGGGGAGCGTCGTGGCGCCGCGTCCGGTCGCGCGGAGCGCCGCGCGCGTCAGCTTCGACGCGGTGAGCGCGAGCTGGCCGCGTGCCGTGAGCACCGCACCATGATGCCTGCCGCGGTCTACGCGGTCGCCGGTTGGACCTCGCGCAGCAGCATCTCCAGCTCGTCGACGGCGCGGGAGAGACGGACCGCGACCGCCTTGGCCGTGTCGCCGTTCGACGCCGTGGGGTGGAGCGTGCCGGAGTGCTCGAGCGAGTCGAGCGCGCCGACAGCGCGCCGCAGCCGCGCGAGCGTGAGCGAGGCCGGCAGCGTTCGGCGCAGCTGCTGGACCCGCTCCTCGAGGCGCTCGAGGCGACCGCGCAGCTCGCCCTCGAGCTCCTCGGCGCTCATCGCGTTGAGCCGTTCGAGCTCGGCGCGCTGCGCCGTCATCTCACGCTCGACGACCTGGGCCGCCTTTTCGAGCGAGTAGCCGCGCTCGAGCGCCTGGCGGATCCGAATGACGCGCTCCATCGCGTAGATGTCGTAGTCGTGCTCGTCGTGCGGCGACGGCTTGATGATGCCTTTCTTGGTCCAGTAGATGAGCTGCCGCGGCGTGACGTTGCAGACGCGCGCGGCCTCCGCGGCCGACAGCCGCAATCTGCCGATGACCTCACCCTCGTTCTGGATGAGAAGGCGCGTGAGTCCATCTTGAAGATCGAGCTGACTCATGCGGTTTCCCGCCTCCCCTGTCTGCCTCCCTCCCGATCGAGCGGGTGAGGAGACGCGCATTGTGCGAACGACGGGCATCGCTTGTCAACATCCAGGACAGGTGGGGCTTTTGAGGACTAGCCCTTCTTCGGTGGCGCGGCGTCCTCTCGATACGCGACGCGTACCGTCGCCCGATACGCGCGGATCGCGCGGCCGTTCACGTCGCCGGCGAAGCGGATGACTTCGAAGCCGACGATCTCGTGGCCGTCGATCTCGCCGCGCGCCTGATCGATCGCGGCGCGGACCGCCGCGATCCAGCTTTGCCTGGCGGACCCGGTGGCTTCGTGCATCCGGACGATGGCGAGACGGGGCGCGTTCGCCTTACGCGCCACGCGGTCCCGTCCGCTCGGGAAGCGAGATCGGTTCCTCCGGCAACGCGAGCAGCTCGGCGATCGAATCGACGAACGCGAGGAAGCGATCGCGCAGCATGCGACGGGTCTCCCAGCCGGGGCGCGGAGCAACGAGAAGGCCGAGCACGAGTCCGAGGAAGAACGCGCGAATACCGAAGCGGAGCGTGCCCACGAGCTCTCCTTTACCGGCCCTTGGGCGGGTAACCCTCGAGCTTGTACTCCTTGATCTTCGCGTACAGCAGGCGCCGGTAGATCCCCAGCATTTCCGCGGCCTTGCTGCGGTTCCCGCCGGCATCGCGTAGCGCCTTCATGATCAGGTCCTTCTCGAACTGCGCGACGCTGCGCTTGAAGAACGAACGCTCAGTCGGGATCTCCCCGTCCTCGTCGTCGTCTTCGTCGCTGTCGTCGCCGAACGGAAGCTCGCGGCTCGTGATGATCTGTCCGCGCGACAGCACGACGGCTCGCTGGACGACGTTCTCGAGCTCGCGCACGTTGCCCGGCCAGTCGTACGCGATGAGGCGGTTCAGCGCCTCCTCGGAGATCGCCGCCGGTTGCGCGGTCGCGCTGTAGCGGTGCTTCGCCAGGAAGTGCTCGACGAGGAGCGGCACATCCTCCTTCCGGTCACGCAGCGGCGGCATGTGGATCGAGATGACGTTCAGCCGGTAATACAGGTCTTCGCGGAATTTGTTCGCCTCGACGAGCTTCCCGAGATCCTGGTTCGTCGCGCAGATGACGCGGATGTCGACTTTGATCGCGACCGACGAGCCGACGCGTTCGATGATCCGCTCCTGGAGCACGCGCAACAGCTTCGTCTGCACGGACGCGGTGATCTCACTGATCTCGTCGAGAAAGACGGTGCCCTTGTCCGCGAGCTCGAAGCGGCCCTTGCGCATCGCGAGGGCGCCGGTAAAGGACCCCTTTTCGTGACCGAAGAGCTCCGCTTCGAGGAGCGTTTCGGGCAGTGCGGCACAGGAGACCTTCACGAGCGGGCCGGAGCGGCGGTTCGAGTTGTAGTGGATGGCTTCGGCGACGAGCTCCTTGCCGGTGCCGCTTTCACCGGTGACGAGGACGGTCGCATCGGACTTCGCAACCTTGCCGACGGTCTTGTAGACCTCCTGCATTGGCGCCGAGTTTCCGACGATGCGCTCCGTCTGGACGAGCGAGCTGATCTCCTGACGAAGGACCTGGACCTCGGTGGTGAGCTCCTTGTACTCGAGGCACCGCCGGACGGTATGGATGATCTTGTCGAGCTCGAAGGGCTTGGTGATGTAATCGAATGCGCCGAGCTCCATCGCGCGGATCGCGACGTTCGACGTGCCGAAGGCAGTCATCATCACGACCGCGGTCTGGGGGGAGGTCGCCTTGATGCGCGAGAGCGCCTCGAGGCCGTCGACCTCGGGCATACGGATATCCATGATCACCAGGTCTGGGTGATCCGACTTCACGCGGTCGACGACCTCGCCGCCGGTGGAGGCCTCCGCGACGTTGAATCCCTCGTCCGTCAGCAACTGCTTGAGGAGCGAGCGGATCGACGCATCGTCGTCAGCGACGACGATCTGACCCGGTGCCAACTGTACGGTTCCTTCCCAAATTCCCCGTCTTTCGCTCCGATTTGCCATCCACCGGTGCCGCGAAGGCGAAGTATTGACCCCTTTGCGAACACCTGTCAACGCTAGCGGACGGGCGAGCTAACGGACGTCGCGGACGCTGCGGATGAACGCGCCGGCGATAGCGACGAGGAGGGTGAAGGCACCGGCGACACCGATCAGTTCCGCCGCGCTGATGTGCTCGGCGAGCGCGCCGCTGATAACCATTACCGGCAGCCAGACAAGATTTAGCAGCGCGTAGCGCGTGCTGAAGACCCGACCACGTACTTCAGCCGGCGTGTGTTCCTGGTAGATCGTGATGTTGGGTATCAGGAACAGCGCATTCGCGGCGCCCAGCAAGAAGAAGAGCAAAAACGCGAGATTGAGCGTCGGTGCTCTCCACAGCATCACGAGCACGATCCCGTAAACAGCGAATCCTGCGATCACAAGCCGACCTTTGAAGACCCGCGAGATTAGCGTCGGTGCGATCGCACTCAGCGCCACAGCGCCGGCCGCCAAGGCACCCTCGGCAAAGCCAAAGGCGTCCGCCGAAGCGGCGAACTCTCGGAATAGATAAACGGGCGTGAGCGTGTTTGCGACGGCGAGACTGACTTGCGCGAGAAGTGAAAAAACTAGATTCGCAGAAAGGACTGCGTTCTCCCCCAACACCCGCAGCCCCGTCGCTGCATCGGCGAAGAAGTTTCGGAGTCTTGGAAAACCAGGCGGCATTTCATAGAGCCGAATCCGGGACAGCAACAATGCGGAAAGCGCGAAGGTGGCCGCATCCACCACGAATACCTGCGTGCCGAGCAGTACGAACGCAATCCCGGCGACGGCTTTGCCAACAATTTCGATGGTTCGATCCGATACCTGAACAACAGAGTTCGCACGGGCTAGCTCCGTGCCTGGAGCGAGGTCCGGTAGCAGAGCCAGTTTGGTTGGAGTGAAAAGAGCGGCAGCCATGCCAGCAATCAACACAAGCAAGAAAATTACAGCGAGCGGCGAGCCCCAAGCGACAACTATCGGAATCAGCGCAACGCAACCGGTTCGGACAACATCACAGATCACGAGGGCGCGCTTGCGGCCGAGTCCATCGGCGATAGGGCCAGCAAAGAAGCCAAAGATCGCATGCGGAATCGTCGACAAGATCACAACTAGGGCAGTGAAGAGACTTGATGACGTTATCTGCCAGGTCAGTGCGACGAGCGCAACCAGGGTCAGCTGATCCCCAAAGGTGCTGATCGACTGACTTACCCAGAAAAGGCTGAAATTCCTTTCTCTGAGAAGAAGCCGCCGCGTGATAGCGACA
>DASQXO010000167.1:0-12713 GCA_035639655.1 Candidatus Dormiibacterota bacterium
CACCCACCACGCGTTCGGCATCTACTGGCAACGGCTCTCGCGGAGCGGCGAGATCGCGCGAACCGCCGGGCTCGCGGGTCGTCACACGCGCGAGGCGGCGCGCTGGCTCGCGACGGCGCTGCCGATCCTTCGTTCACGCGAGGCCGCGCTCGCCCGCATCCCTCGGCCGTTCGCCCTGCTCCACTTCGATACCCGCTCGGACAACGTGCGGCTCCTCGGCGATCGTCTCGTGATGTTCGACTGGCCGTTCGCGTCGGCCGGCCCCGTCGAATTCGACGTGGCCGCGTTCGCGCAGGCCGTCACCGCTGAGGGCGGCCCGCAGCCGGAGCGGGTCCTTCGCTGGTACGAAGAGGTCCTCCCGCTTCGCGCCGACGCGCTCGACGCGTCGATCGCGGGCATCGCCGGATACTTCGCCGACCGCGCCTGGCGCCCGCCGATGGCCGGCCTTCCGCGGCTTCGTTCGATCCAGCGGCGGCAGCTGAAGGCGACGCTGGCGTGGGCGGCGCGGCGCCTCGGACTGCCCGAGCCCGGGTGGCTCGAGGCGGTGCCAGACTGAGCGCCCACACGTAGGGAGGTCGTCGATGCCGCTCGTCATCGTGCAACGCGAGCCGCCGATCGCGCTCGTCCGCATCAACCGGCCCGAGGTCCGGAACGCGCTCAACGCGGAGGTCATGGACGAGCTCGTCGCCGGGCTGGAGTCGCTCGACGCCGACGAGGGCGTGCGCGCGATCGTACTCACCGGCGACGACAAGGCGTTCGCGGCGGGCGCGGACATCACCGGATTCGTCGAGGCGACGCCGATCACGATGCTGCGCGACGCCCTCACGACGCGGTGGGAGCGAATTCGGCGCGTCGAGACGCCGCTGATCGCGGCGGTCTCCGGCTACGCGCTTGGCGGTGGGTGCGAGCTCGCGATGGTCTGCGACATCATTGTCGCCTCGGAGACGGCGCAGTTCGGGCAGCCCGAGGTGAACCTCGGGATCATCCCGGGCGCCGGCGGGACGCAACGCCTCACGCGCGTGGTGGGGAAGTACCGCGCCATGGACCTGATCCTCACCGGCCGGCGCGTCTCGGCGCAGGAGGCGCGCGAGATCGGCCTCGTCGCGCGGGTCTTGCCCAAGGAGTCGTGGCTCGAGGACGCCAAGACGCTCGCCCGCGAGATCGCCGCGAAGCCGCCGCTCGCGATCCGGCTCGCGATCGAAGCCATCGACCTCGTCGCGAACAGCACGCTCGACGCGGGACTCGAATTCGAGCGCAAGGCCTTCTACCTCCTGTTCGCATCGGAAGACAAGGACGAGGGCACGCGGGCATTCGTCGAGAAGCGGAAGCCGGACTTCAAGGGACGGTGACCGTCCGGAGCGACGTCCGCGAAGCCGTGGCGACGATCACGCTCGCGCGACCCGAAGTCTTGAACGCGCTCGACGATGCGACGACCGCGGCGCTCGCGCGCGCGCTCGCCGCGACGGCCGACGACGCGATCCGCTGCGTCGTCATCACCGGCGCCGGCCGCGCGTTCTGCGCCGGCCAGGATCTCCAGGACAACGCCGCCGCGGTGCTGTCGGACCGCCTCCCGCGGCTCGGCGACGAGCTGCGGCGCCGCTACTTCCCGATCGTTCGCGCCATCCGGGCGCTCCGGAAACCGGTCGTCGCCGCGGTGAACGGAGCGGCCGTCGGCGCCGGGCTCGCGATCGCGTGCGCGTGCGACATCCGCGTCGCCTCGAGCGATGCGTCGTTCCGCACCGGCTGGTCGCGCGTCGGCCTCGTCCCCGACGCCGGCGCCGCGTACTTCCTGCCACGCCTCGTCGGCTTCGGACGCGCGCTCGACCTCTTGCTGACGGCTGAGGCCGTGAGCGCGGCTGATGCGCTCCGCATCGGGTTGGTGACGCACGTGTTCGACGCGAGTGCGTTCGCCGAAGAGGTGAGCTCGTTCGCGCGCGAACTCGGCCGCGGGGCGACGCACGCGTTCGCCCTGACGAAGGAGGCGCTCGAGCGCGCGGCGCAGCCTTCGCTGGACGAGTTCCTTGAGCTCGAGGCTCGCCTGCAGGACGAGGCCGGTCGATCGCGCGACCACGCCGAAGGCGTCCGCGCCTTCCTCGAGAAGCGAGCGCCGCGATTCGAGGGCCGCTGAGCCCACACGCGCGACAATTGAGCCGTGGACGATCGCGACCCCGTCATCGTCGCCGCCGCGCGCACGCCGATCGGGCGCTACGGCGGCGCCCTTCGTGAGGTCCGTCCCGACGATCTCGCCGCGCTCGTCATCCACACCGTGCTCGAGCGCGCGAGCGTGCGCGGCGACGACGTCGACGAGGTCGTCTTCGGCGCGACGAACCAGGCCGGCGAGGACAACCGCAACGTAGGGCGGATGGGCCTGCTCCTGGCCGGCCTCCCCGACACCGTCCCGGGCGTGACCGTGAATCGCCTCTGCGGAAGCGGCCTCGAGGCGGTGAACGACGCGGCGCGCCGCATCCGCACCGGCGAGGCGGACGTCGTGGTCGCGGGCGGCGTGGAGAGCATGTCGCGCGCGCCGCTCGTGATGCTGAAGCCCTCCGAGGCGTTCCCGCGCGGGGAACGGACGCTGTACGACACGACGCTCGGATGGCGTCTCGTGAACCCACGGATGGTCGACCTCGGCTACCACCCGATCGGCCTCGGCGAGACGGCCGAGAACGTCGCCGAGCGCTACGGCGTCTCGCGCGACGAGCAGGACGAATACGCACTCGGAAGCCACCGGCGCGCGGTCGCGGCACAGGACGCGGGCCGCTTCGTCGAGGAGATCGTGCCGGTGCGGCTGGCCGATGGCAGCTGCGTCGAGCGAGACGAGCATCCGCGTCGCGATACGACGCTGGACAAGCTCGCGAAGCTGAAGCCGGCGTTCCGCGCCGGTGGCACGGTCACAGCAGGCAACTCGAGCGGCATCAACGACGGTGCCGCCGCCGTCCTCATCGTGTCGGCGGCGAAGGCCCGCGAGCTCCGGCTCGTGCCGTTCGCGCGGATCGTCGCGTCCGCCGTCGCCGGCGTGCATCCGGACTACATGGGCATCGGACCGATCCCGGCGACACGCGCCGCGCTGCGGCGCGCGGATCGCTCGATGGCGCAGGTCGACCTCGTCGAGCTCAACGAGGCCTTCGCCGCGCAGGTGCTTCCGTGCGTGCGCGAGCTCGGCATCGACGGCGAGAAGCTGAACGTGAACGGTGGGGCCATCGCGCTCGGCCATCCGGTCGGCGCGTCCGGCGCGCGCATGACGACGACGCTCGTGCACGAGATGGCACGACGGAAGGCGAAAGTCGGCCTCGCGACGATGTGCATCGGCGTCGGTCAGGGCATCGCGACCGTCTTCGAGCGCGTCGCCTGACTCGCGTCACCGCCGCTTGCTCGCGCGTATCTCGCGGGACAGAATCAGCCATTCGCCACGCGCGAGAGGGGGCACGACAGGTGGGTAAGCGGACGCATCGGCTTTCGCGACGCAAGTTCCTGCTCGCATCGGGCGCGGCGCTCGCCGCCGCGTGCGCGCCGACCGGCGGCGGGGCATCGCCGTCCGCGACGGCGACGCCGAAGACGATCAAGATCGGGGAGATCCTGCCGTTCTCCGGCGTGTACAGCGACCTCGGCAACTCGATGCGGAACGCGGCGAACCTGTACAAGAAGCTGAACCCGACGATGGCCGGACGTCCGGTCCAGCTGCTCTTCGAGGACGAGGCGAACGACGCGACGAAGGCGAAGGCGGCCGCGACGAAATTCATCGAGCAGGACCAGGTCGACGTCGTGATGGGCATCGTGCCGACGCCGATCGCCTACGCCCTGCGCGACGTCTTCCACAACGCGCAGATGATCTACATCGGCACGAACGCCGGCGGCGACTGGCTCACCCGAGCCGCGGGATCGATCGCGAATCAGCCCGCGAGCAAGAGCCCCTACGTCTTCCGCGCCGCGTTCTCCTCGTGGCAGATCTCCGAGCCGATCGGCGAGTACCTCGCTTCGAAGAAGGCCCTCAAAGAGGTGCAGCTCTCGTACGCCAACTACGGCTTCGGCCAGGAATCGGCGAAGGACTTCACCGAAGGGTTCAAGAAACTGGGCGGCGCGATCAAGGGCGACGACGTCAAGCCCGCGCTCGGCACCGCCGACTTCGTCCCGTTCGTCCAGCAGATCAAGAACAATCCGACGAAGGCGACGTACCACTTCTATTCGGGCGCCGACGCGCAGAAGTTCCTGACCACCTGGGACCAGCTCGGCATGAAGGCAGCGGGCTACGTCCTCTACGGCGCCGGATTCCTCACCGAGCAGGACGTCCTCGAGAATGCCGCGGCGGCGAAGGCGGCCGAGGGCGCGATCACGTCGCTCCACTGGGCCGTCACGCTCGACAACCCCGAGAACAAGGCGTTCGTCGACGCGTATCAGAAGGAGTACACGAAACTGCCGGACGTGTTCGCCGTGCAGGCGTGGGACGGCATGCGCGCGTTCGACGAGGCCGTCAAGAAGCTGAACGGGGACACCTCCGACAAGCAGAAGCTCATCCGCGCGCTCGAGGACGTGAAGTTCAACTCGCCGCGCGGCGCGTTCGAGTTCGATAAGGACACGCACAACGTCATCCACGACATGTACATCCGCCAGGTCGTGAATCAGGGCGGGAAGTACGTGAACCAGATCATCGACAAGGTCGGTCGCGTCACCGATCCGGGCAAGTAGTCCCGAAGCGCGAGCCGGTACGTGAGCGTCGAGCAGTTCGTGCTGCAGGCGCTGAACGGGCTCGCGATCGGCTCGCTCCTGTTCATCCTCGCGGCCGGTCTGTCGCTCGTGTTCGGGATGATGGACGTCGCGAACCTCGCGCACGGGGCCTTCTACATGCTGGGCGGCTACCTCGCGTACACGATCGTGCGCGGCTCGACCTCGGCGTGCTTCCGCGCGTCGATCGACTTCTGGATCGCGCTCCTCGTCGTGCCGCTCGTCATGGCCGTCGTCGGATTCGTCGTCGCGGGTGCGCTCCTGCGTCCATTGCGCGGGAAGCACCTCGAACAGGTCCTGCTCACCATCGGCGTCGCGATCGTCCTCGCCGACCTCGTCCGCGCGTGCTGGGGTGGCGAGGTGCTCTCGCTCCCCGCGCCGCGCGGCCTCGACGCGTCCGTCACGGTCGTCGGCCAGCCCTACCCGCTGTACCGGGTGTTCCTCATCGCCTTCGGCATCGCCCTCGCGATCGCGCTCTGGCTCGTGCAGGAGCGGACGAAGCTCGGCGCACTCATCCGCGCCGGCGTCGCGGACACCGAGATGCTCGCGGCGCTCGGCGTCGACACCGAGCGTCTGTTCGCCTTCACGTTCGCGGCGGGGGCCGCGCTCGCGGGACTCGCCGGGGTCGTGGGCACGCCGATCCTCGGTCTCGCGCCCGGGATCGACGACACCGTGCTGATCCTGTCGCTCGTCGTCGTCGTGATCGGCGGCATGGGCACGCTCTCCGGCGCGATCGTCGGCGCGTTCATCGTCGGTCCGGCGAACACGTTCGGCGCGCTCCTCGTGCCGGAGTTCGCGCTCGCGTTCATCTTCATGGTCATGGCCGCCGTGCTGCTCTTCCGCCCGGCCGGTCTGCTCCGTCGTTGAGCTCGCTCGGGCGGATCCTCCTGGGCGTCGCGTTCGTCGCCCTGCTTCTCAGCTTCGCGCGGTGGTCTCCGGAGCGGTTCTGGGTCTCCGTCGTCATCCAGATGCTGATCTCGGGTCTCTTCGCGATGAGTCTCGATCTCCTCGTCGGCTACGCCGGCCTCGCCTCGCTCGGCCACGCCGCGTTCTTCGGCGTCGGCGCCTACGCCTTCGCGCTCGTCGCCAAGCACGTGAGCCCGAGCGTCGCCGTCGCGCTGCCCGGCGCGGCGCTCGCGGCGGCGATCGCGGCGCTCGTCATCGGCGTGTTCTCCGTCCGCGCGTCGGGCATCTTCTTCCTCATGCTCACGCTCGCGTTCGCGCAGATGCTCCATGCGCTCGCCTTCGGCTGGATCCCGGTGACCGGCGGCTCGGACGGTCTCTCGAGTGTGCCGCGTCCGGACGTCGGGGTCTCCGGCGTGAACCTCTTCCTCACGTCGAACTTCTATGTCTTCGTCGCGGTCGTCTTCGTCGTCGGCGCGCTCGCGCTGCGCGCCGTGGTGAACTCGCGTTTCGGGCTCGCGCTCGCCGGGGTGCGCGAGAACGAGCGACGGATGCGCGCCCTCGGCTACGACACGACGCGGCTCAAGCTCGTCGCGTTCGTCGTGGCGGGGACGTTCGCGGGGATCGCCGGCGCCCTGCAGGCGTCATTCGATCAGTTCGTCTCGCCAGGCGACGTGTTCGTCACGACGTCGGTGACCGCGCTCGTGATGGTCCTCGTCGGCGGCGCCGGGACGCTCGCCGGCCCGGTGCTCGGCGCGATCGTCGTCGTCTCGCTGCGGACGTTCCTCGCGGACCAGCCGCTCGTCGGCGCGCGCTGGGAAACGCTGCTCGGCGCGCTGTTCGTCCTCACCGTCCTGTTCGCGCGGCACGGACTCATCGGCATCGTGCGTGGAGGCCTGTCGTGGCCGCGCTCGCCGTGACCGACCTCGCGCGCCGCTTCGGCGGCGTGCGCGCGCTCGACGGCGTGACGCTCTCGATCGAGCCCGGCGAGCGGCGTGCCGTGATCGGGCCGAACGGCGCCGGCAAGACGACGCTGTTCAACATCCTTTCCGGCGAGATGCGTCCGAGCGGCGGCAGCGTGCGACTGTTCGACGTCGACGTCACGGCCGAGCCGACCTGGCGACTCGCGCGGCGCGGCCTCGCGCGCGTGTACCAGCGCACGGAGCTGTTCGCGGAGCTCACCGCGAGCGAGAACGTCGAGCTCGCGTTGCTGCGGTCCGGGGGCGTGTGGTTCGGCCGTCGCGACGTGCGGATCACCGCGCGCGCGGCGGAGCTCCTCGCCCGCGTCGGCATCGCCGACGGGCGAGCGCGCGCGCGAGCGCTGTCGCACGGAGAGCGCCGGCAGCTCGAGCTCGCGGTCGCGCTCGCCGCGGGGCCGCGCGTGCTGCTCCTCGACGAGCCGACCGCGGGGATGTCGCCGATCGAGACCGCGCGCATCACGGAGCTCATCTCCACGCTCCCGCGCGAGATGACCCTCGTGATCGTCGAGCACGACATGGACGTCGTGTTCCGGCTCGCCGATCGCGTCACCGTGCTCCATCAGGGCCGCGTCCTCGCCGACGGAGAACCGCGCGCAGTGCGCGCGGATGCGCGGGTGCGCGAGGTCTACCTCGGTCACGAGGCGATCGCATGACGCTCCTCGAGGTCGCCGACCTGCACTCCTACTACGGCGAGAGCCACGTCCTGCAGGGCGTCTCGCTGCGGATCGAGGAGCAGGAGTCGGTCGCGCTGCTCGGCCGCAACGGCGCGGGCAAGACGACGACGGTCGCATCGATCGTCGGCTGGATGCGGCCGCGCGGCGGCGCGGTGCGCGTGCGCGACGTCGACCTCGCCGGCCGATCGGCGCACGTCGTCGCGCGGAGCGGCGTCGCGCTCGTCCCGCAGGGGCGGCGGGTCTTCCCGGACCTCACGGTCCGCGAGAACCTCCTGCTCACGGCACGGCACGGACGCTGGACGCTCGCGCGCGTCGGCCGGCTATTCCCGGCGCTGCCGCCGCTGCTCGACCGGCGCGGCGGATCACTTTCCGGCGGCGAGCAGCAGATGGTCGCGATCGCGCGCGCGCTCCTCCGCGATCCGGCGCTGCTCGTGCTCGACGAGCCGTCGGAAGGTCTCGCGCCGCGCATCGTCGAGCAGCTCGGCGACGTCCTCGTCGAGCTGCGCGAGAACGGCGTGGCGATCCTCCTCGTGGAGCAGAACCTCGCGCTCGCGCTGCGCGTGGCGGAGCGGGTGTACGTCATGAACAAAGGACGCATCGTGTTCGAGGGGACGGCCGGGACCCTCCGCGCCGACCCGACCGTGCTGCACCAGTACCTCGGTGTGTGAGCGCCGTGGGCGGCGCACCACCGCAGCTGCCTTCGTCTAAGTTTTCGTCGGTGCCGGACCAGAGCGCGCAGCTCCCGCGCGTGGCCGACGACGAGCGCTATATGGACGAGGCGCTGGCGGAAGGCCGCAGGGCGCTCGAGCACGGCGACGTCCCCGTCGGGGCCGTGGTCGTGCACGGCGGCGAGGTCGTTGGCCGCGGGCACAACCGCCGCGAGGTCGATCGCGATCCGACCGCGCACGCCGAGATCCTGGCGCTCCGCGAGGCCGCGGCGCGTCTCGGCCGGTGGCGGCTCTTCGGCTGTGCGCTGTACGTGACGATCGAGCCGTGTCCGATGTGTGCGGGCGCGGCACAGCAGGCGCGCGTCGAGCTCATCGTCTACGGAGCGCCGGACGAGAAAGCGGGCGGCGTGCGATCGGTCTTCGAGATCGCCGACGATCCGCGCCTCAATCATCGGGTGCGCTCGCGAAGCGGGGTTCGACGCGCCGAGGTCGAGCGGCTGATGCGGGAGGCGTTCCAGAGGCTGCGCGCGCCCGACTAGAATTAGCTGGCAGATCCTTTCGTTTTGTCGACGCTGGGTTGGACCAGGGTCGCATCGAGAGGATCTGGTTCCCGGAGAGGTGGCCGAGTGGTTGAAGGCGCCGCTCTCGAAAAGCGGTAAGCCAAAAGCTTCGTGGGTTCGAATCCCACCCTCTCCGCCGTCTAAGAGGAGAGGTCGCATAGTTGGTCTAGTGCGCGCGCTTGGAAAGCGCGTGGGCGATGAGCCCCGTGGGTTCGAATCCCACCCTCTCCGCCGAAGTCAAGTCTCTTCCCGATGGTCGTCCGGCGCTACCATCTCCTTGGTCGTGCTAGGCGGGGAGCTAGCGGTGCCCTGAACCCGCAATCCGCTACAGCGGGGCCGAAGTCCCTCCCGCGGTCCGGCACGTCGGCTCCTGTCACTCGGTGGAGGCGTTGACGGTTGGGTCCTGTGCGACGGCACCACGTGAACCGCGTCAGATCCGGAAGGAAGCAGCGCTAAGCGACCGGCGTCGGGCGCCGCAGGGCGACCTGACCCGAGCTGAAGCCGAAGGGCGTGGCCGGCGGTCCGCGATCAACGGAGGGTGCACGACCGTGTTTCTTGGGAGGGTAACGAGTGCGTGAGCGGCGAGCCCTCTACCTGCGTTACCGATCGCAGAAGTTCGCCGAGCTGGTCGGGCAGGATCCCGTCGCGCGGACGCTGCGCAACGCGATCGCGAACGGCCAGGTCGCTCACGCGTACCTCCTGACCGGCCCGCGGGGCACGGGGAAAACGTCGACGGCGCGGCTCATCGCGAAGGCGGTGAACTGCCTGCAGCCGAAGGACGGCGAGCCCTGCGACGACTGTGATCACTGCCTTGCGATCCGCGAGGGCCGCTTCCTCGACCTGATCGAGATCGACGCCGCGAGCAACCGTTCGATCGACGACGTCAGGGACCTCCGCGAGAAGGTGCGCTTCGCGCCGACGAGCGGCCGGTACAAGGTGTACGTCGTCGACGAGGTGCATCAGCTTTCGGCCGACGCCTTCAACGCGCTGCTCAAGACGCTCGAGGAGCCGCCGGCGCACGTCATCTTCGTGCTCGCGACGACGGAGGCGCACAAGGTCCCCGCGACGATCGTCTCGCGGACGCAACGGTTCGACCTGCGCCGCATCCCGCACCGCCTGGTCGTCGAGACACTGCGCGAGATCGCCGCGCGCGAGGGCTTCCGGACGGAGGACGCGGCGCTCGAAGCGATCGCGCGTCACGCATCCGGCTCGCTGCGCGACGCGGAGAGCATCCTCGATCAGGTCGCCACGTTCGGCGGCGGTGCGGTCACCCAGCGCGAGGTCGCGGACCTGCTCGGGCTCGCGGATGCGGAGGAGGTCGCCGCGCTGTTCGACGCGCTCGCGAGCCTCGACGCGGCGAAGGGCGTCGCGCTCGTCGAGCGGCTCGTCGACGACGGCCGCGACCTGCGCGAGTTCACCCGCCGCGCGCTCGATCACGCGCGCGGCCTCGTCGTCGCGCAGACGACGCGAGCCGTTCCGCCGGAGGCGAGTGAGGCCGCGGCCGCGACGCTCAAGCGTCAGGCGGCGGCGTTCTCGCTGGCGCGGCTCGCGCGCATCGTGCGGCGGCTGACCGAGGTCGACGTGGAGCTGAAGTACGGCGAGGTGAGCTCGTTGACGCTCGAGCTCGCGATCGCCGAGCTCTGCGCCGAGGCCGGCGCGCCGCCGCAGCGTGCCGAGACGGCGCCGCCGCGCGCGGAGCCCGCCCCGCGCGAGACGCCGCGCGCCGTGACGCCGCCGCCGCGCGCGGCATCGCAGTCGCCGCGGCGGTCGTCGGCCGAGCCGACGCGCAATGCCGTCGTCGACCTCGCCTCGCGGCGTGCCGAGGCGCGTCCGGATCCGGAGAACGCCGAGCCGCCGGCGTATCCGCTCGAGAAGGTCGTCGCGGTGTGGGACGCGATCGTCGAGCGGTTCCGTGCGAAGAGCATGGGTCTCGCGACGCATCTCGCGCTCGCGGAGCCGGTCGGCGTCGCGGGAACGGTCCTCACGCTCGCGTTCTCCAACGCCTTCGCTCGCGACAAAGTGAACGGCGAGAGCGTGCGCACCGAACTCGAACGTCAGCTCGCCGAGCTTGTCGGTCCAGGACTCCGCGTGCGCTGCGTGCTCTCACGCGGGGACGCGGCCGCGGACGACCCGATGCTCCGCGCGGCGCACGAGATCTTCCGCCGGCCGGACCGCATCCTGGAGGTAGAGTGACGAGCGATGCGTAACTTCGGCGACCTCCAGCGCATGGCGAAGGAGATGCAGACGCGCATGCAGCAGGCGCAGGAGGAGCTGGCCCGGACGATGGTGTCCGGCACCGCCGGCGGCGGCGCGGTGACGATCGAGATGAGCGGCGCTCAGGAAGTGAAGAGCGTGAAGATCGATCCGGCCGTGGTGAATGCCGACGACGTGGAGATGCTGCAGGACCTCGTGCTCGCGGCCGTCGCCGACGCGACGCGGAAGAGCAAGCAGCTCGCGGCCGATCGGCTCGGCGGCATCACCGGCGGGATGAACATCCCCGGACTGTCGTAACGTGGCGTCCGCGCTCGCGCGGCCGCTTGCTCGCCTCATCGACGAGCTGGGCAAGCTTCCCGGGATCGGACCGAAGACGGCGCAGCGGCTCGCGTACTTCATCCTGCGGGCGCCCGCGGACGACGCGACGTCGCTCGCCCAAGCGATCCGGGCGGTGAAGGAAGAGCTTCGCTACTGCTCGGTGTGCTTCAACATCGCCGAGGAGGATCCCTGTGAGGTCTGCCGCGCGGACGATCGCGACGCCTCGCTCGTCTGTGTCGTCGAGGAGCCGTTGGATGTATTGGCGGTCGAGCGCACGGGCGGGTTCAAGGGTCGCTACCACGTGCTCCACGGTGCGATCTCACCGGTGAATGGCGTGCGGCCGGACGACCTGAAGATCGCGCCGCTCGCGGCACGCGTGCGCAACGGCGGCGTGCGCGAGGTGATCCTGGCCACGAATCCGAACCTCGAGGGCGAGGCGACCGCTATGTACATCGCGCAGCTGCTCGCCGGCAGCGGCGTCCAGGTGACGCGTCTCGCGCGGGGGCTTCCCGTCGGCGGCGACCTCGAATACACTGATGAGGTCACGCTGAGCCGCGCGCTGGAGGGCCGCAGGGCTGTTTCCTAGGCGCGCGGAGGACCTCGAAAATCTCACGTCGATGCCCGGAAGGCTTGCCGCGGTTCGTCCGTTTCTAGTAAAGTAGGCGGTCGCGGTGCCCAGGCTTTCGCGTTCTGGATGGAGGTCGGGGCGGAGAACTTTAACAACTGAAAAGTGGTAGGAACCTTGTAACGCGAGCCCGTCAAAAACTACAGATCGAACTCGAAGACGAATCACTCGGACCGCAAGGAATGAGTGGTTTTCTTTTTGTCGGAGAGTTTGATCCTGGCTCAGGACAAACGCTGGCGGCGTGCATAAAGCATGCAAGTCGAACGAGCCAAAGCTCGCAAGGGCTGAGGCTAGTGGCGAACGGCTGAGTAACACGTAGGTGACCTGCCCCGAAGTGGGGGATAACTCCTCGAAAGAGGAGCTAATACCGCGTGTGATCGACGTGCGTAACGTCGATCAAAGTCGCAAGACGCTTTGGGAGGGGCCTGCGTCCGATTAGCTCGTTGGTGAGGTAATGGCTCACCAAGGCGAAGATCGGTAGCTGGTCTGAGAGGATGGCCAGCCAGACTGGGACTGAGACACGGCCCAGACTCCTACGGGAGGCAGCAGCTAGGAATTTTGCGCAATGGGGGAAACCCTGACGCAGCCACGCCGCGTGAGGGATGAAGGCCTTCGGGTCGTAAACCTCTTTTCTCGGGGAAGAAACCTGACGGTACCCGAGGAATAAGGGACGGCTAACTACGTGCCAGCAGCCGCGGTAATACGTAGGTCCCAAGCGTTGTCCGGATTCACTGGGCGTAAAGCGCGCGCAGGCGGCCTCGCAAGTCGGATGTGAAAGCCTCGGGCTCAACTCGGGGAGGCCATCCGAAACTGCGGGGCTTGAAGGTGGAAGAGGAGAGTGGAATTCCCGGTGTAGCGGTAAAATGCGTAGATACCGGGAGGAACACCAGTGGCGAAAGCGGCTCTCTGGTCCGCCCTTGACGCTCAGGCGCGAAAGCTAGGGGAGCGACCGGGATTAGATACCCCGTTAGTCCTAGCCGTAAACAATGGGCACTAGGTGTTGTCGGTATCGACCCCGGCAGTGCCGAAGCTAACGCATTAAGTGCCCCGCC
>DASQXO010000168.1:0-18835 GCA_035639655.1 Candidatus Dormiibacterota bacterium
ATCAGGGTCGGCCCCTCGTCGACCGCGCGGTGTCCGGGCTCTATCCGCCCGGATCGACGTTCAAGCTCGTCACCGGTGCCGCGGCGCTCGAGCTCGGGCTCGACCCGAACAAGAAGGTACGCGTCGACAGCCCGTGGAAGGGCGATCCGTCGTGGGGCAACTACTCCGTGCCGTCGCCGACGAACGCGCACGGCGAGTTCGACCTCCGTCAGGCGTACGCGTTCTCCGAGAACATCTACTTCGCGATGGCGGCTGTGAACGTCGTTCACGGCGACCGCCTTGCCGACTACGCGAAGCGGTTCATGATCGGTTCGAGCCTCGGCCTCGACGGCCCGTACTCGCGGACGCAGCTCTCCAACTCAGGCCAGCTCGACCGACCGACGCTCGTCGCCGCGACCGGCTTCGGCCAGGGGGAGCTGCTCCTGTCGCCCCTGCAGATGGCGCTCATCACCTCGGCGGTCGCCGAGGCGGGCGTCATGCCGACGCCGCACTACGCGCTCGACGTGCGCGACGGCAGCGGCAACGTCGTGCGCTCCGTGCAGCCGCAGCCGCTCGGACTGCCGATCCGCTCCGACACGGCGAAGCTGATCGCCGCCGACCTCGTGTACTCCGTCGAGGGACCCGGAGCGTTCGCGTATCCCGCCGCGATACCCGGCGTCCACGTCGCGGGAAAGACCGGCACCGCCGAGAACCCGCAGGGCTCGCCGCACGGCTGGTTCGTCGGTTTCGCCCCGGCCGAAAATCCGACCATCGCGATCGCGGTCGTCATCGAGAATGCCCAGAACGGAGGGCTTGACGCGGCGGCGGCAGGCGGTCAGGTGCTGCGGTCGTGGCTGGGGAAGTGAGTCGATAGCGAGAGAGCGCTCGTGCGCCGAACGCTCTCGTGGTGAAGACGTGGTGCGGATTTCGAACGGGCGGGCAGCCATCGACGGGCCCGAAGAACGAACCGTACCTATTCGCCGTTCGTACTAGCGTCAGTCTTAGACGGCGTTGGTACCCTACCTGCATTCGCGGGTCCGGTCGCGCCGGGATCGAATGAGGGGTGTCGCGAGAGATGCAGGACTTCGCGCAGGCTGCCGGCCGAGTCGTCACCAACGTCGAGAAGGTCATCGTCGGGAAGCACCGCGAGGTCGAGCTCGCGGTCACCTCCCTCCTGTGCAAGGGCCACATCCTCATCGAGGACGTTCCGGGCGTCGGCAAGACGATGCTGTCCAAGGCGCTCGCGCGCTCGCTCGGCTGTACGTTCAAGCGCATCCAGTTCACGCCTGACCTGCTGCCCTCCGACGTCACCGGCGTGTCGATCTACAACCAGCAGACGCAGACGTTCGAGTTCCGCCCCGGCCCGATCACGGCGCAGATCGTCCTCGCCGACGAGATCAACCGCGCCACCCCGAAGACCCAGTCGGCGCTGCTCGAGGCCATGGACGAGCGCCAGATCACGGTCGACGGCGTGACGTATCCGCTCCCGGAGCCGTTCGTCGTGCTCGCGACGCAGAACCCCATCGAGTACGAGGGCACCTTCCCGCTGCCCGAGGCGCAGCTGGACCGCTTCTTCATGCGCATCCAGCTCGGCTATCCCTCCGAGCGCCAGGAGGTCGAGATCCTCGACGCCCAGGCGCATCAGCATCCGATCGAGACGCTCGGACAGGTCGCCGACACCGAGACGATCATCGGCGCGCAGCGGCACGTCGCCGACGTGCACGTCGCGCCGGCGGTGAAGGACTACGTCGTGCGGGTCGTCGCCGCGACGCGGAGCCACCCCGACGTCTACCTCGGCGCGTCGCCACGCGGCTCGCTCGCGCTCGTTCGCGCCGCGCAGGCGTACGCCGCGATGCAGGGACGCGACTTCGTCGTGCCCGACGACGTGAAACTGCTCGCGGCGCCGACGCTCTCGCACCGGCTGATCCTCCAGCCGGCCGCGCGCCTGCGCGACCTCACGACGGCGACCGTCATCGCCGAGGTCCTGCAGTCGGTGCCGGTCGAGCCCGGCGCCTTCGTCCGAGCCGCCGCAGGCCGATGATCCGACGGCGCTGGATCTTCGTCGCCGCGTGGGGCGCGCTCTTCGTCGTCGCGCTGTCGTCGGGCGTCGACATCCTCTTCTACGTCGCGTACCTGCTCGCGTTCCTCGTCGGCGCGACCTGGTGGTGGACGCGCTCGAGCATCTCCTCGATGCGTGTCAAGCGCGACGTCTCGCAGGGCTACGTGCACCTCGGCGACGAGATCGAGCTGACGTACGAGCTCGCGAACGATTCGCGTCTCGGAAAGATCTGGCTCGAGGTCTACGAGGAGTCGAATTGGCCCGAGCCGCTCCCCGGTCGCGTCCTCTCCATCGGGGCCTTCGCCACGAAGCGCTGGAAGGTCGCCGTCCCGGCGCTACGACGCGGGCGCTTCCATCTCGGACCGGTGGTCATCCGCAGCGGCGATCCGTTCGGGATCTTCAGCGCCGAGTATCGCGCGCGCTACGACGCGCTCGTGCTGGTGTACCCGCGCGTCGTCCCGCTCCCGTACTGGCAGCTTCCCGGATCGCTCCTCGAGGGCAGCGTCCTCACCGGCCGGCGCTCGCTGCAGGCGACGTCGATGGTGATGGGCATCCGGGACTACCGTCCCGGCGACGCGTTCAACCACATCCACTGGAAGACCTCGGCGCGCCACCGCAGCCTGCAGGTCAAGGAGTTCGAACTCGACCGCACCGCCGACCTATGGATCTTCCTCGACCTCGAACGCCGCTGGCACACGGGTGAGGGCGAGCGCTCGACCGAGGAGCGCGCCGTGACGATCGCCGCATCAGTCATCGCCAAGGCGCTCCGCGAGCATCGCACGGTCGGCCTCGTCGCGTCCGGACGGTCTTCGGGCCTGTTCCCGCCCGATCGCGGGATGAAGCAGTTCTCGAAACTCATGCAGTACCTCGCCGAGGTTTCGGCCGGCGGCTCGCGCAGCATCGCGGAGACGATGGTCGAGACGCTGCCGCGGCTCCGTCGCGGCGCTTCGGCGCTCGTGATCAGCCCGTCGCTGGACAAGGAGTGGGTAAAGCCGGTCCTCGCGTTGCGCGAGTCCGGCGTGCGCATCCAGGCGTGCCTCATCGCCGGCGAGGACGTAGACGATGCGGCGCGCGCGAAGCTCAACGCGGTCGTCGGCGACCTCCTCCTCGGCGGCATCCCGTACGCGCTCTCGACGAGCGAGCTCCCGATCTCCGAGCTCTTCCACGAGCGGGTGACCGCCAGTGCGTAAGGTGCTGCGCGCCGCCTTCCCGCCGATCGACTTCTCGCGCTTCGCGTTCCGCGGCGGCGTGTTCGCGTTCCTCCTCGCCATCGCGCTCGTCATCGTCTATCCGGTCTCGCTCGACCAGGCCGGCTGGGTCCAGACCGACTCGCACCTCGGCTGGCTCGCGATCGGCGGGCTCGTGTTCGGGTCCCTCGTCGGCAACTCGCGCGTGCGCCGCGCCAGCGCGCCGATGCTCGGCGCGGTCGTCGGGATGCTCGCCGTCGTCGCGTTCACCACGATGGCGTCCGGTCCGCAGCCGTTCCACACGAAGCTCGTGACGATCGCCACGAACGTGAACAACTGGCTCACTCAGGTGCTCGCCGGCGAGGCGGGGACCGACCCGACGCCGTTCGTGCTGTTCCTCGGCGCGACGTGCTGGAGCACCGCGTTCTGGGGCAGCTACGCGCTCGCGCGGTTCCGCCGCCCCTGGGACCTCGTGTTCTTCCAGGCGTTCGTCCTCGTGGTCAACGTGTCGCTCGCGCTGCGGCCGCTCTTCTTCGACCTCGTCGTCTTCTCCGTGCTCGCGCTGCTCCTACTGGCGCGGCTGCACGTCGTGTCGCTGTCGGAGCGCTGGGAGCGACGGCGCCTCGTGCCCGGCGCCGACATGGAGTGGCGCGTCCTGCGCGGCGGCCTGACCTGGACGCTCGTGCTCATCATGCTCGCGTCGTTCACGCCACGGATCGGCGCGGCCGACGCCCTTGGCAGCGCGTGGGGCACGTTCGAGGGGCCGTGGCACAGCGTGGAGAACGAGTGGCAGCGGTTCTTCGCCGGCGTGTACGGGCCGAGCCGGATCCAAGGGGTGTCGTTCTCGGACGTCATCCGACTGGGGCTCGCGCCGAACCTCGGCGACCGCGTCGTGATGTACGTCTCGACGAGCGAGGCGCACTTCCTGCGCGCCACCGGGTACGACTTCTACACCGGCGTCGGCTGGAAGAGCACCGACGATCGCCAGGAGGATGCCACGAACGCGCCGAGCTACGCGTGGCGCAAGAAGCTCGACGTGACGATCGATCCGGTGAACGCGAAGGGTGCGCTGCTGTTCGCGCCGTCCGAGCCAGCGACGGCGAACATCCCGCGGACGTTCGTGTACGGCGACGACAAGAGCTTCTCCAGCCAGGTGCGCGCGAAGGATCGCGCGCAGGCCGCCGGCCGTTACACCGTGACATCGTACGTATCGATCGCGACGAAGGAGGACCTGCGCAAGGCGGGCCCGCCGCCGCAGAACGTCGCCGAGCGCTACCTGCAGCTTCCGTCGACGGTCCCGAACCGCGTGAAGGCACTCGCGGCGAACATCACGAAGGACAAGACAAACGCGTACGACAAGGCCGAAGAGATCGAGCGCTACCTCCGCGACAAGTACAAGTACTCGACGGTGGTGAAGGCGCCGCCGTCCGGCCGCGACCCGGTGGACTACTTCCTCTTCGACCTGAAGGAAGACTTCTGCGAGTACTTCGCCTCATCGATGGTCGTGATGCTGCGCAGCATCGGCGTCCCGGCGCGCATCGTCGAGGGCTACACGCCCGGCGCGTACGACGAGATCACCGGCCGCTACGTCGTCACCGAGCGCAACGCCCACGCCTGGGTCGAGGTGTACTTCGCGGGCTTCGGCTGGATCGAGTTCGAGCCGACGCCGTCGCAGGACGTCTTCGGTCGCGCGGAGAACCCGCAGGAGGCCGCCGCGAGCGAGCAGGGATCCGGCTCGAACATTCCGACGAACGCCGACGCGGCGGACCGCTGCCAGAAGAACCTCGGCTGCAACGAGGAGCCGGTCATCCCGCAGGGCGACGAGTCGATCGACTCCGGCGCCGGCTCCGCCGTGCCCGGGGAGGTCGACCTGCGGCCGCTGTGGTGGCTCACGCTCCTCGCCGCCCTGGCCGCGCTCGTCGGGTATCTGCGCTTCGAGCTCCGTTTCCGCCGCATGGGGCCGGCCGACGCCGCGTTCGGCAAGATGCGGCTGCTCGGCGCGTACGCGGGCCTGCAACAGCAGCCGTACCAGACGGTGTCGGAGTACGCCGGCTCGCTCGGGCGCGCGCTGCCGCGCGTGAGCCGCGAGGTCGCGACGATCGCGAACGCCCAGATCATCTCGCGCTACTCGCCGCGGCGTCCGACCCCGGCGGAGGCGCAGGCCGCACGGCGCGCGCTGCGCGCGGTGTCGTGGGAGCTCGTCCGGCGCGTCCCCAGGCGCCTCTGGCGCGGAGCGCGGGGGATCGTCGCGAGCTGATCCGGGAGCACCCGAGCGTCGCGCGCGTGCGCGCGGCCGCGGAGCGCCTCGGACTGGACGTCGAGATCCGTCGCTTCCCGTCGACGACGCGCACGGCCGTCGACGCGGCGCGCGAGATCGGGTGCGAGCTCGGTCAGATCATCAAGTCGCTCGTGTTCCTCGTCGACGGCGACCCGGTCCTCGTCCTCTGCGCCGGCACCGATCGCGTCGACGAGGCGAAGCTGCGCGCGCTCAGCGGCGCGACGACGGTGCGTCGCGCGACCGCGAGCGAGGCGCGCGACATCACCGGGTATCCGATCGGCGGCGTGCCCCCGTTCGCACTCGCGCGATCGCTCCGCGTGCTGCTCGACCGGGCGCTGCTGCGACACGAGACGCTTTGGGCCGGGGCCGGCACGGGCGAGACGGTCATCCGGATCCGGTCCGGCGACCTCGCGCGCGCTAGCGGCGGGACCGTCGTCGACGTCGCCGCTGAGACGTAGTAGTCGACGGCGGAGCGACATGGAGCTGCTCGGCCACGCCGGAGAATGTCGCGCTCATAAGCGCTGCTGATTCGGACCATCTGTGGGTCGTGTCGATCCGCACGATGCCCGAGAAGCTTCGGTCGAGCGACGAGGGGGGCAAGACCTGGCGCGACCTTCCGCTCCCCTGAGAACGCGCTACGAGCGGGCGAAGAGGAACCGGGTCGGAGACTTGCTGAAGCGCTTCACATCCCATGACAGCGCTTTCGCCGGCGTCAGCGTGTAGAGCCCGCCCTCGTCCCATGCCGTCGGCTTCGGGCGATAGTCGTAGGTGCGTCCGTACTTCGCGGCATACGCCTTCGCGAGGCGCTGACCGAACTCGGGCGACGGTGCTCGTCCGACGGCGACCGTGCCGTACACGATGACGATCTCGCTCCCGCGCTCGACGCTCATCGCGACGCGCGGCTCGCGCGAGACGTTCCGCGCCCAGCGCGTCTCGTCGCTGCCCTCGAAGTACCACTTGCCGTCGAGCCAGGCCCCCCATTGCTGCACCAGGTGTGGCGCGCCGTCCGGATCCGTCGTCGACAGCCAGTAGCCGCTCGCGCCTTCGAGGAGCTCTTCCACGCGCGACCACGGCACCATACCGCTCGCTGATCTGCCGGCGATGTAGCCCTTCGGCATCACCGGACGCCCGCGCCGCGGCGCCGCGCTAGTTCTCTTCCTCTTCGCCCTCTTCGTACTCATCGCTATAGAAGCCGAGCTCCTCCCCCTTGTACACGGTGACGAGGAAGTCCTCGCGCTCCGGGTCATAGGACTGCACGAGCTCCTCGTCGACCTGATCGATGAGCTGGTGCACCTCGTCCTCGGTGAGGTCGACCTCGAGCACGATCGTTCCCGACACCTCGAAGCGACCGTAGTGCAGGTCGACGCGACCGATGCGCCGCGCGCCGCCCCACACCTGGAAGATCTCGCTCGTCTCGGAGCGGAACTGTCGCTCGAAATGCAGCGCTTCCATGTCGAGCCGACGAATACTAGGCAGACCCTTTCGATTTGTCCTTTTCGATGTCCGACGGGTCAAATCGAAAGGGTCTGATCACACGCCGAGTCGAGCGACGCGAACCTCGTTCATGTCGGGATACGCGGCGATGCGGTCGCGGACGCTCGCGGGCACCGGATCGTCGAGCGTGAGGATCATCAGCGCGTCGCCGCGCGCGTGCAGCCGCCCGACCTGCATCGAGGAGATGTTCACGTCGGACTCGCCGAGCAGCGTGCCGACCCTGCCGACGAGACCGGGCTTGTCCTGGTGTCGCGTGAGGAGGAGGTGTCCGGCGATCGGCACGTCGACCCAGAAGCCGTCGATGAAGAGAATCCGCGGCTCGCCGGCGACGAGCGCGCCGCCGACCGCGGTCCCGCCGAGCCGCACCTCCAGGAGCGCGGGGTAACGCGTCGACGTCGCCTCGCGACGCTCGGCGACGGTGAGTCCGCGCGATCGCGCGATCGAGAGCGCGTTCACGAGGTTCACGCGCTCGTCGCTCCACGTCTCGAGCGCGCCCTTCATCACCGCCGCGCGGAGCGCCTCGGGCTCGAGCACCTGCGTGCCGCCGCGATACGTGATCTCGACCGCTGCGGGACGTTCGGCGATGAGCTGCGCCGCGAGCGCGCCGAGGCGCTCGGCGAGCAGCAGCCAGCGCGCGCCGCCCGCCTCGTCCGCGGGCGGACGCGGTGCGTTCACCGCCGATGCGGCCGGGCGCCCGGCGAGGACGTCGAGCACCTGCCGCGCGACGTCGACCGCGACGTTCACCTGCGCCTCCGCGGTCGATCCGGCGATGTGGGGCGTGAGCAGCGTCCGTGGCGCGGCAAGGATGGGCGACTCCTTCGGCGGCTCCTGCGCGAAGACGTCCAGCGCGACGCCGCCGAGGCGTCCGGCGGCGAGGGCATCGGCGAGCGCCGCTTCGTCGACGAGCTCGCCGCGCGCCGCGTTCACGAGGAACGCGCCGCGCTTCATGCGCGCGATGGCGTCGCGACCGATGAGGTCCCGCGTGTCGGGCGTGAGCGGCGCGTGGACGGTGATGACGTCGGACTGGGTGAGAAGGTCGTCGAGGCCGACGAGCGTGACGCCGAGCGACTGCGCCTTCGCTTCGGTGGCGTACGGATCGTGCGCGAGGAGGCGCATCTCGAGCGCGGCGGCGCGCTTCGCGACCTCCGATCCGATGCGGCCGAGGCCGACGAGCCCGAGCGTCTTGCCGCGCGCCTCGCGACCGATGAACTGGCTGCGCTTCCACTCGCCGGCGCGGACGTGCGCGTCCGCCGGGGCGATGCCACGCAGCAGCCCGAGCATCAGCGCGACCGTCAGCTCGGCGACGGCGACGATATTGCCGGTCGGGGCGTTGACGACGTACACGCCGCGGCGGGTCGCCGCGTCGACGTCGATGTTGTCGACACCCACGCCGGCGCGACCGACGACCTGCAGTCGCCGCCCGGCGTCGAGCACGCGTGCCGTGACCTTCGTCTCGCTGCGCACCACGAGCGCGTCGGCGTCCGCGACGCGGGCGACGAGCTCGTCCTCGCTGAGCTTCGTCGCGACGTCGACGTCCGCGGTCGTCCGCAGGAGGGCGATGCCGTCCTCGGCGACCGGGTCGGCGACGAGCACTCGCATCCGAGACTTCGGTGGACCGCCGTTTTGCGCCCGAAGTCTCGGATGCGAAGAGGACTCGTTGACGATGGTGCTAGCCGCGGCGCGCTCCCGCGACGACGGGCTCGGCCGCGTACGCGCGAAGCGCCGCCGTGATCGCGGTGCCGGGCTCGGCGGAGATGTTGAAGCGGCGGAGCGCGAGCTCGAGCGCCCCGAGCATCGAGGTGATGTCGGAGATCGTCACGAAGCCCATGTGCCCGATCCGGAAGATCTGGCCTTCGAGCTTGCCCTGGCCGCCGGCCACGACGACGTCGTACTCGTCGCGCAGGACGCGCGCGAGGTTGCGCGAGTCGACGCGCGCCGGCGAGCGGACCGCGGTCACGGTCGGCGACGCGTACGTCTCGTCGCTGAACAGGCCGAGGCCGAGCGCCTGCACGCCGCGACGCGACGCGCGCGCGAGATCGACGTGCCGCTGGATGATCGCCTCGAGGCCCTCCTCGGACATGAGCCGCAGCGCCTCCTGCAGCGCGATGACGACCGTCACTGCCGGCGTCCACGGGGTCGCGCCCTTCTCCAGCGAGGCCTTCGCTTTCTGGAAGTCGAAGTAGTAGCGCGGCAGCGTCGCGCGCTCCGTGGCCTTCCAGGCGCGTTCGCCGACCGTCACCATCGCGAGGCCGGGCGGCGCGCCCCATGCCTTCTGCGACGCGGTGACGCACACGTCGATGCCCCAGCCGTCGACGTCGAGCTCGACAGCACCCGCGCCCGACACGCTGTCGACGAGGAAGAGCTTGCCCGATTCGCGGACGATCGGCGCGATGTCCCTCAGCGGGTTCAGCACGCCGACCGACGTCTCGTTGTGCGTGAGCAGCACGGCGCGCGCGCCGTTCGTGCCTTCCTTACGCAGCTCGTCGCGGACGAGATCCGGCTCGATCGCACGACCGAGCGGCACGTCGACGCGCCGCACGTCGAGGCCGTACGCCTTCGCCAGGGCGGCCCAGCGCTCGCCGAAGGCGCCGTTGTTGAAGGCGAGGACCTTGTCACCCGCGGACAGCACGTTGACGATCGCGGCCTCGAGGCCGCCCGTGCCCGACGCGGTCAGGAGCAGCACGTCGTTGCGCGTCTGCAAGAAATCCTGCAGCGCGCGCGTCACGGCGGCGAGAAGCGCGGCGAACTCGGGTCCGCGGTGGTTGATCATCGGTCGCGCCGAGGCTTGGAGGACGGCCTGGGGAACGAATGTCGGCCCGGGCAGGCGCAAGTTCTGAGGGCGATACAACGCACTTACCTCACGGGTGGGAATCTGTGCTGCCTAGTATGTCCGCTCACTCGTGCCGAACACAACGGGCCGGGTGAAACTCGCGCCGAGCATCCTGTCGGCCGATTTCGCCGCTCTCGGAGACGCCGCGCGCTCGGTCGAGCGCGCAGGCGCGGACTGGCTGCACGTCGACGTGATGGACGGCCATTTCGTGCCGAACCTGACGTTCGGGCCGAAGATGGTCGAAGACCTGCGGCGCGCGACGCGGCTCCCGCTCGACGTCCACCTCATGATCGAGCGGCCCGAGGACTGGGTCGATCGCTACGCCGACGCCGGCGCGGATTGGCTCGTCGTGCACGTGGAGGCGACGGCGGACCCGGCCGCGACGCTGCGGGCGATACGCGCGCGCGGCCCGCGTCCGGGGATCACGCTCCGGCCCCGGACGCCGCTCGAGGCGATCGATCCCTACCTCGATCTGTGCGACCTCGTGCTCGTCATGAGCGTCGAGCCCGGGTTCGGCGGGCAGGAGTTCATCGCCGGTTCGGACCGGCGCGTCGCCGCGCTCAACGAACGCCTCGCCGCGCGTGGTCACGCGGCTGAGCTCGAGGTCGACGGTGGCGTGAAGCCGGAGAACTGCGGCGCGCTCGCTCGCGCCGGCGCGACGGTCCTCGTGGCGGGGTCCGGCGTGTTCCTCGATCGCGAAGGCGTCGACGCGGCGCTGGCCAAGTACCGCCGCGCGCTCGCGGGAGTGAAGTCCATATAGAGAGAAGGGGCGCCGTGCGGCGCCCCTTCCTCGTCGCGTATCGGTCGCTAGGGCGCGGTGGTGAACGACCAGATGTCGGAGTTGCCGAAGGTCGCGGGGCAGTTCTGTTGCGGCGCCGGCCGCGGGACCGTCGTGTCGCCCGTACGCTGCGCCATGCGCCACGCGTCGATCGCCGGGCAGTCGGCCGCGTTGCGCGTGTCGTTCCACACCGCCACGCCGTACGTGCGCGTCGCGGCGGCGTACACGTAGTCGCCGAGGAACTCGGCGATGAGGTTGTTCTGACTCGATCCGCGTGGATCGCCGGGTGTGCTGCGGTGCACCTCGCTGAACGCCCCGGTCGGCCCGGTCGCACCGGCCGCCGCCTGCAGCACGACGCCGACGAGCGATCGCGGCGTCGTCGTCGTGGTCTGGTACGGCGTGGTGAAGGCGTTGTAGACGACGTACACGCTCGTACCGTTCGGCGAGATCGCCGGCGCGGCGTAGTAGCCGCGATCGGTCGCGCCCTCGATCGCGCGAGGCGCCGACCAGCTGTTGCCGCCGTCGGTCGATTCGGCGAAGAAGACGTGCGGCTTCGTGATCTCACCGCTGACGTAGCTCATCACGATGCGGTTCGTCGCGTCGGTACCGGTCGGCGCGCCGTTGGCGATGTCGACGCTCGGCGCCGGAGCGAGATCGCTGCGCGCGCCGGCGATGCCGTCGATCGTCGGCCGGCCCAGCACCGGGTCGAAGATGCCCGGCTGCATGACGGGGCCGACCACGGGGATCCCCTTCTCCCAGCTCCGACCGCCATCGAAGGAGCGGGACATGAGCTCGAAGGCCTCGTGGCCGGCGGACGAGCTCGTGCCGACTCCGAAGACGTACGCGGTGCCGTGGCTGTCGGTGCGGATGGTGCAGCCGTCTGTGGGATTCCGCTGCGCGTTGTTCGCGGCGGCCGTGATCTGCTGCTTGTCCCAGGTGTCGCCGCCGTCGTGCGAGACGGCGACCAGGAGCGGCGCCGGCGCGGCGTTCGCGCTCTTCTCCTGGCCGCGGAAGGCGGCCCAGCACACGTAGACGTTGCCGAAGAACGGGCTCGATGCGGCGTTGTCTGCCCAGATCTGCTCCTTGTCCGAGAAGGTCGTGGTCGATTCCTTCGCCACGATGACCGGATGCATCCAGGCGGTCTTGACGTTAGCGGCCGCGGCCGCGACGTTGTCCGTGCGCGACACGGCGATCGCCTCGAAGCCCTTGAACACCGCTTCGTCGCGCGTCGCGCCGAAGTTCGACGCCAGGTTCGCGTAGTAGAGCCGCGAGCCGTTGCTCCACGAGAACGTCCCGTTCGCGGCCGGGCGCGGACCGAATGCGACCGCGGGGTCGCCGTCGGCCACGAGACCGTCCTCGAAGTACCAGGGCACGGTCCCGATCGGACCGCCGGCAATCGGCTGGCAGGGCGGATCAGAGTTTCCGACGGTGCCCTGGCAGTTCCGCGCCGACCATCCCGTGTAGGTCGGCTGCGTCCAGCTCTTGCCGGAGTCGAACGAGAAGTAGACGCCGGACACGCCCACGCCGACCGTGAACGGGCACCTCGTGTCGTCGCCGGCGTTGCAGGCCTCGAGGTCGATCTCGTCGTTCGATCCCGCGGCGAGGATGTTCGGGTGGTTCGCGTCGATCGCGACCGCAGGTTCGTTCTGCTTGTTCTCCGCGAATGGGCTCACAGGACTGCCGACGGTCACGAGGGCCTCTGTTCCGGTGACCGCGGCCGCGATGGGTACTAACGCAAATAGCAGCGCGCAGGCGACGGACGCCGTGATGACTCTTCGCATTGAACGTGCTCTCCCCTCTGTTTGCGCTGATCGGCGAGTTTACGTGCACGGCGCTCTACTGGACGTATCAATCCGCGTCGCCGAGGCCGAGCTCGTTGAGCCGCTCGTCGCTCCACCCGAGGTGATGCGCGATCTCGTGCTTGACCGTCTTCCGCACTTCCTCACGCTGTCGCGACGGCGAGGGTGAGAGCGCCTCGGTCGCGCGCCGGAAGATCGTGATCCGCGGCGGGAGGAGTGCTTGGTCGGCGGCCCACTCGGTGAGCGGCACGCCCTCGTAGATACCGAGGAGATCCTCGGCGCGCTCGTTCTCCTCCCGTTGCCGCGCGTCCGGCTCGTCGGCAGTGAGGATCGCGACGTGCTCGATCGCCTCGAGGAACGAGTGCGCGAGGCGCGGGCTCAGTTGCCCGCCGTCACGGCGAGCGGCGATCTCGACCTTCAGGTCGTCGACCGCCTCCTCGACGAGACGGCCGAACCGCGCCCGTCGCCGCCGCTCCGTCTCACGCCCCGCGCGCCTCGGCATCCAGCGCATCATCGGGCACGCAGGTCCGGCGTAGCTTCGCGAGAGCGCGGGCGCGCACGCGACACGCGCCGGACTCGCTGAGCCCGACGCTCACGCCGATCTCCTTGAGCGTGAGGCCGTGCTGGAAGTGCAGCAGGAGTACGCGTCGCTCGAGCGCCGTGAGGAGCGCCAGGGCCCGGCGCACTTCGGGCCAGCGCGGATCGCGAGCCGCCGCGTTCGGCTCCCGCGATACGAGCGGACGGAAGGACTCGCGGCCGCGGTCGAGCCACTCGTCCAGCGACTGCACCGGGAACGGGTCCGCCCGTCGTCCGTGGGCGCGCCACTCGCGGCGGGCGGAGCGGGGGAGGGGATCGGCCTCGCGAAGCGCGTCGAGGACCTGACCGCGGATGCGCCGCGCCGCGAACGCGGCGAAGCTCGCGCGTCCGCCCTCGCGGTACCGGTGCGCTGCCTGGACGAGCCCGACGACGCCCCACGCGAGGAGATCCTCGCGGTCCTCGCGACCGCACTTCGGTGACAGCGAGCGCCGCGCGACCGCGCGCGCGAACGCGAGGTGCGACAAGATGCGGTCGTCCGTGTTCTGGTCCAGTCCGCGTCCCCTGGGCCGGAGCCTACGAGCAGGGAAGGTGGCTTGTCAATATATAAGCGACAGGCGGAGCGCCTCATCGAGAAGTACGCGTTGCCGGATTGGTTGAAGCGGCACAGCGCCGTCGTGCGCGACGCGGCGTGGGACCTCGCGGAGGCTTTGTCGGCGCACGGGACGGAGCTCGACGTCGACTTCGTGACCGCCGCGGCATGGCTGCATGACATCGGACGGTCGCCGCTCGTCGCGGGCGATCCGCGCGATCACGCGGAGCTCTCCGCGCTCATCCTCGCCGCGGAGGGTCTGCCCGAATTCTCCGAGATCGCGCGCCGGCATCCGGTGTACGCGATCCGCGATCCCGAGCGCGCGCCGCGCACGCTGCCCGAGAAGATCGTCCACTACGCCGATCGGCGCGGCGGGCTCGCGATCATGTCGGTCGAGGACCGATTGCACGAACAGGCGGAACGTTTTCCCGAGCACGCCACGGCGATCCGCGCGAGCCTCGCGCCGATCAAGGCGCTCGAGCGGGAACTGTTCGCCGGCCTGACCTTCGGGCCGGAGCAGCTGTGCGCGCGGCGCTAGCGAAGGTCAGCGCGGAACGGCTCGCGGCGCGGATCGCCGAGCTCGGCGCGATCGGGCGCACCGAGGATGGCGGCGTGACGCGGCTCGGCCTTACCGCGGAGGAGGAGTCGGCGCGCGCGCTCGTCTCGCGCTGGCTCGCGGCCCGCGGCGCCAGGGTCGCGCGCGACGCGGCCGCGAACCTCATCGCCGGTCTCGGCGCCGGCGACGCACCGATCGTCGTCGCGTCGCACCTCGACAGCGTGCCGAACGGCGGCCGCTACGACGGACATCTCGGCGTTCTGTGTGCCGTCGAGATGGTCGATGCCGCCGCCGACGCGGGTGTGACGCTGCCGCGCGTCGACGTCGTCGCGTGGACGGACGAGGAGGGCGCGCGCTTCGGCGTCGGGCTGTTTGGGAGCGCAGCCGCGTACGGCCATCTCGGCTCCGCGGTGGCCGCGCGTCGCGACCGCGCCGGTGTGTCGATCGCCGACGCCCTTCGCGCGCTCGGGTTCGACGGCGATCCGACGGGAGCGCGCCGCGCGGCGAACGATCGCGCGTACCTCGAGCTCCACATCGAGCAGGGTCCCAACCTCGAACGGATGGGCCGGCCGCTCGGCGTCGTCAGCGCGATCGTCGGCATCACGCACCTTCGCGTGACGGTCGAGGGCAGCGCGGGTCATGCTGGAACGACGCCGATGGAGGGACGGCAGGATCCGCTCGTGGCAACGGCGGAGATGATCATTGCCCTGGAGGACGCCGCGCGCCGTCGGCGCGGCAGCGTCGCGACCGTCGGAGAGATCGGCGTGGAGCCCGGAGCGAAGAACGTCATTCCCGGGCGGGTCGTGTTCACGGTCGACGTCCGCGCGCCGGAGGACGCCGCGCGGCGCGCGGTCCTGGCCGTGCTCGAGGATGCCCGCCGCGACGTGGAGAAACGGCGCGGCGTGCGCGCGTCGTTCGACACGCTCTCCGACGTTCCGGCCGTGGCGCTCGACGCGCGCATCCGCGGCGTGCTCGCCGATGCGGTTCGTGAGGTCGGCGTCGATCCGGCGGAGCTGGTAAGCGGCGCCGGACACGATGCGCAGAATCCGGCGCTCGCCGGCGTGCCGACCGGAATGCTGTTCATCCGCTCCACGCACGGCTCGCACAACCCACGGGAGCACGCGACGGCCGAAGACGCCGCGCTCACGACGAAGGCGCTCCTCCTCGCGATCGACCGTCTCGCGCGTCAATGACGACCGCCGAGGGTTGAGCCGCGCCTTCTCGTCGATGCTGTAGCCCGACGCCAGACAGCAGCGGTATTTCACCGTCGC
Organism: Candidatus Dormiibacterota bacterium; assembly: GCA_035639655.1. Taxonomy (GTDB): domain Bacteria; phylum Chloroflexota; class Limnocylindria; order P2-11E; family CF-107; genus CF-107. The sequence continues at coordinate 15,358 of DASQXO010000168.1, forward strand.
TTGCGCGCGAGCCGCGCGGCGAGCGCGACCATCGACGAGCCCACGAGCGCGAGCCCGAGCGTGAGGAGCGGCTTCGACGGACTCGCTTGGCGGCGCTCCATCTCAGCTGTCCCTCCTGGCGGGCGCGTTCCCGCGACGGATCTCCGCGAGGATCTCCGCGCCGCGCGCGTCGGTGAGGTCGGCGTCGAGCTGCGCGAGGCGCGAATCGACCGAGTCTTTTTGTAGCTCGAGTCGCGCGGCGCCGCGCGCGAGGCGCGCCTCGACCTTCGCGCGGATCTCCGGGAACGTCGGCGTATCGGTCGCCGGCGCGAGCGCGGAGACCGACTGAAGCGCCGCGCTCATCCGCTCCTGCATCTTCGCCGCCTCGAGCTGCGTCATCAGCCTGGTCTGCTCGGCGAGCTGGCGCTGCAGCGCGAGCGCGTTCTGCTCGACGGCGCGACGCGCTCCTTCGGCGGCGAGCGACGAGCGCTCGTACAGGTCGCGAAGGTCGCCGAGAAGCGCTTCGCTCGCGGCGATCCGGGACGCGATCGCCTGCGCGGTCCGCTCATGTCCGGCCGCCGCGCCCTCCTCTCCGCGAGCGCGCGCCGCGTCGACGTGGCCGAGGGCGCGGGCGGCCGCCTCACGAAGGTGCTCGATCTCGGCGACGGCGCGCTCGAGCTTGAGCTCGAGCTCCTTGCGATTTCCGATCACCGCCGCCGCCTGCTCGGTGAGCGCGCGTTGCTGCCGCTTCGATTCCTCGATGGCCTGCTCGATCTGGATGCGAGGGTCTGCCGCGGCGTCGAGGGCGCCGCCGATTAACGCGACGAGATAGCGGTAGGCGCGACGCATGAGCGTGAACACGGATGTCCTCCCTATTCCTTTTCGTTGCGCGCGAGTTGCAGCGAGCCGCGCCCGAGCTCCTCGGTCTCGAGGAGCGCGGCGTGAAGCGCGTCGAGCTCGCACGCGAGCTGGTCCAGCGGAGCGCGCGCGGGCGCGGCCTCCTGCACCGCGACGATCTCCGCGACGCGCGCGACGAGCGCTTCGATCTGCGTCGTCGTGGACTCGACTCGATCGGCGAGCACCTGGTGCGTGAGCGCGAGGCGCTCTCCTGCCGTCGGCGACGAGACCGACGCCACGACGGACGCCTGGTACGCGAGGCGGCGCAGCGCGCGCGTGGTACCGCGCGCCTGACGCTCGATGGCGCGGCATCGTTCCGCGAGCGCGGTCGGGCCCGCCGAGGCGGCCAGCCGCGCGAGCGACGCGACCGCCTGATCCGCGCGTACGAGCCACTCCGCCTCGGGCGATGCGTCCGGCGGCGTCGGGTCGGGCGGCGTCCGCGACGCGAGCGCCCCGAGAACGCGCCCGGCGAGGTACGCCGCGATGCCGGCGCCGCCGGCGAGCGGCAACGACGCGCCGAGCCAGAGGTAGGCGACGCCGACCGCGACCGCCATCGCGAGGGACGCGAGGGTGCTGGTGCGTTCGTACCGCATCATCAGAAGTTCGACACCACCTCTCGAAAGACCTTGTTGATCGACGCGGTGTCCTTCGCGTCGTAGGACGCCGCGCGCGTCGCCTCGGAGATCCGCCGCAGCGTCGCGAGATCCGCATCGGCTCCGTACGCGATCGTGAAGACGCGGATCGGATGCGCGGCGTTCGCGGCGCGCAGATCGCGGAGCAGCGCCTCGACGTCGTCGTCGCTGCTCGAGTTCTGTCCATCCGTGAGCAGCACGACCGCGTTGATCCGCGTCCGATCGAACGTCGCCGCGACCGACCGCACGCTGTCGCGCGCGGCGCGGTACAGCGCGGTGCCGCCGCCTGCGTAAAGCGCGTCGATCTGCGCGCGCAGGCGGTCTTTCGCGCTGCCGACGGTGACGAACGGCGTGACCTGCGTGACGTCGGTCGAGAAGGTCCAGAGCGCGACCTCGTCGTCGTTCGCGTAGAGGTCGAGCGATGCCGCCGCGCTGCGACGCATGAGGTCGATCTTCTGGCCATGCATCGAGCCCGAGACGTCGAGCGCCATGATCACGCGCGCGCGCTTGCGCACGTCGGACCAGGAGGCCGCGATCGCGGCGAGCGTCTCGGGGGCGGGCGGCTGTATCGCGACGGCGCCGCTCGGGATGAACCCGTTCGCGACCGTGAGGTTCGGTCCGGCGGCTCCGGTGTGATCGCGGAAGCCGAGCGCCTGGAACCGTCGCTGCCGGTCGGGATGCTCGAGGTACTCGAGGAACAGCGCGGCGGCCCGACGCTTCGTGTCGTCGACCCACGGCGCGCGCAGGACCACGTACGGGTGGTCGGCCACGAGCGTGCGCTCGCGCGGGTACACCGCGACGAGCGGGACGTTCGGCGCGCTCGCCTCGCGGTCGTAGTCGAAGATCTGCTTCTCCTCGATCGCGATCGCCGAGACGTACGAGAGCGCCTTGCCCTCGGCGTCGGCCGCCTTGAGGTTGGCGAGGAACGTCGCCGCCGTCGTGCCGTAGTGCTCGACGGAGCTCTCGATCGCCTTCACGAACGCGACGACCTCGGCGCGGCGCACGTCGTCCGGTGTGAGATCGCCCGAGAGCGACGTCGCGGCGTAGTACGTGCCGACGAGCGCGTGGAGTCCGGAGGTCGAGACCGTCGGATCGGTCTTGCCCAGGCGGAACGCGCCCCACTCCGCGTGTCCGACCTTCGCCCAGCCGTCCGGATCGCGCGCGAGCTCGTAGATCTCGTGCCAGCCGATCGGGCGGTCGGGCCAGCCGAGGGCCGCCGCCATCGGTCGAGGCATCGCGATGACGAGGGGCGACTGGATGAGGCTCGGGATCGAGTCGGGGATCAGATCCGAGCGGTCCGAGCCAACGCGATGCACGCGCAGGATCTGGATCCACGTCGTCGCGGCAGGCGACCACACGTCGGGCCGTGGGCCGTCCGCGTCGGTCCATCCGCGCGCGAGCGCCTGCTCGGCGTCGCCGGATGCCTTCTGGACGACCTTGACCTCGACGCACTTGTCGTCCACGACCGCGCCCGTCCGGCCGAATTCGGCGGCCATGTCGCCGAGCGCCGCCGACTTCTCGTTCGACGACGTGACGGTGAGGACGAGGCAGGGGCCATGGAGGATCGGGCCGACGGGGCCCGATCGAGGTCCGAGGGTTAGGAAGAGCAAGACGAGAGCGATCGCGGCAAGTGCGGTGGTGACGGGGCTCGCGAGGCTGGCGAGACGCTCCATTTCACTTCCTCCGTGCCGGGTTTCGGCGTCGGAGGCCACGCTGCGCGCGGAGAGGCCCGCGCGTCGTGCGGGAAAATGCCTAGGCGGTACTCATCTCGGTGCTCAACTTGTGCGCACGCGGTCCCGCGCGTACCAGACCGCGATCTGTGTACGGGAATGGACGTTCAGCTTGTTCATGATGTGCAGCACGTGGTTGTCGATGGTCCGCTCCGAGAGCACGAGCCGCTCGGCGATCTGCTTGTTGCTGAGCCCTTCGTGCACGAGCGCGGCGACCTCGACCTCGCGCTGCGTCAGGAC
>DASQXO010000169.1:0-2158 GCA_035639655.1 Candidatus Dormiibacterota bacterium
ATCTGGCTCTTCGTCGGCCGCGACTACATCGCGACGCTTCCGTCGACGAAGGGCTTCACCCACCTGCCGAACGGCTCCATCATTTACCTGCGCCAAACCTGGCTGGACAAGTAAGGAGCGCGGCGGGAGGCCTCGCCTCCCGCCGCATCCGTAGCGCGTGAGCCGCTATCTCGCCGCGCGACTGCTCGGTGCGGTGCCGACGCTCGTAGGCGTCTCGCTGCTCACGTTCGCCTTCATCCGCCTCATTCCCGGCGACGCGATCGCCGCGCGCCTCGGGACCTCCACGGCGCTCACGCCCGAGCAGCTCGCGAGCCTCCGCGCCTACTTCGGCCTCGATCAGCCGCTCCCCGTCCAGTACTGGAACTGGCTCACCTCGCTGGCGCGCGGCGACGCGGGCTACTCGATCCGCACCGGACGGCCGGTGTTCGTCGAGATAGCCGAGCGCCTTCCGGCGACGCTCGAGCTCGCCGCCGCCGCGACGCTCATCGCGGTCGCAGTCGGCGTTCCGCTCGGCCTCCTCTCGGCGTTGCGCCGGCGCTCACGCGCCGACGTCGCGGCGCGTATCGCGGGCCTCGTCGGACTCTCGCTGCCCAGTTTCTGGCTTGGGACGCTCATCATCGTCGTGTTCTCGCTGTATCTCCGCTGGCTCCCGAACACCGGCGGCTACGTCGACTTCGTCCGTGACCCGGTCGGCAATCTCGGGCTGATCATGTTCCCGGCGTTGACGCTCGGTCTCGCCCTCGCCGCGGCGACGATGCGGATGACGCGGTCCGCGATGCTCGACGTCCTCGGAGCCGACTACGTCCGCACCGCGAGAGCGAAGGGGCTGAGAGGAGAGGTCATCGTGCGCCGCCACGTGCTGCGGAACGGGCTCATCGTCGTCATCACGCTCCTCGGCATCCAGGTCGGTCAGCTGCTCGGCGGCGCCGTCGTGGTGGAGGAGATCTTCTCGATACCGGGCGTCGGTCGCATGCTGCTGACCGCGATCGTCCAGCGCGACTACGCGCTGGTGCAGGGCGCCGTGCTCGTCATCGCGATCCTCTTCGTCCTGGTGAACATCTTCGTGGACCTTCTCTATGGCTACCTGGATCCCCGAATCCGTCTCTCGTAACCTCGGCGCCCGTTCCGGCCGCCCGGCGGCGGTCGCGAGCGCGCTGCTCCGCGAACCCGTGGCCCTGCTCGGTCTCGCCATGGTGCTCGCGTACGTCGGCGTCGCGATCGTCGTCGGCTGGCTCCCGCTGCGGGACCCCCTGCAGGTCTCGGCGCAGCGTCTCGCCGCGCCGAGCGCGGAATTCCCCTTCGGCACCGACGCGCTCGGGCGCGACGTGCTGAGCCGCATCCTCTTCGGCGCTCGCCTCTCGATACAGATCGCGGTCGTCTCGGTGGCGCTGGCGATGGCGGCGGGCACCGTTCTCGGCCTCGTGTCCGGTTACGTCGGCGGCGTCGCGGATCTCGTGATCGGACGCGTCATGGACGTCTTCTTCGCCTTCCCGGCGATCCTTCTCGCGCTCGGCATCGTCGCCGCGCTCGGCCCGGACCCGAAGAACGTCGTGATCGCGATCGCGATCGTGTACACGCCGATCTTCGCGCGCGTCGTCCGCGGACCGGTGCTCGCACTCAAGGTGCGCGAGTTCGTCGACGCCGCGCGCGCGATCGGGGCGACGCAGGCGCGCATCGTGGCACGGCACATCTTCCCGAACCTGCTCTCGACGCTCATCGTGCAGGTCAGCCTCGCGCTCTCGTGGGCGGTGCTGACGGAAGGCGCGCTCTCGTTTCTCGGGCTCTCGGCGCAGCCACCGGCGCCGTCGTGGGGCGTGATGCTGAGCGAGGGGCGGCAGTATCTCGAATTCGCGACGCATCTCGCGGTGTTCCCCGGGCTCGCGATCATGGTCGCCGTTCTCGGGTTCAATCTGCTGGGCGACGGCCTGCGCGACGTCCTCGATCCGCAACGCCGGTGAGGATCGCGTCGGCGCGTGCCGCCGACCTTCGCGCCATCGCCACGCTCATGGCGGCATCGCCGCTCCTGCGGCGGTACGGCGCGACTGCGCGCGGCGCGCGCGCCGCTCTCAATGACGGATTCCGCGAGCGCGATCTGATCTTGGTCGCGGAAGACAGGGGCGAGGTGCTCGGCGTTGCGTGGCTCGTCTTGTCACGGGCG
>DASQXO010000170.1:0-10532 GCA_035639655.1 Candidatus Dormiibacterota bacterium
AGGAGCGTGCGCGCTTTCCGCTCTTTCGCGAGCTGACGCTCGCCATCGCCGATCTGCCGCGCCATCTGTCGATCCACAACGGCGGGATGCTCATCACCGCGGCGCCGCTCATCGACACGGTCCCGATCGAGCGCGCCACTATGCCCGGCCGCGTCGTGTGCCAGTTCGACAAGCGCGACGTCGAGGACCTCGGCCTCATCAAGATGGACCTCCTCGGGCTGCGCACGCTCTCGCTGGTGAAGGACGCGCGCGCGATGATCGCGGCGCGGCACGCGCGCGAGGTGCCCGACCTCGACCGGCTGCCGCTCGACGACGCCGCGGTGTACGACCTCCTCTGCGAGGTCGACACCATCGGCGTGTTCCAGGTCGAGTCGCGCGCCCAGGCGCAGGCGCTGCCGCGCGTGCGACCGCGGAACTTCGCCGACATCGTCGTCGATGTCGCGATCATCCGCCCCGGGCCGCTGCAGGGGAACGCGGTGAACCCCTATATCAATCGGCGCCAGGGGCGCGAGCCGGTGACGTACCTGCACCCCTCGCTCGAGCCGATCCTGAAGGAGACGCTCGGCGTGATCCTGTTCCAGGAGCAGATCCTCAAGGTCGCGATGGTCATCGGCGGATTCTCCGCGGCGCAAGGCGACAAGCTCCGCCGCGCCATGAGCCGCGCGCGCTCGAGCGCGGACATGGAGCGGCTGCGCGGACCGTTCGTCGCGGGTGCGTTAGCGAACGGCGTGTCGCGCGAGGTCGCCGACCAGGTCTTCCAGCAGATCGCCGGCTTCGCCGACTTCGGCTTCTGCAAGAGCCACGCGGCGGCGTTCGCGCTCGTCGCGTACCAGACCGCGTGGCTGAAGCTGTACTACCCCGCGGAGTTCTTCGTCGCCCTGCTCAACAACCAGCCGATGGGCTTCTACTCGCCGGCGGTGTGCGCCGGCGACGCGAAGCGGCACGGCGTCCGGATCCTCCAGGTCGACGTCAATCGCTCGCGGGTGAAGGCCGGCGTCGAGGACGGAGACGCAGGCGACGACCGCACCGTCGGCGCCCTCGCGCGCGCGCGGATCTGCCGGACGCATCACGTGCGGCTCGGCCTCACATCGGTCGACTCGCTCGGCGAGGACGAGGCCAAGGCGATCGTCGCGGAACGCGAGCGAGGGGGCCCGTTCAGGGGATTCGAGGACTTCGCGCGACGCGCGGCGCTCAAGGAGGAAGCGCTTCGTAACTTGGCGTTAGTCGGTGCGTTCGATGCATTCGGAGAGGAGCGGCGCGCGCTTCTGTGGCGCGCCCGCGACGCCCACCGGCTCTCGCCGGGGTTCGCGCGGACGAGCCTCGCCATTCCCCCTGGTGAGGCCCCGCCGCTCCCGCCCATTTCCGAGCGCGATCGCGCCGCGCTCGACTACCGCATCACCGGCATCCCCACAGGGCCGCAGGCGATGCGCTTCTATCGCGACGAGCTGGAGAAGGCTCACGTCGTCCGTTCGTCGGTCCTCGCCAACGGTCGCGACGGTGCGCACGTGAGCGTCGCGGGAGCGATGGTCGTGAAGCAGCGACCCGGAACGGCGAAGGGCTTCGTGTTCCTCTCGCTCGAGGACGAGGACGGCCTCGCCAATATCATCGTTCGGCCCAACATCTACGCGCAGTTCAAGCGCGTCATCGCCGAGAACGACGCCGTCGTCATCGAGGGACGGCTGCAGCGTCAGGACGGCGTGATCAGCGTGCTCGCCGAGAAGATCACCGGCATAGAGCTCTTCGTGAAGATCCACGCGCACATGTGGGGATAGGCGATCGGTCGGCGGATCAGGCGGCCTCAGTGTGCGACCGCCGAACCGAGACGATGGCGCGGACGCGGCGAACGCCGAACGCGACCACGACGAGCCCGAACAGGAACAGCGTGAGGACGATGTCGTTGAGCCACGTCGCAAGCGACGCGAGATTCACCGCCGGATCCTCGAGGATCATTCGCGCCGCCGTCCAGACCAGCGCCAGCGCGCCCAGCCAGACGGCCGACGGGAGCCGTTCGAGCACGCGCGCGATCATGCCGCTCCCAAACAGCACGATCGGGATCGAAAGCGCGAGTCCGAACGCGAGCAACGCGAGGTCGCCTCGTGCGGCGCCGCCCACACCAAGCACGTTGTCGATGCTCATCGCCGCGTCCGCGACGACGATCGTCGTGACCGCCTCGCGCAGCGTCATCGCGTGGCGCACGCCGACACCGAGGCGCGCGTCGTGACGAACGAGGCGGTACGACACGAGAACGAGAATCGCGCCGCCGAGCGCCATGAGGTAGGGGACGTCGAGCAGCACGGTGACCGCCGCCGTTGCCACCACGCGGATCGCGACGGCCGCCGCGCCGCCGAGGAGGATGGCGGCGCGGCGCTGCGGCCGTGGGAGCGCGGCGGCGGCCATACCGATGACGAGCGCGTTGTCGCCTGCGAGCGTCAGGTCGATGACGACGATCGCGGCGACGGCTTGCGCGACCTCCACCGCCTAGCGGGGCCGCACCTTGAGGAAGACCACGATGAAGGCCGCGACGATTACGACCGCGGGCTCGGCGAAGGCGAGAAGGTACTCGAGCTCGAGCGCCTGCATGACAGGATTCTGTCACGACGACAGTTCTCTGTCACGAGCGACGGAGAACCGGCACTGCTTCATGTGCGGCGCTCCGGCATTGGGGAAACGCGAGCAGACCAAGCTAGCGGCGACGCCCCGTACGGCGGCGCACCGTGAGCAGGTCGCGCAGCTCGAGCAGTCGCTCGCGCAGCCATTCCCGTTCGCTGCCGGCGAGGGCGACGAGGCTCGCCGCGAGTGCCGACAGCTCCTCCTCGTCGAGAACCCCGGGTTCACCCAGGACATAGCCGGCGGCGGCGACGACACCGACGAGCGGAACGCCCAGCGCCTCTGAGAGGCGCGCGGCCAGCGCGGCGCGCGGACTCGTGATCCGACCGGCCTCGATCTCGGCGATCTCGCTCCGCGACACGCCAACTCGCTTAGCTAGCTCGCCCTGTGTGAGGTGAAGCTGGTGTCGCGACTCGCGGACGAGGCGCGAGAGCGATCGGCGCGCGCGGCGCGTCACGACAGGAAACTAGCAGGCAGCGCCAGGAAGATGAACGCGAAGGCGTCGCGTCACTCGCGGCGGGACTGACGCTGCGGCAGCACGCCCGGCGCGGCGATGCATGCAAGCGGCGCCTCGCCGCTACGCGAGTAGATCACGGTCACGTGTTGCGAGGACCGGGCCTCAAACCCGGGCAAGGGACATGGGCCTCGCGTAACCCGGCCGTCGAACGCGAATGCGGTGGGAAGCGCCTCGGGCGAGTAAGCCTCTTGCGCGAACGGGGCGGGCGAGACTGCGGGCGTGCCGCGAGCGCCAAGCAGAGCGCCGCCGACGAACGCGACGAGGAAGACCACGACAACGACCATGGCGACGCGCTCCATCGGATCTGCGACGCGATGCCGCTCCGTTCCGGGCGGATCGAGGTCCTCGATGCGCCAGCTCGCCACGCCCGGATTATCGCCCGGCTAGCGGAGCGCGAGGTCGGTGGCGAAGACGTCGAGCGACGACAGGTGGATGCGCCGGATCGCGAACGCGATGCGGCGCGCCGCGGGCGGCGGCGCGGGCGCGAAGGCGCGATAGAACCCCGGCAGCGTCCCCGCCACGCGGCGATCGGGCAGCTGACGGTAGATCGTGCCGGCGTCGTCGATCGCGTCCCACTCGAAGGAGATGATCGCCGGGTCCGGCGTGTCGCTCAGCGCGTACAGCGTCGTCGCGACGGCGTCGGTCAGCAGCTTCAGGTCGTGTAGCTGGAACGTGATGCCGTGCGCTTGGGCGGTCGCGTCGAGCGGTCCCTCGATGAGCGGAACGGCGTCGAACGACCACGGTCCGGCGATCGCCGCGACGCGGAGCTTCAGCGCGCTCGCCGCCCCGGCGGCCGTCGCGAAGCGTGCGCGGTCCACGTCGCCGACCGCGCGCATCCGCAGGACCGCGTACCCATTTACGTCGAGCAGCTCGCCGGCGTCGAGCGCGCCGAAGCCGGGCACGTCGGCGGTGAAGCTCGCGTCGCGGAGCAGCGGTCGGGCGCCGCCCGTCGTCTGACGCCCTCGCACGCCGAGGGTGCCGACGAGCTCGAGGCCCTCGTCGAAGATGCGCACGCCCGCGAGGCACCACGCCCAATCCGGATCCGCCGCGAGCACGACGTCGGCGTCGATGCGCCGGATCGCGAGCGCGGCTCCGGCGAACGTCGAGCTGGGCGATGCCGCGGAGAAGGAGCCGCACGGCTGCGCATCCCGTGGGTCGGCATGGAGCGCGAACGCCGTGGTCGTCATCGCGGTCGGCGCCGCGCTCGGCCGGGGCGCGAATTCCGGACCGACGCTGGTCGGTGACGGCGCGGCGAGCTGCGAGGCGGCGGTGACGACGGCGAACGCCGCCACGACAAGGGCGACGGTCAGCGCGACGCGTCCCGCTCGACGTCCGCGCGGAGGCGGCGGCTCGGGGCTGGGCGCGTCAAGGTCGACGATTCGCCACGACCCCACCGCCGCCGATTGTCCGCCGGATCAGGGAAGTGGGAGCCGGAGCGGCGTCAGCGAGGCGAGAAGCCAGCCCAGAAGGAAGGCGAGCAGCGGGACGGCGTAGCGGCGCGCATCGTCCCGCGGCGACAGCCGCGTCTCCGGCTCGTCGTCCAGGATCTCGACGCGCCACTCGCCCACGGACCGTTAGACGCAGGAGGGTTCCGTCCGTTCCGTGGTCACTTGATACGCCGCGGAGAGGACGCCGGTCGGCTTCGTCGGGAGACTGTCGGCGCCGGCGGTCGCGGATCGCGTTCCCGGTCGGGGCAGGACTCGGCGATCGGCGGTTGGGGGAACGGTTCGTGAGTCAGCGCGGCCCGGAACGTGGCGCGTCCGACCCGCTCGAGTCGATCTTCAATGCCGCGACCGCGCTCGTGCGCGGGGAGCGCGCGAGCCTGCTCCTGCGCGAAGAGCAGAACGACTCGCAGTTCAGCATCGCCATGGCCGTCGGCATCGCGGAGGACGTGCTGCGCGCCGCTCGCGTGCGCGAGGGCGAGGGCGTCGCCGGGATCGTCGCCGCGACGAAACGGCCGCTGCTCGTCCGTGAACGGAGGGACGCTCCCGTGCCGCTCCGCGACCACTACCGCACCGAGTCCTTCGTCAGCGTGCCGATCCTCGTCGCCGATCGCGCGCAGGGCGTCCTGAACGTGACCGATCGTGCCGACGGCCAGCCGTTCGACACCAACGACCTCGAGACGCTCGAGGTCCTCGCGCGGCACATCGCGACGTGCCTCGTGCAGCGACGGCGCGACGCGCAGCTCATCGAGCTTGCCGAGACGGATGCGCTCACGCGGCTCTTCAACCGGCGTCACTTCGACCGCCGGCTCGACGCGGAGTTCCGCCGCGCGCAGCGGACCGGCGAGCCGCTCGCGCTCCTCGTCATGGACATCGATTCGTTCAAGCAGATCAACGATCGCCTCGGCCACCGCGCGGGCGACGAGTTGCTCCGCGTCGTCGCCGATGCCGTGCGCCGCAGCCTGCGCACGTACGACGTCCCGGTGCGATACGGCGGCGACGAGTTCGCGGTCATCCTGCCGAGCGCCGACGACGTCGCGGCCACGCGCGTCGCCGAGCGCGTGCTCGGCGCCGTCGCGAACGCGATCCCGAAGGAGGCGCTGGTGTCCGTGCCCGGCGTCGGGCTCTCGATCGGCGTGGGCACGATGCCGCCGGCCGGCGACGCGCGCGCGCTCGTCGATCATGCCGATTCGGCGATGTATGAGGCGAAGTCGCTCGGCGGCGGCGTCGGGATGTGGCACGAACGGACCCCTGCCCCGCCTCCGGTGCGACGTGATCGCCCGCTCCCGGCCCCGTACCTCGTACATCCCGGCCGCCTCGCGCGGCCAGAGCTGCAGGCGCTCGTGCCCGCGCCGCTCGCCGAAGAGTGGAACGTGCTCGTCATCGGCCGCGAGGGCAACGTGCTCACGATCGTCATGCCCGAGCCGTCGGATGCCGCGACCGAGGCGATCTCGGACGCGACCGGATTCGCCATCTACCCCGTGTACAGCGCGGCCCGCGACATCGAGACCGCGCGCCGCGGGCTACGGGGTTAGGAGGTCTCGACCTCGATCGCGCTCTCCTTCATGACCCCGCCGTTGCCGCCGCGGAACAGGTAGCCGACGCCGGGCACCGTCTGGATGTAGTCGCGGAGCGACCCGTCGCCCTGCAACTTGCGCCGCAGCCGGCTGACGTTCAGCTTCACCAGGTCGCCGCCGACCTCGACGTCGTAGCCCCAGACGCCCTCGAGGATCTCCTCCTGCGTGAGCACGCGACCGGGATTGGACATGAAGTGCCGGAGGAGCTTGAACTCCGTGGGCGAGAGGTGGATGGGGACGGCGCCGGCGCGCAGCTCGTGCTTCGCCTCGTCGAGGATGAGGTCGCCGGTACGGAAGCGCTGCGGCGAGGCGCGGCCCTTCTCGCGGTAGGAGCGGCGCATGACCGCGCGGACGCGCGCGACGAGCTCCTTGGGACGGAAGGGCTTCGTCACGTAGTCGTCGGCGCCGAGCTGCAGTCCACGCAACACGTCGGCCTCTTCTTGCCGCGCGGAGAGGAGGAGGACGGGGAGGTTGCGGTCGTCGTGCCGCACGCGCTCGAGGACCGAGAAGCCGGCCATGCGCGGGAGGTTGATGTCGAGGATGACGACCTCCGGTCTCTCGCGCTGGATCGCGGCGAGCGCCATCTCGCCGTCGAAGGCCTTCTCGACGGCGAAGCCCTCCTTTCGGAACGCGTAGTCGAGCAGCTCGCAGAGGTCGCGGTCGTCGTCGACGATGAGTAGTTTCAAGCGTCTTCCTCCTCGATGCGTGGACGTGGAATGGTGAACTGCACGCGCGCGCCGCCGCCCGGCGCGTCGTCGATCGCGATGTGTCCGCCCTGGGCCTCGACGATCGCGCGGCAGATCGAGAGGCCGAGCCCGATGCCGGATGCGCCGTCGCTGGTGATCCGCGAGCGGTAGAAGCGGTCGAACACGCGCTCCCGCTCCGCCGGCGTGATCCCTGGGCCTTCGTCGCGCACGCTCACGCGGATGAAGCCGTCCTCCTCCGCGCTCTCGATGGCGATGTCGGTGCGCTCCGGCGAGTACTTCGAGGCGTTTGCGATGAGGTTCGCCAGGACCTGCGCCGTGCGACGCGGATCGGCGAGGATGCGGTCGTGCTCGCGCGGGATCCGCGCGCGGACGGTCTGGCCGCGCGCGCTCGTGAGCGGCTGCGCCTGGAACACCGCCTCGCGGAGGCAGCGTCGCAGGCTCGACGCGACCGCGCGCACCTCGAACGTCCCGGCCTGGATGCTGCCGATGTCGAGCAGGTTCTCCACGAACGCCTCGAGCCGCAGCGCGCTGCGCCGTAGCGTCGCGACCATCGCGCGCAGCTCCGCTGGCGACATCGTCGTGAGGTCGTGGTGCAGCAGGTCGAGCGATGCGGTGAGCGCGGACACCGGCGTGCGGAGCTCGTGCGCGACGGCGAACAGGAATTCCTCCTTCAGGCGCATGAGCTGCGCGTTGGCCGTGACGTCGCGGATCGTGTGCACCGCGCCGACGGCCTCGCCGGCGTCGCCGAGCGTGTGGCTCGTCACGACCTCGAGCACGACCTCGGTCTCCTCCGTCGGCATCCGCCAGCGGCGCACGACGTGGTCGACGGCGCGGTCGACGAGCTCGGCGCGACCGGGTGGCAGCAGCTGCACGAGCGGCGTCCCGACGAGCGTCGCGCGGCGGAGCAGCCGGTGCGCCGCCGGGTTCGCCTCGGTGACCACGGCGCGCTCATCGGTCATGAGGACGCCGTCGGACAGCGCCGAGAACACGGACGCGAAGCGGCGGGCGTCGACGGTCGGCCGCATCTCGACGCCGCTCACCCTTTCATCGCGCCATCGCGCTCGTGCGGAATGCCGACCACGACACGGGTGCCGCGCCCGGGGCTCGAGTCGAGCATCAGCTGCGCGCCGATCATTCGCGCGCTCTCGCGGATCTGCAGCAGTCCGAGGCTGCCGGTCTGCGCGTACCGCTGCGCGAGCGACGCGACGTCGAAGCCGGCCCCATCGTCCTCGACGCGGAGGATCGTCTCGTCGTCGTCCTCGTACGCGTCGAGCGTGACGCGCTTCGCGCCGTGCTTGATCGCGTTGTTCGCGGCCTCCTGCATGATCTGGAACGCGCCGGCCTCGACCTCCGGACGGAGCCGCGTGCGCGCGTCGGTGCGGCGCGGCTGGACCCGCACGCCACCCGTGCCGTCGAGACGCTGCGCGAGCGCCTTTGTCGCTTCGGCCAGCCCGCCGGTCTCGAGGACGACCGGCCGCAGGCTGAAAAGGATGCCGCGGAGGTCGTCGTGGGCCTCGAGGAGCTTGCGCCGGAGCCGCTTGAGCTCCTGCGTTGCCTTGGCATTCCGAGAGGCGAAACGGGCGGCGACCTCGGCAGAGACCGCGCCGTTGGCGAGCGTCTGCGCGATCGTGTCGTGGAGGTCGCGCGCGAGCCGGTGCCGCGTCTCCTCGGCGATGCGCAGCACGCGCAGGCGCTCCTCGCGGAGTTCACCGTGGAGGCGGACGTGCTCGAGCGCGATCCCGGCGGAGGAGGCGAGGGCGGCGCCGAGCTCGCGGTCGGACTCGCCGAACGTGCCGGCGCGCTTGTTGACGACTTGGAGGACGCCCTCGCGGTTCCCGTCGCGATCGTCGACCGGCAGGACGAGCAGCGTCTGCGTGCGGTAGCCGCTCCGGGCGTCGACCTCGGAGTTGAAGCGCGCGTCGGCGTACGCGTCCTCGATGAGGATGGTCTCGCCGCTGCGCGCCACGGTCGCGGCGAGGGAGCGACCCCCGAGCGGCAGGCGGATCTCGGACATCTCGCCGCCGCTCATGACGCGCGACCACAGCTCCGCGCGTTCCGCGTCGATCACGTAGATCGTGGCGCGGTCGGCGTGCAGAAGCTCGCACGCGGCGGCCGCGATGCGCTCGAGGATGCGGTCGAGATCCACTTCGAGCGCAAGCTCGCGCTGCAACGTCAGCAGCGCGCGGAGAACATCGGCATCGGTCCGAGTGGCGGGCATGGCCGGCCGCGATGCTATCCGTTGAGTATCAGCGCCCGAGATACCCGAAAGGGTGAGTGGCTAGCCGGCGAGGTCAGAGGCGAACGCGCGCGAGGCGATCGCACCATCGGCTACCTCGCGCGGCTTAGCGACCTTCACCCGATTGCGGTAGCGATTGCGCTCATCGCACGCGGAACCGCTCGAGCTTCTCGCGATCGAGCTCGCGTCCAAGACCCGGCGCCTGCGGCATCGCGATCACGCCGTCCTTCGGCTGCGGAAGGTCCTCACTGAAGCATCGACTCAACGGATTGTCGATCCACATCCATTCGAGGCGCGACAGCGATCCGACCGACGCGGCGAGATGCAGCGACGCGAGCTGCGCGACGCCGCACGAGAAGCCGGTGTGCGGGGCGTACTGCAGGCCGTGCGCTTCCACGAGCGTCGCAAGCCGCATCCCCGCGGTGAAGCCGCCCACCCGCGCGACGTCCGGCTGGACCACGTCGAGCACGCCGCGCCGGAACAGCTCGCGGAAGCCGATGAGGCCGAACTCCGATTCGCCCGCGGCCACTGGGACCGGCTGCCCGCGCTTGATCTTCTCGTAGCCCTCGAGGTCGTCGGGGAACACCGGCTCTTCGAGGAACCACAGGTCGACCTCGGCGAGCTCCTTGCCCACGGCGATCGCGGTATCGGCGTCGTACGCGCTGTTCGCGTCGGCCCCCATCTGGACCTCCGGCCCGATCGCGTCGCGGATGCGCCGCGCGACGTCGATGTCGGCCCGCGGGCCACCCCACTGCTTCGATCGTCCGATCTGGATCTTGATCGCGCGGTGCCCTGCCGCGACCTTGTCCTTCGCCAGAGCGGCCATCCGGTCCGGCTCGTCGGTGTAGACCTTCGATCCGTAGACCGGGACGCGCTCGCGATCCGCGCCGCCGAGGCAGCGGTACAGCGGCGCGCCCCGCTCCTTGGCGAGGATGTCCCACAGCGCCTGATCGATCCCGGACATGCCCTCGAAGACGAAGCCGCGGTAGTGGCCCCACGGGCGCAGCACGCCGAACATCTCGTCCCAGATCCGGTCCACGTCGTGCGGATCGCGGCCCTCGACGACCGGCCAGAGGAGATCGTGCACGACCGTGTCCACCACGCGGGGCGCGCGTCGCGCGATGCATTCGCCCACGCCGGTGATGCCGTCGGATGTCTCGAGCTCGACGAGCGTCGCGGTGAACGTGTCGTACGTGCCCGCGCCGAAGTGGATCGCCTTGTCGACCCTCGCCGCGAGAACGTGTGTGCGCAGCTTCGCGATCTTCATCAGGCCTCGTCGCCCGCGAGCTCGCGCGCGACCTGGCGCACCGTGTCGAGGGTGTCGATCTCCGCGACCGGCTTGTCCGGACGGAGTCGCACGATCCGCGGGAACCGCAGCGCGTATCCCGAGGGATGCCGGTTGGATCGCTGCACCTGGTCGAACGCGACCTCGATGACCTGCGTCGG
>DASQXO010000171.1:0-9375 GCA_035639655.1 Candidatus Dormiibacterota bacterium
CAACCGCACGAAGTACGTGCTCGAGCGCGATGGACTGCGCCGGCGCGTGACCATGCAGGTGTTCCAGAAGAAGGACGGCGTGACCGTCGTCGGCACGGACCACTCGCTCGCGATCCTGCACATCGGCACCGGCCACTACCGTGACCGCGTCGCCGCACAGCGCCTCTTCGAGCGCTACCTCGAGAACGAGCGCGCGCTCTACCGGGTGTGGTCGGCGCTCCCGGAGCTGGACTGGGCGACGTACGAGCCCGTCGCACGCCGCGTCTTCGATACCAGCCGCGCGCTGGCCGAGCTGTGGGTGCCCGCGTGGGAGGACCTCGCGGTGCGCTCGCTGTTCGACGGCGAGGTCGCTACGTCGCGCGAGGCGGTCATGCACATCGACGGCGACTACGCCGAGTTCGCGCACCTCGAGACGCTCTACCTCGGCGCGCTCACCGATGGGACGAAGATCGCGTCCAACACGCGCGCGGTCGTCGAGGCCGCGAACGGGAAGCCGGTGATCATGTTCGGCGCGCGACACCAGTCGCACGAGGCGCAGGCCGGCGCCGGCTACGCCGCGTACGTCGGCGGCGCGATCGGCGTGTCCACCGACGAGCAGGGCGAGTGGTGGGGATCGACCGGCCTCGGCACGATCCCGCACGCGCTCATCGCGGTCTACGGCGGCGACACCGTGCTCGCGACGCTGAAGTTCGACGAGCACATCAACCGCTCCGACGAGCCGCTCGCGCACCTCACCGCGCGGGAGAACCCCGAGGGTCATGTCAACGTGACCGCGCTCGTCGACTTCCACAACGACGTGGTGGGGACGTCGCTGCAGGTCGCGAAGGCGTTCGGTCAGAAGCTCTGGGGCGTGCGCGTGGACACGAGCGAGGACATGATCGACGCGTCCGTGCTCGAAGAGGTCCGTCTCGCTCGTGGCCGCGCGGGCGGCGACCTCCGCGGCGTGACGCCGCGCCTCGTCGAGATCCTGCGCGCCGCGCTCGACCGCAACGGCTATCCGCACGTGAAGATCGTCGCCTCCGGCGGGTTCGATGCGGCGAAGATCCGTCGCTTCGAGGAGGCCGCCGTGCCCGTCGACGTGTATGGCGTCGGCGCCGAGCTGCTCCACGCGGGCGGGCCGGCGTACGACTACACCGCTGACATCGTCCGCGTCGAGGGCCGCCCGCTCGCGAAGGTCGGGCGGACCTACATCGAGAACCCCCGGCTCACGGCCGTGGACTGGCGAGCGCTCACGACGTCCGGCGTGCGCGAGGGCTAGCCATGCGCCGCGAGGCGCATGGCGTGCCCTTGATACGGGAAGGTTAGGAAATGTCGAGCGCGCAGCCGAAGGCCGTCGTCTCCGCCACCCTCACGTCGCGCTCGGCGAGCACGTCGTCGAGCGCGTTGCGCAGATCCGACACCGTGACCTTCGCCGGGTTCCGGGAGTCGTCGATGCGGCCGCGGTAGCGGAGCCGGCGTTCGCGGTCGAGCACGAAAGCGTGCAGCGTGCACTCGGCGCCGAAGGTCCGCGCGAGATCCTGCCGATCGTCCTTCAGGTACGGGAAGGTGAAGCCCGCCTCCCGCGCGTGCTCGATCATCGCCGCGTAGCTCTCCTCGGCGTAGAGGTGCGGGTTCGTCGAGTTCACCGCGATCACGCGGATGCCGCGCGCGGCGTACTCATCCTGCAGCGCGATGAGCCGTTCCTCGTACGCCTTCGCCGTCGGGCAGCGGTTGGAGTTGAACACGACGACGAGCACGTCGTCGGGGAACGACGACAACCGGTACCGGTTTCCATCGGTGCCGAGGACCGGCTCGCAGTCGCCGACGCGCTCGCCCAGAGCGACGCCGCGACGATGCGAGACCGGCGTCGCGGTCACGCGCGCGCCTCCGTCGCGCGTTCGGCCTCGAAGCGCTCGGGGAACTGGAGCGCGAGACCGTCGGCCAGAGTGTCCGCGATGACCATCGCTTCGGTGAAGATGTCGTCGAACGCCTTCACGTCGGCGGCCCAGTCCCGCTTCAGCCGCGCCGTCACCTCGCCCTTCGTCAGTCGCAGGTGCTGCTCGAGGAGGTCGTACACGTCGGCCTCCGGCCAGTGCGGGTTCGCGCCGGCGAGGAATGCCGCGATCTCGCGCGCGTTGTCATCCCACTGCTTGTCGTTGTCCTTGAACTTCGCGTCGTCGCGCGTCTTCGCCGCCGCGACGAGCTCGACCGCGATCATGATGTGCTTGCGAAGGAGATTGGTGAGCTTGCCCGCGGCCTCCGGGCCGTAGTACGGAACGAACGCGTTGGCGATGTCCTCCTGATTTCGCAGCAACCGGATCGCGGCGGCATCTCCGGCGCTCGCGAGCGTGACGGCGGCGCCGATCGACGTCCCGATCTGACCGACGAGGTCACGCGCGACCGACGCCAGGCGTTCGCTCACCGGCGTCCGGTCGACGGCCTCGAGGATGTACAGGTCCAGATGACGTGATCGGACCACAGTTTGCGTAGCGCCAAGCGGGTCGCCTCTTGTGTAGCCATAGAGCCTCCTTGAAGATGCGCTATAGGTGCATCCGGCGCTGCATCGGGCATGCCCGAGCGGCGAGCGGGCGAGTACCGAAAGCGGTACCGCCCGGGGCTCACGGCGCCTTATCCGTCCTTCGCCTCCACCGCGATGAGGAGCAGTCCGGCGATCTCGCCCGCGGCGGTGCGGAGGGGTTGGTAGATGTAGCGGAAATCGGCTTCGCGAGACGCGCCGTCGCTCGTCGTCCATCTGTAGTGCCAGGCGTTCCCGGTGCTCGGCCGCCCCTCCCGGTATGCCTGCTGCCGAGCCGCGTAGGTACTCGGCGACGCATTCGGGAACACGTCCCGGACGCGCCGCCCCACCACCTCCGCACCGCTGAGCCGCATCACGCGCTCCCACATTCGATTCACGTACGTGAACACGTGATCCGGTCCGCGCGTGACCGCGACGAGGAACGGCGCGTCGCGGTACTGCTCCTGCTCGTCTTCGTCGAGCGTCGCGAGATGCGCCTGCGCGCCGATGCGCGACAGCGGCGCGCGCTTGCCGCGCGGAACGCCGAACCCGGCGCCGGCCATCACCGCGGCGATGAGTCCGCTCCGATTCGGAACGCCGAACTGCGCCATCAGCCGGGTCACGTGCGCGGTAACGGCTCGCTCGGAGATGCCGAGGGCGTCGGCGATCTCGCGCGTGCGGTAGCCGCGAGCGACGAGCCCGATGATCTCCGCTTGTCGCGCCGTGAGCGTCGGCCGCACCGTCGCGGTCGTGCGATGTCGCGCCGCCACCCGCGTCAGCGCGGACCGCGTCACACGGCGCGCTTCAATTCGTCCAGGAACTTGATCGCCTCCCGTCGGACGTGATCGGCCAGGCGCGGGTCGATGATGCTCTTGATGCGGCCCGCCTCGATATCGCGCGCGGCCTGCGTCTTGAAATCGAGGATCGTCTGCACCGCGCTCATGACGGCATCCACGTCGGGATTCGTGGCGAGGGATCCGACCACGGTCCCCGGCTCGCTCGCGAGCGCGCCGACGACGCCGCCGGCGGAATCGCTGGAAAGCTTCTGGAACACGCGGCTCGTGCTGAACGCTTTCTCGATTAGCTCGTACTCGTCGGGATCCAGGAGATGGGCGACGAAGCGCGCGTGCTCGTCCATGATGTTCGTCCAGAACGAAACGACCTCTTTCCGGTCGTACTCGGGCTCCAGACGCCCGAGCGCGTCGAGCCGCCGCTCCCAACGCTCGGCCTCGTGCCTGGTGTGGTCGAAGAACAGTGGCCACACGAGGCTGCGCAGCTGACCCGCAGTTTGCGCCTCCCCGAGCCGCGCCTTGTACTCGATGAACGGCTTGATCGCCTCGGTGACGTTGCGGACGAAGGCGGTCAGCGCGGAGCGGCCAGGCGGTGTACCGGCGTCGATCTCGTGATTCAGCCTGGTGAATGCGTCTTTGAAGCGGAGCGCCTCCTGACGCTCCTTTGCGGCGACTTCCTCGGGCATCAGCAGCGCGAAGAACAGCGCATGCTCGGCCATGATGTCCGTCGCGAAGCGCGCGTCGGCCCACGCGTGCCGGGCGGGATCGTTATCGTCCCGCTTTGGCAGGATGACCTGCTTCTCGTAGCGTCCCTCGGGGGGCTCGCCCTGCGTTCGCGCGTAAATCTCGAAGTTCCGAACGTCGACCTGCATCCTCGGAGGCTCCTTTCGCGGCTCTCTCGCTCGATCGCCTGCCTTGGCGCCCGAAGATGTAGTTTTCGGTACATGCCGAGTCGGCGAACGAGCGACCGCGCAGCGCAGCAGCGCGCATGCCACCGCTCCGTCGCCGGTGCGCCCGAGGGCCGGCTCGCGCGCATGCGACATGCAGGAGGCCGCACGTCGTGATCCGGCGCTTCATGACCGCGGTCCTCAACGCGCAAGGCGGTTGGTCCGAGCCGCTCGGAGAGTGGACGCAGAAACGCATCTTGCTCCCGGTGTTCCACGCCGTTCAGCCGCTGAAGAACTTCCTGCACGGCACCTGGCTTGGCCATTCGCTGCACGCGGCGATCACCGACGTACCCATCGGCGCCTTCACCGCCGCGATCATCCTGGACATCGCCGACGTTCGTCCCGGCGCGGACATCGCGATCGCGGTCGGCATCCTCGGGATGCTTGCCGCCGCGCTCGCCGGCTGGGCCGACTACGCGGACACCGACGTGAAGCCGCAGCGCGGCTACGCGACGGTGCATCAGCTGCTCATGCTCATCGCGCTCGTCCTGTACGTCGTCTCGCTGGCGATGCGGCTGGGGTCGCCGGCCGCGGCGAGCCGTGCGCTGCCGATCGCGCTCTCGTGGATCGGGTACGTGATCATCGCCGTGGCCGCATACGTCGGCGGCGAGGTCGTGTACGGGCTCGGCAACATGGTCGACCGTCACGCGTTCCGCTCGTTCGGCTCGAAGTGGCAACCACTCGAGCTGCCGAACGTCGCCGACAACACGCCGGCCAAGGCGAAGGCCGGCGGGCAAACGCTCCTCGTCGTTCGACGCGGCGAGCGCGTGTACGGCATGCACGACGTATGCGCGCACGCCGGCTGCAACCTCTCCGAGGGCAAGGTCGTGGGCGACACCATCGAGTGTCCGTGCCATGGCTCGCGCTACCGCCTCGAGGACGGGCACGTGCTGCAGGGACCGTCGACGTTCGACCAGCCCGTCTACGAGGTGCGGCGCGCCGGCGACGGTCGCTTCGAGGCGCGGCGCGCCGGTGGCGGCCCGGGCGAGTAGCGCTACCGCTTCTCGCGAACGACCGCTCGCGCGACGAGTCGCGGCCGACGCATCGAATCCGTCATGACCGCGTAGCGGACGCCGCGCCGCGTCGTCACCGCCGCGTGCGTGCCGTCGCGCGCGAGCACGACCACGTTGAGTCGGGTGACGAAGCGACCCTCGAGCGCGTTCGCCCTCGCGAGCGCGCCGCGCGCGGCATCGCGCGCCGACGCGCCGCCGGCAAGGAGGTCGACGGCGGCGCGCGCCGTCAGCGCGCGCATGGCGAGTTCGCCGAAGCCGGTGCACGCGGCCGCGCCGAAGCGCGAGTCGCAATAGTTGCCGGCCCCGATGATCGGCGAGTCGCCCACGCGGCCTGGGTACTTGTACGCCCAACCGGATGTCGACACCGCCGACGCGACGTGCGCGCGCCGATCGAGCGCGAGGATGTTGACCGTGCCGCGCTCGGCGCCGATCGCGCGCCACACCACCGGCGCGAGGCGGCGTTTCCGCGCGATCGACTGCGGCGTCTCACCCGACGCGCGCAGCCGTCGTCGCCAGAGATCGCGCGACGCGCTCGTGAGGAGGTCGCGCTCCTCGCAACCGCACTCGCGCGCGAAGCGTGCGGCGCCGTCGCCGGCGAGGAGCACGTGCGGCAGACGGTCCATCACGAGGCGCGCGACCTCGATCGGGTGGCGGAAGCCGCGCAGCGCGCAAACGGCGCCGGCGTGCCGCGTCCGTCCATCCATGATCGACGCGTCGAGCTCGACCTCGCCGAGCACGTTGGGCAGACCGCCGGTGCCGACGCTGTGGTCGGTGACGTCGTCCTCGACGACCGTCGTCGCGGCGACGACCGCGTCGAGCGCGCTTCCGCCGCGGCGGAGGATCGCCATCCCCGCGGAGAGGCCGACCGCGCCGTTGCCCGACGCGATCATGACGAGGGGCACGCCGAGGACCCTAACAGTGCGGCGGTACATGGTCCTGCGCATGCGGCTCCGCTACTGTTGCGACCCGCTGCATGTCGCATCCGATCGTCGAACAGCTCCGCTTCACGCGCGGCGAGTGGCTTCGCGGCCTCTCCGGCGTGAGCGAGAAGGATGGCTCGCGGCACGTGGGCCGGATGAACTCGATCAGCTGGATCGTCGGCCATCTCACGTGGCAGGAACAGCGCTATCTGCTCGACCGCCCGCAGGGCATCGTGCTCGAGCCCGACATCAAGACGCTTTTCGCCTTCGGCGCGCCGATGAGCACGCCGTCACTCGCCGAGGTGATGAAGGCATGGCGCAAGATCACGAGGGCGACGAATCCGTTCCTCGACTCACTCACGACGGAACGTCTTCTCGTCGACCTTCAGTTGAACGGCAAGCGCAGCGGACAGAGCCAGGGGTCGGCGATCCTTCGCCTGACGCATCACTACTGGTATCACATCGGCGAGATCCAGGCGATCCGTCAGATCCTCGACCACAAGCGCCTTCCGCAGTACGTCGGCAACATCGAGGCGAAGGCGCCGTACCGGCCGGAGCGGCGCGCTGCGGCTAGCGGCCGGTGAGACCGCGCACGAGGCGGAACCCGATGCCGCGCACGCCCGCGTACGGTCCGTGCCGCCGCGCGCAGCGCGCGAGCTCCGCGCCCTGCGCGAACGAGCCACCGCGCGTGACCCTGGTCTCGCCCGCGTAGCCGGCGGGATCGGCGCTCGAACCCTCGTAAAGCCGGAACCACGAGTTCGTCCACTCCTCGACGTTGCCGGCGAGGTCGAAGAACCCGAGGCCTGCCGCGCCGAAGCAGCCGATCGGCGTCGTGTCGCCGATGGCGGCCTCCTTCGTGTTCGCGCGCGAACGGTCGAAGTCCGAGCCCCAGGGGAACTCGCGATCGTCTCCGGCGCGGGCCGCCTTCTCCCACTCGCGCTCGTCCGGCAGACGGTAGATGCGCCCCGTCCGCACGGTGAGCCACCGGCAGTACGCGACGGCGTCGCCCCACGACACGTCGCGGACGGGATGGTTGCGCATGCGCTGCGGCGGCTCGCTGCCGCCCCACCAGGCCGGCGCGGCGTGAGCGGCATCGGCGACGAAGCGCGCGTATTCATGGTTCGTCACCGGATACTTAGCGAGCGCGAACAGCTGCACGTGAGCGCGATGGCGCGGGGTCTCCTTCGCGAAGTGGGCGCGTTCCGTGTTCGGATACCGGCGCGTGAGCGCGTCGACGTCTTCCGCGGGCGTGCCGATGACCGCGGGTCCAGGCGGGAGGGTGATGACGAGCGGCTCGTCGCCGATGCGCGGATCGCCGATGAGCGAGAGCGCGAGACCGGCGCGAAGCCGTTCGTCGAGCGCCTTTCCCGGATCCTCGGCCGCACGCGCGAGATCGGCTCGTTCCGTGTCGAGCGCGCGCGCTTCGAGACGCCCCGCGGCCGCGACGATCTCGCGTTCGTCGCCGGAGAGCAGCGCGGCGCTCGGCATCGCGTCGAGTATCGCGGAGCGACAGAATGCGCGGCGTGGAGGCGAGCGTCCGCATCGGCGACGTCGAGATCATCGCCGTGCGCGACTGCGAGGTTCGCCTGCGGCTCGAGCGGCAGTTCCCCGAGGTCGACGATGCCGCGTTCGATCCGTTCCGCGAACGCTGGCCGGAGGCGTTCGCGCCGGGCGTGTGGATCGTTCCCGTCCGGGCCTTCGTCCTGCGAGGCGCGCGCTGGACGGTGCTGTTCGACGCCGGCCTCGGGACGCACGCGGCGATCGCCGGGCGCTTCGGCGCGAGCGGCGCGCTCACGGACGCGCTCGCGCGGCTCGACCTCGCGCCGGAGCGCATCGAGACCGTCGCGCTGTCGCACATCCACATGGATCACGTGGGCGGCGTCACGCGCGTCGAGCACGACGGTATCGCGCCGGCGTTCGCGCGTGCGCGTCATCTGCTCCATCCCGCGGATCTCGAGGTGGCTCGGAAGAACGCGTCCGCGTGGGAGGCGTACGGCCTGACCGTACTCGAGCTGGACCGCCGCGGTCTGCTCGGTCCGGTCGCGGACGGCGCGCCGCTGAACGAGGCGATCACCGTGCTGCACACGCCGGGTCACACGCCCGGATCGATCAGCCTCCTCGTGGCGTCGCGCGGCGCGGCCGCGCTCCTCTGCGCCGATGCGATCCCGAACCCGATGCTCGTGACCGAGCCTGACTGGCGCTACGCGAGCGACAGCGATCGCGACGCCGCGGCCGCCACGCGGAAGGCGCTCCTGGATCGCGTCGAGCGCGAGGGCCTCGTCCTCGCGCCGACGCACATGCCCGAGCCGTTCGGCGGCCTCGTCCGTGTCGCCGGCAAGCGGCACTGGCGAGGACGGTGACGCGGGCGCCGGGCGAGTACGACGTCGTCGTCGCGGGCGCGGGGTCCGCCGGCTGCGTCGTGGCGTGGTCCCTCGTGCGCGCCGGCTACCGCGTCGCGCTCGTCGAGGCGGGACCGGACTACGGGCCGCACGACTCGGGACGGTGGCCGGAGGACATCCTCGACGCGCGGCGGCTCGCGCTCGACTCGCACCGGTGGACGCAAACCGACGCCGCGGATCGCTCGCAGGCGCGGGCGCGCGTGCTCGGCGGCTGCTCGTCGCACAACGCCTGCGCGCTCGTCCGCGGCGAGCCGCGCGACTACGACGAGTGGCCGAAGGGTTGGGGCGCGGCCGACCTCGGGCCGCACCTCGACCGCGCCGAGCGCGAGCTTCGCGCGCGCTTCTTCGCCGATGACGAGGTCTCGCCGTGGCACCGCGCGTTCGTCGAGGCCGCGGGCGAGCTCGTGCACCGGCATACCTTCAACGTCGTCGGCTCGACGCGTTGGAACGCCGCGTTCGCGTATCTCGACCCCGCGCGCGGCCGAGCGAACCTGACGATTCTCGCCGACACGCTCGTCGACCGCGTCCGGACGGGCGGCGCCGTCGTGACGTCGCGCGGCGAGCTCAGCGCCGGCACCGTCGTCCTGGCCGCGGGCGCGTACGGCTCGCCGGCGATCCTGCTCCGCAGCGGCTTCGGGCCGCCGGTCGGCGAGGGGCTCGCCGACCACGTCGGCGTCGGCATGGGCTGGGCGCCGACGGAGGAGCTGCTCCGCGCCGCCGCCGCGCACGAGACCGAGCACGGCCGGCTCTACGAGCCGTACTCATTGGTGACGCCGCCGGATCTGCACCTCGCGCCATGGAGCAGTCGGGC
>DASQXO010000172.1:0-10839 GCA_035639655.1 Candidatus Dormiibacterota bacterium
CTGCGGGAGGGGAATCCCGACGGCCCCGCGCGGTTCCTCCGCGAGGGGCACTTCGACGAGATCGAGCCGGTGTGGGACGCCGATCCGCGGCGCCTGCTCTACCGCCGGAGCGCGGACGCGCTCGTCAGCGTGCGTCGCTCGTTCCTCGTGTCCAACGACGACGAACCCGCGCTCGACGCGCCCGGCGTCCACTCCGCCGTCCGCGTCGCCCCGGACGGGAGTCTCGTCTACCAGTGGAGCGGCGCGCGGGAGCCGGCCGACGTCTACGTGAAGGGGGCGGAGGAGATCCTGCCGCGGCGCATCACGCAATCGCTTCCGGCGGGCGCCGCGCCGGGTCTGTTCGTCGAGCCGAAGGTGGTGCGCTATCCGAGCGCCGACGGACTCGCGATCCCGGCGCTCCTGTACCTGCCGCATCGCGAGGCCGTCGACGGCGCCGAGCGTCCGCCGGCGGTCGTCGTCGCGCACGACGGCCCGACGAGCCAGCACTTCGCGCGCTTCGACGAGTGGATCCAGTGGTTCGTCAACCGCGGCTACATCGTGCTCGCGCCGAACGTGCGCGGCTCGACCGGGTACGGGCGGACTTTCCGCGAGGCGAACCGCGGCGACATCGGCGGCGAGGACGTGAACGACCTCGTCGCGGGCGCGGCGTGGCTCGCGACCGAGGAGGTCGCGGACGGATCGCGCATCGGCGCGTTCGGCATCTCGTACGGTGGCTACCTCGCGCTGCTCGCGCTCGCGCGCGGCCCGGAGCGGTTCGCCGCGGGTTGCGCCGTCGCGGCGCCGACGTCGCTGCGCGCGCTGCTCGGCGAGGCGCGAGCCGACGTCTCCATCGCGATGCGCCTGTACGCGCGGGGGCTCGACGAGGGCGCGCTGTCGGAGCGGTCGCCGGTCGATCTGGTGGACCGGATCAGCGCGCCGGTGCTCATCCTCCACGGGAAGAAGGACGCGCGGGTCCCGGTCGGCGAGGCCGAGCGTCTGGTCTCCGCGCTCCGCGAGCGCGGGAAGGCCTTCTCGTTCCACGCCTACGACGCGGGGCACGCGCTCGTCACGCGCGCCGATCGCCAGGACGCGCTCGAGCGGACGATCGAGTTCTTCGACGAGCACGTGCGCGACCGGACGCCGGCGCGCACGCGCAGGTAGCGCCGCCCGACCGCGGGCGGGAAACCCCCCGAGCGCCGGTCGCGGGCGCCCCCCGAGCGGGGCACGATGAGCGGTTGGTGAGATCGTGAGCGTGGCGGCGCAGCTACCGCCGGAGAGCGCGCCCAAGCGATCCGACGTGCCGTCGCCGATCGAGGCGACGCTCCGCATCGTGCAGTCGAGCGTCACGCAGCTCATCGGCGGCGCCGTCGTGCGTCACGGCGACGGCACCGTCGCGGCGCAGTTCGGTCGCGTCCCCTGGCTGTTCGACCGCCGGCTCACGCAGATCGAGCTGTCCGACGACGCGCTCCCCGCGAACCACGCCGTGCTCCTCGATTGGCCCGTGCCGCATCAGGCCCAGTGGGTCGGCGCGCCGCCGCGCCTGCTGATCGCGCGCCTCGTCGCGGCGGAGAAGACCGTCGGCGTGGTGCTCGGAACGCTCATCACGCGTGAGCAGCTCGAGGCGAAGACGCGCGAGGCGATCGAGCTATCTTGCCAGCTCATCGCGTCCGCGATCGCGACGGAGAACCTCGCCCGCGAGAGCGAGCAGCAGGCCCGGCGGCTCCAGGTCCTGAACGAGCTGCAGCGTGCGCTCTCAAATTCGCTCGACGCGCGCGAGCTCGGCCGGATCCTGCGCGACGCGGTCGGCTTCGTGCTCGAGCACATCGGCTTCGCCGTGTCGCTGTTCCATCCGCAGCGCGCCGAAGTCGCGTACCGCTACCGCGTCGTCGACGCGAACGCGCTGTCGCACGAGAGCGCGCGCCGCCCGCTCGACGACGGTCCGTCGTGTCGCGCGGCGCAGCGCGGCGAGCGCGTCGTCTTCACCCGCGAGATCGAGCTCCCCCTCGACGGCGGCCGCACGATGCGCCGGTCCGTGCACGTCGTGCAGTTCCCGCTCGTCGTGGCCCACTCGACCGTCGGCGTCGTCACCGTGCAGGCCTTCCGGCCGGACGGCTTCTCCGCGGAGGAGCTCGCGCTTGCGCAGAGCGTCGTGGAGACCTCGGCGAACTACTTCGCGCACGCGCGCCGCGTCGGCGTGCGCCGGCCCGGCCCCGACGAGCCGAAGTTCACGCTCGTCGCGGGGACCGGCCCGGTGCCGCCGTCGACGAACGAGGCAGCGGCGGAACCCGCCGCCGCGAGCGAAGCCGCGGCCCCGGCGCCCACGCCTGCAGCGCCGGGTCCCGACCCGGACAGGCTCCTCGCCGAGCTCCTGCGCGATCTCGGCGCGCTCGGCTCGCCGCACGCGTTCGCGGTGGTCGCCGACGAGGAGGGCGGCTCGCTGCGCGGACACAGCGTCAGCGATTGGACGTTCATGAAGCAGCTCGATCGCGCCGTGGGGATCACCGCGCGCACGTTCACGGTCTCGGTGGACGATCGCGCGAACGCGATCGCCCGCGCGTGCCGCGAGGGCCGTGTCGTCAACGTCGCGTGGCTGTTCGAGGCCGTGCAGCCGGCGCTCACCTGGCAGGAATCGCTCGATCTCGAACGCGCCGCCGGCGGTGGACGGTGCACGATCGTGCCGCTGATCGTCGCGGAGCGGATCGCCGGCGCGATCGTCGCCGGTCCCTCCGGTCAGGACCTCTCCGGGAGCACGATCGCGCAGATCGTCGCGCGCATCGAGGCCACCGCGGAGGAGCTGACGCGCCTCGTGCTCGGACAGACCGCGCTTTCCGACGACGAGCTGCGGCTCGCCGCGCTGCGCGAGACGTCCCGCTCGGCGTGAGCCGCTAGACGCGGAGCGAGGCCGCGAGCGCCTCGGCGCCGATGCGCTCCGCCGTCGCGCGCGCGCGGCGCAGGAGCGGATCGACGTCCTCGCGAGCCTCCCGCGCGCGCAAGATCGCGAGGTCGTAGAGCCCGAGCGCCTCCTCGAAGGCGAGGCCCAGCGCGGCGTACTCCGCGATCACCCGCTCGAGCGCCGCATCGTCGCGCCCCTGCACTGCGCGCGCGTGCGCGATGAGCGCCGCGCCGCGGCGATGGCCGCTCGAGCGCACGGTCGCGTCGGCGAGGTCGACGAGTCGCGTCGTGCGCGCGCCCCAGCGCGCGGCGGCGAGCGCGAGCGTGGGCAGGAAGATGACGCGCCGCAGCACGTGGCGCGTCCAGGCGCGATCGGTCTCGGTGGGCAGCTCGAGCAGGTCGGCGAGGTACTGCTCGCCGCTGCGCATCGCGTAGAACGCGGCGAGCGTGTGCATCCCCGCGACGGCGGCGGCCGGCGTCTCGAGGCTGCTGTACTTCTCGCTGAGGTCCTGCTCGATCGGATCGCTCATCGCCGCGGCCGAGGCGATCGCCATCGCCAGCGCCTCGCTGGACCAGTTGTGCGGCGGCTCGGAGGCGAGCTCCCGCCCGATCGATAACGCGCCCTCGAAGTCCGAGGCGAGGAGCCTCGCCTTCGCCTCCTCCGCGGACGCGGAGAGACGCAGCGCGTCCTTGCCGGTCGCCTTCGCGAGCTCGCGCGCCTCGCGCGCGTGCTCGATCGCGTCGCGGTACGCGTCCAGCACCTGCTCGCAACCGGCGACCATCGTGAGCGCGTCGATGAGCTCGTCGCTCTCGCGCAGCGTGCGTGCGATGGGGATGCGGCGCTGGTGCGTGTGCAGCGCGTCGGCGAACCGGCCGAGCTCGCGCTCGGCGTAACCGACCGCGTCGAGGCAGAGCGACACCTCACGGAGCGCGCCGAGCGACTCGGCGATCGCGAGCGCCTCGCGCGCCGTCTCGAGCGCGGCCTCCCACTCGGCGCGCGCGGGCTGCTCCTTCCGGCGCATCGAGAACGCCTTTGCCGCGAGCAGGAGCGCGCGCTCGCGCGTCGGATCCGGCCCGCACAGCGCGAGCCCGCGCTCGATGAAGCGGTCCAGATCGGGGAGCTTGCCGCTCCAGCGCGTCGACGTCTCCGCGATCGCCGCGTAGAGCTCGCGCACCGGCGCGCCGGTCGGGTCGATGCGCTCCGCGATGGCGAGGGCGCGCTGGTACGCCGCGATCGCGGCGTCGTCCTCGCCGCGGTACCGCTGCACGAGCCCGACGAGCATCAGCGTCCGCAGCGCGTCCTCCTCGCGCGACTCTCGCTCGAAGAGCGCCGCGGCCTGCTCGGCGTACCGCAGAGCCTCCCCGTGCGCGTGGTTCTCCAGCGCGACCGTGGCGGCGCGCTCTGCGTACTCGGCCGCGCGCCCGGGGACCTCGCCGAGCGCGTAGTGGTGCGCGAGCGTCGGATACAGATCGGTGAGGTCCTTCGCGTACACGCGCTCGATCGCCTCCGCGACGCGGCGGTGCATCTCCGTGCGACGGCGGACGAGCAGCGTCTGGTACGCGACCTCCTGCGTGACGGCGTGGCGGAAGCGGTACCGGCCGATCCGGCCTTCGGCCGGGCCGGCCACGACGACGAGCTCCGCGTCGATCAGCTGATCGACGGCGTCGGCGACCTCCTGACCCGCGGCCGCGACGAGGACGCGGTAGCCGAAGCGCGGCCCGATCACCGCCGCGTACTGGATGCATTCGCGCGCAAGTGGCGGGAGGCGGTCGATCCGCGCCGCGACGACGGCATGCAGCGTCGCCGGCACGTCGAGCTGCTCCGGCTCGCGCACGAGCCGCCAGCCCTCGGCCTCGCGCACGATGATGCCGGCGTCGATGAGCGAGCGCAGCGTCTCCTCGATGAAGAACGGGTTGCCGCCGGAGCGCTCGACGATCAGGTCGCGCAGCGCCTCAGGCACCCACTGGAGCACGGACTCGACGATGCGCGAGGACTCCTCGGGCGAGAGCGGGTCGAGCACGAGCGAGGTGAAGTTCGCCCGCGGCGCTGCCTTCGTGAGCGCGTCGGGGAGCGCGCGGTAGGTGAGCAGCACGAGGAGCCGGGCGCGGACCGGGTGCGCGAGCATGAAGCCGAGGAGCTCGAGCGTCGCCGAGTCGGCGTTGTGCAGGTCCTCCAGGACGAGCACGACCGGACGCGCGCGGGTGAGCGCGGCGTACGTGTCGCGGATCGCCGAGTAGCGGCGGCGCTTCACCTCCTCGACGTCGCCGCTCTCCGGCGGCGCGGGCTTGAGGCCGAGGAACACGGCGAGCTCGTGGTGCACGATGTCGTGGTTCGGCGGCTCGAGCACGTCGACCCACTGGTCGAGCCGCTCCTTCGCGTTCGCCGCGGTGCGGTCGAAGCCGAATGCCTCGAAGAGCGTCTCGACGAAGCCGGCGTACGAGCGCACGCCGACGCCGGAGTAGGTCCAGCGCAGTACCAGCGGCGACTCGCCGCCTTCCTCGCGCGCGGTCTCGAGCAGACCGAGGAACTCGTTCGCGAGGCGGCTCTTGCCGATGCCGGGCTCGCCCGACACCGCCACGAACTCGGTGCGTCCGACGATCGCCGATTGGAACGCGAGGTCGAGGCGCGAGAGCTCCATCCATCGACCGACGAGCGGCGTGTTCAGCTCGACGCTCGGGCGCGCGACCGGGTACTCGCCGGTGAGCGCGTACGCGAGGACGGCCTGCTCCTTTCCCTTCATCTGCACCGGCCCGACCTCGCGGAAGGAGAACCGCTGGTTCGTGAGGCGGAACGTCGCCTGCGTGACGAGGATCTCGCCGGGCTGGGCCCGCTCCTGCAGGCGCGCCGCCGTGTTCACGGTGTCGCCCATGACGCCGTACTCCGATGCGTCGCGCACCTGCCCGGCGATGACGATCCCGGTGTGGACGCCGATGCGCAGCGAAAGCTCCCGCCCGTAGCGTGAGCGCACGACCGCGGCGTGCTGCGCGAAGGTCCGCTGCATCGCGAGCGCGGTGCGGAGCGCACGTTCGGGATCGTCCTCGTGCGCGACCGGCGCGCCGAAGACCACGAAGATCGCGTCGCCGATGAACTTCTCGACCGTGCCCTCGTAGCGCTCGGCGTCGCGTACGAGCGACTGGAAGATGTCGCTCATCAGCTCCTGCAGCTCCTCGGGGTCGAGCGTCTCCGCGAGTGAGGTGAAGCCGACGATGTCGGCGAAGAGGACGGTGACGAGCCGTCGCTCCTGTACGACCTCCTGGGCCGCTCGTGTCGCACTCATGGCGCCCGGCTGCTACGCGCGGACCGCGCTCTGCTCGCGGACCCAGCGGCTGAAGCGGCGCAGGGCCTCCTCGATGTTCTCGAGCGAGTTCGCGTACGAGAGCCGCAGGTAGCCTTCACCGAGCGGGCCGAACGCGGTGCCGGCGAGGCACGCGACGCCCGCCTCGTTCAGCAGCGCCTCGTTCAGCGCCGCCGAGCGCATCCCGAGCCGCTTCACGTTGGGGAACGCGTAGAACGCGCCGCGCGGCATGACGCACGAGACGCCCTCGATCTCGTTCAGCCCTGCCACGATGCGGTCGCGCCGGCGGCGGAACTCGCGCACCATCGCGGCGACCTCCTGCGGCCGCCGCTCGAGCGCCTCGACGCCGGCGCGCTGCGTGAACGTCGCGGTGCAGGACACGCTGTTCGTCACGAGCTTCGTCACACCGTCCACGAGCATCTTCGGAAAGACGCCGTAGCCGAGACGCCAGCCGGTCATCGCGAACGTCTTCGAGAAGCCGTCCAGCAGGATGGTGCGATCGCGCATCCCGGGCTCGGCCCAGGGCGAGACGAACTCGCCCTCGTAGAGGAGCTCGCCGTAGATCTCATCCGACAGGACGTAGAGGTCGTGCTCGGCCGCGATGGCCGCGATCGCGCGCACCTGCTCCGCGGAGAGGACGCCTCCGGTCGGGTTGTGCGGGGAGTTGAGGATGAGCAGCTTCGTCTGTGGCGTGATGAGACGCCGCAGCTCGTCGACGTCGACGCCGAACTCGTTCTCCTCGCGGAGCGGCAACGGCGTGACCTTCGCGCCGACGAACTGCACCATCGAGGCGTAGATCGGGAAGCCGGGATCGGGGACGATCGCCTCGTCGCCCTCGTCCAGCAGCGCGAGGACGGCGTAGAACATGATCGGCTTCGCGCCGGGCGTGACGACGACGTTGGCCGCGTCGGCGGGGACGCCGCGCGTGCGCGAGACGTGCTTCGCGATCGCGGCGCGCAGCTCCGGAATGCCGGCCGAGGGTGTGTAGTGCGTCTCGCCCGACCGCAGCGCCTCGATGCCGGCTGCGGTGATCGCGGGCGGCGTGTCGAAATCAGGCTCCCCGATCTCGAGATGCACGATGTGCCGTCCCTGCGCCTCGAGCGCCCGCGCCTTCGCGAGGACCTCGAACGCCGTCTCGGTACCGAGCCGTTGCATGCGCGACGCGACCGGGCGCACGTCCGCATAGTACCGGCGCGCTGGGCTCGAACTCGAACGGGTCCGACGACAGTAGGATGCGGGCGTGTTCACGCTGTCCGTCCAGTGGTGGGAGATCGTCGCCCGCACCGTGGCCGTCTACGTCCTCGTGTTCGTGCTGCTGCGGATCTCGGGTAAGCGCGAGCTCGGTCAGATGACCCCGTTCGAGCTCGTCGTGATCCTCGTGATCGCGAACGCCGTGCAGAACGCGATGAACGGCGGGGACAACTCGCTCCTCGGCGGGATCATCGCGGCGACGACGCTCGTGATCACGAACATCATCGTGCAGCGCTTCGCGCACCGCGTCCCGTTCCTCGAGCGGGTGTTCTCGAGCGAGCCGACGGTGCTCATCGACAACGGCCGGATCGTCGATCGCAATCGCGAGCGCGAGGACGTGTCGCTCGAGGAGCTCGAGATGGCGGCGCGCGAGAAGGGCATCGACGACCTGAAGGAGGTCAAGCGCGCGGTCCTCGAGGTCAACGGCGACATCAGCATCATCCCGAAGGACGGCGGCGGCGCGAACCGCCGGCGCCGGCTCCGGCAGTTCCGGCGGCAGTAGCCCGCCCGAGAGAGGGAGCGCGGTCCCGGTCGGCCGTCTGGCACGCGGCTTGCGCCGGCGCTAAAGCGGTCTTGTACGGGTGATCGAGCGCGACGGCCTCGACGACCTCGCGGAGCGCCGGTTGCGCGAGTGGGACTGCCTCGGCCAGCGGCTGCTCGATCCCGGCCGCGATCCGCCGGTCAGCGGCGCGGCGACGCCTCCGGCTTCTTCCCCTCGATACAGGTCACGCCGTCGGGCCCCACCCGGGCCGAATGGGTCGTCCGAGCCGGCAGCTCCATCCGATCGCCGGCGCGCAGCGCGATGACGCGCCCCTCCGGTTCGACGACGAAGTCGATGCTCCCCGCCACGCAGTAGAGGATCTTCGTGTAGGCGTGGCTGTGCGCGCCGTAGCGGTAGTCCGCGTCGTTCGACCACGCGTAGGCGTCGCGCGCCTCGGCTCGTAGCCGAGCCATCAGGTCGTCGCGCACGAGCGCGACTATGGCACGACGCGAACGACGCCGAGCATGCCGTACTGCTCGTGTCCGGGCAGGTGGCAGATCATCTGGAGCATGCCCGCGTCCGCGAACGTGACGACGGTCGTGCGCGTGGAGCGCGACGGTATCGAGACCTCCGTGGGCCTGCTGTCGTGGAGGGGTTCCGTTCCGGTGCGGTGGCGCGCGTGCACGTCCGCGGTCCCGACGATCCACTCGTGATCGATCGGATCGTCGTTGTGCAGCACGATCGTGATCGGCACGCCGCGCGGCACGGTGAGGATCGAGGGATCGAAGCGGGAGTAGTGGATCGTCACGTCGACATGCGTCGCGGCGGCCGCGCCGCTCGGCATGAGCAGCGCGGCCGCGATCGCGACGAGGACGATCGCGCGAATCATGCGGTCACGGCGATGCGCCGGCGCACGACGAGCAACGCGATGCCGGCGACGACGTATCCGCCGGAAAGCGCGAGCGGCCAGATCCAGCCCATGTCGTCGGGCACGAGCGGCGCGAACGCCGGATCGAAGCCCGCGGCGACGCGCGACGGGGCGTTCTGTCCCGATGCGTCGATCGCGAGGTCGTACCGCAGCTGCGACGCGGAGGCGTCCACGCGGAGCTTCGTGAGCCAGCCGCTTTGCGGGATCCAGGCCATGCCCTTGTCGGCGCGGAGATCGGCGAGCAGCGACGCGGTCGCCGCGGCGTCGTGCTCGAGCAGGAGGCCGCGTGATCTGTCCGCGACCGGCAGGAGCGCCGGACGCTGGTCGGTGAGCAGGAACACGTCGGCGTCGACGCGCTCGCCCGAGAGCTTGCCCAGGCCGAGGATGCGGAGGGGCACCCACGGGTTCGGCGTCGGGATCGTGATGTGGACCGGCGTGCCGTCGCCGATGCTCTGTCCGCGCTTCGCCGCCGCCTCGGCGTCGAAGACGGCGGCGAGGAAGATCGGCGAGCGCTTCGCGTAGAAGTCGAGGACCTCGGGGGCGTCGGGCGGCAGGCGGAAGCCGTGCTCCTTCGCCCAATCGCCGACGGCCGCGCCGCCGCCCTTGAGCACCGTGATGTCGAGCGCGTCGATGCGCTTCTGCAGTAGGACCTCGGCGGGTGCGGCCGCGGGCGCAGCGGTGCCTCGAATGGCGAAGCTGTCGAGCCGGAGCGGCGTCGTCTCCCTCACGAGGCGCTGCAGCGTCCAGTCGCCGCCGCGTTCGACATCCGACGGGACGCCGGGGAGCGGCGTCAGCGACCCGAACGCGCCACCGCCGCCGGCGTAGCTGAACGCCGTGACGTAGTGCTCGACGCCGTCGTGGTAGCCGGCGAACGTCGTGGTCCGCGTGAGCAGCACCGCGCCGTTCGGGCCGATGAGACCGCCGCAGGCGTACGCGGGCGTCGCACCGAGCAGCAGCGCGAGAAGCAGAGCCGGGAACGCGAGCAGAAGTCGTCGCATCGCCCTCCTCCTTCATTGGGTCTGCGAATGGCCGTAGGACGACGGCGGCGCGGCGAAGGTTCCGTGCGACGATTCGTGCTCTGGACGCCGACACCGTGCGCGCGTACGTCCGAGCGCTTCCGGATTACGAGGTCTCCGGCGCGATGCCGTTCGCGGGGAAGGACGCCGGCCTGCGCCGCACCGCGAAGCTGCTCGATCTGCTCGGACGCCCGGACGTCCGCTACCTCGTGGCGCAGGTGGCGGGGACGAACGGCAAGGGCTCGACCGCGGCGATGCTCGCCGCCGTGCTCGAGGCCGCGGGCGCGCGCACGGGGCTGTACACCTCGCCGCACCTGTCGCGATGGGAGGAGCGCATCCGCATCTCCGGCGCGATCATCGACGACGACCTCCTCGCGCGAGCGGGGGCGCTCGTGCTCGACGCCGCGCTCTCGCTCGACCCGGCCGAGGGCGAGCTCACGCGGTTCGAGTTCTGGACGTCGCTCGCCTGCGTCGCCTTCGGGCTCGCGTCGTGCCGCGCCGCCGTGCTCGAGGTCGGGCTCGGCGGCCGCTACGACGCGACGACCGCCGCGCGCGTCGACCTCGCCGTCATCACCCGCATCGGCCTGGACCACACCGCGATCCTCGGTACGACGGTCGAAGCGATCGCGGCGGAGAAGGCCGCGATCATGCGCGCGCGGATGCCCGCGGTCGCATCGCCCCAGGTGCCCGCGGCGCGCGACGTCGTCGTCGCGCGCGCGCAGGCGCTCGCCGCGCCACTGCTCCTCGGCGGCCGCGACTTCCGCTGGGCGCGCACGACCGAGGGCCTCGACGTCACCGTGCTCGAGCAGACCTACGCGGGGTTGCGCGTGCCGCTGAAGGGCCTCTTCCAGGACGAGAACGCGGCCACGGCCGTCGCGTCGGCGCTGGCGCTGGGGACGCTCGGCATCAAGATCCGCCCTGAGGAGATCGAACGGGGGATCGCCGCGGCGCGCTGGCCGGGACGGTTCGAGCTGGTCGACGGCGTCGTGATCGACG
>DASQXO010000173.1:0-10421 GCA_035639655.1 Candidatus Dormiibacterota bacterium
GGCTCAGCGACACGTCGTCGCGTGTCGTGAAGGGCAGCTCGAGCGACAGCACGAACGCGCCATTCTCCCGGCGCACATGGTATGGCCGGCCCTGGTAGTAGAAGTGCGTCGGATCGGTGTCGCCGAAGAGCGCCGCGCCGAGCTGCCGCAGCATGTCGATGCCGACGACCTCTCGGTCGAAGAACGGCGCGGAGAGCGCCGGCACCGGCGCGAAACGCTCTTCCACCATGGGCCAGTACTGGCGCTGCGTCTCGAGCCAGCTGGCAAAGTACGGCCCGGCGTCCGGAGGCAGCACGCGGTTAACGACGACGAGGTCGGTCGGATAGCCGTAGAGGTGGAAGTACGTGAACGAGCGCTGCGCCTCCTTGATCACCATCTTCTCCAGGTTGAGGACGATGCGGACCGTCGAGCGACTGGTGTCGGAGAGCAGGCCGTGCATGTGCTCGAGCCGGTGGAACAGCTGCTCGCCCGCGGCGAAGACGTCGTCGGTCGGCATCGGCATCCCGACGAGCCGGCGCACCGCCGGCCCGGCGACCTGCGCGATGCGGCGCTCGATGGGGAAGATCTTCTCGAGCCACCACCGTCCCGCCTCCGGAAGGGACATGAGGCGAAGCGTCTCCCCGGTGGGCGCCGCGTCGACGACGATGACGTCGTAGCGTCCGCTGTCGTTGTGCTCCGCGATCCACAGGAGGTTCGCGAGCTCGTCCATGCCCGGCAGGACCGTCATCTCCTCGGCGCGAACCTCGTCGAGTCCGCGCCACTGGAACACGCTCGCGATGTACGCCTGGATCGTGCCCCAGTACTTGCGCACGTTGTGAAAGACCTCGGACTCCTGCCCCTCGAGGCGGTCGGCGATGCGGACGGGCTCGGCGCCGAGCTGCAGGTCGAACGAATCGGAGAGGCTGTGGGCGATGTCGGTCGAGATGACGATCGTGCGATAGCCGCGCTCGGCGCAGCGCAGCGCGGTCGCGGCGGCGACGCTCGTCTTCCCGACGCCGCCCTTTCCGGTGTAGACGATGATTCGCGCCATCGCGGCCTCACGGTAACAGGCGCGCGTGTCGGTTCGGCGTCCGCGATGTTGTGCCCTCGGTGGCTCGCGCGGAAGGCGCGTACGCAGCCGCGCCCCCCGAGGCATCGACGATGCTGCGCCTCGTCGCGATGAAACGAAGGAGGAGTGCGACGAGATGATGCGAGATCAACGCGATGTGAGCGAGCGCGAGCGCTTCGCCGACGCGTACGGCCCGCAGCGCGAATTCGACGGCGGGCCCGAGTACGAGCGCGGCTATGCGCGAGCGCCGTTCGAGCGCGCGACCGAGCGGAGCCGGGACTACGGGCAGCGTGACTACCCGCCACGCGAGTACGGTCAGCGCGAGTACGGGTCGCGCGACTTCGGGCTGCGAGAGTCCAGCGGGTTCGGGTCGCAGACATCCCCGCCGAGCTGGGAGGGACCGTTCCAGGGCGTCGGGCCGAAGAACTACACCCGCAGCGACGATCGCATTCGCGAGGACGTCTGCGACCGCCTGTCGATGCATGGCGGCGTCGACGCCAGGGACATCGAGGTCGAGGTGAAGCAAGCCGAGGTCATCCTGCACGGCTCCGTGCACGATCGCCGGATGAAGCGCATGGCCGAGGACGCCGTGGATCAGGTCCCCGGCGTGCGCGACGTGCGCAACGAGCTCCGCGTCAGCGGGACGGAGCGCGGCGCGATCACGCCGGGGCGTGAGGAGATGCGCCGGGACGAACCGGTGACGCGCGGGACGACGAAGGCGCCGATGACGTCGACGCGACGAACGGTGTTCGGCGTCTTCGACGAGGCCGACCGAGCCGAGGACGCGGTCAACGAGCTTCGCGACGCAGGCTTCGACCGCAACGACATCTCGCTGCTTGCGCGCAGCGAGAAGGAGGCGCGCGCGGCCGCTGGCTCGAGCGGCGCGGAGGCGAAGGGCGCCGGCACGGGCATCGTCCTGGGCGGCATCGCGGGCGGCGCGCTCGGGTGGCTCGTCGGAGCGGGCGCATTGGCGATCCCCGGCGTCGGGCCGGTCGTTGCGCTCGGCGCCCTCGGCACCGCGCTCGCGGGCGCGGCGGCCGGCGCGGTCGCCGGCGGTCTCATCGGGCTGCTCGCGGGACTCGGCGTCCCGGAGGAGCAGGCGAAGGCGTACGAGGCCGCGATCAAGCGCGGCGCGATCCTCGTGACCTGCGGCTGCGAGGACGATCGCGAAGTCCAGCGCGCGCGAGACATCCTGCAGCGGCACAGCGCGAGCGACGTCCGCGACTACGACGCTCGTGAGGCGCAGCGGCGCCTCGATGAGGAGAAGGCGAGCGGTCGCGAGCGCGAGCCGGTGACCGCGTCTCGCGAATAGCGGGATTCCCGGCGAACTCGCGGAGGGCGTCCGGTTCGGGCGCCCTCCTTTCTTTAGACTCCGCTCTCGTGGCCGGGGAGATCCGCATCCGTCCGATGACGGAGCTCGACATCGAGGCCATCGCCCTGATCGACGAGCGCGTGAGCGGCCGCTACCGCCCCGAGGTGTGGGAGGACCGCGCCGCGTACTACATCAGACGCGATCCCGACTCATCGCAGGTGGCCGAAGTGGACGGCAAGGTCGTCGGTTTCATGATGGGCGAGGTGCGCGGCGGCGAGTTCGGGATGAACGAGCCGACCGGATGGGTGGAGTTCTTCGGTGTCGATCCGTCGGCGCGCGGGCGCTCGCTCGGGCGTGGACTGCTCGAGGCCCTCCTCGCGCACTTCCGCGAGCGCGGCGCGCAGGTCGCGCGCACGATGGTGCAGGAAAAGGATGCCGAGATCGCCGGCTTTCTGAGCGCGATGGGGTTCAAGCCGGCGGCGGTCGTGCCCCTCGAACGCCGGCCGCTCTGAGGGCCAGATCCTTCCGATTCGACCGACCCTGACTCGAAGAACGACGAATCGAAGGGTCTGCCTCGCCCGGTAGA
Source organism: Candidatus Dormiibacterota bacterium (assembly GCA_035639655.1). Taxonomy (GTDB): domain Bacteria; phylum Chloroflexota; class Limnocylindria; order P2-11E; family CF-107; genus CF-107. Next base: position 2,947 of record DASQXO010000173.1, read on the forward strand.
CTTGATCTCGATGAACGAGCGTACATACGAGCTTCCGAGGGCGTTCCACGACGCGGTCATGCATTGGCAGAAGCACAACTTCCCGGACTTTCCGCTTCTCGCAAAGTCGTGGGAGAAGTACTTCCCGACCGACGACGCGTTCTGCCTCTGCGCCCGCATCCAGGAGAGCATCCCGGACGCGCAGCCGGTCGGCGCGCATGCGGGCGAGCCGCGCTCGCTCCGTCCGAACGAGCTCGAGCCCGAGGCGGCGCAGCACCTGCTCGCGATCATCCGCGCGCAGGCATCGACGGAGTTCGGGTCGATCCAGCAGCACCAGGCGACGCTCGATCGCGCGAACGACGACCAGGACAAGATGTGGGTGCTGCGGGTGATGGCGGAGGAGCTCCGCCACGGCTACCAGATGATCCACCTGCTGACGTCGGCCGACTGGTCGGCGGTGTCGGACGTGAAGCCGGCCGATATGGTCGAGGAGATCCTGTCGATGCGCACGGGGTCGCACGTGCTCGCCGCGTTCAACCTGGAGTACGACTCGTTCGTGGACAACGTCGTCTTCTGCGCGTTCATCGACCGCGTCGGGAAGTACCAGCTCACGATGCAGAAGGCTTCGTGCTACCGGCCCTTCGCCGCCTCGATGCCGCCGATGCTGCGCGAGGAGGCGTTCCACCTCGCGACGGGGGTCATCCCGATGCGCCGCTGGGTCGAGAAGGCGGCCTCCGGCGATCCGCTCATCACCATGCCGACGCTGCAGCGGGCGGTGAACAAGTGGTTCGCGCGCGGCCTCGAGATGTTCGGTCACGAGGCGAAGGGTCAGGAGATCGTCAACCTTGGCCTGAAAGATATGCCGAACGGCGAAGCGCAGGACGCGTACATCGACGAGTGCCGCAAGATGCTCGACGACCTGAACAAGCGGTACGCGCGTGCGGTGGAGGCGCGCGGCGGGACGGTCGACGAGGCCGACCTGCTGCGGCTGCCGGATCCGCGTTTCTTCCGGCGGCGCGGCGTTCCGGCGTTCCAGATGATCGGCGTCGACGGTCGCCGCTTCACGAACGTGGACGAGTACGTGAAGCATCTCGGCGACGTGCTGCCTGAGGCGTACCTCGCGAGCCGCGACGTGAAGCACTACGTCGACACGCTGCGCAAGCTCGTCGCGGGCGAGATCACGATCAAGGACGCGATCAAGAGCACGCCCCACCTCGCGCGGGTCGGCGGGGCGTGCCCATGCTCGAACTCGGTCCGCTGGGTCGTGGAGGACGCCGCCTAGAGCGAGGCGAACCTCCTCCGCACGGCGGCGGCGATCTCCTCCGGCGCATCCTCCTGGATGTAGTGGCTTGCCGCGGGCAGCATGACGACCTCGGCGTCGGGGAAGGATGCCTTCCAGCGGTCGACGATGCTTCGCGAGCCGAAGCCGGGGTCCTTCATGCCCCAGATGAGCAGCATCGGCTTGCCGCGCAGGGCGACCGGCGCGCGTTCGGCGAGACGCGCGAGCCACGGCCTCGCGGCGCGGATCTGACGCGGGAACTCCGCGACGCCGCGGCGCGCTTCGCGCGTCGGCTGCGCGCGGCGGTACTGGTCCATCACCGCCGGCTCGAGCGGCGTCGCGACCGAGCGCGGCATGATCGACTCGACGAAGAAGTTGCGATCGAGGATGCGCGATCGGAGCGGCGGGCTCGACATGACCAGGCTGAACGCGGTGAAGCGCAGATCCGCCGGCCAGAACCAGGTGTTCATGAAGACGAGGCCGGCGACGCGATCGGCGCGCTCGGTCGCGACCTGCATCCCGATCGGGCCGCCCCAGTCCTGACCCATCACGATGAACCCCTCGAGGCCGAGCGAGTCGACGAGCGCGCCGACGAGCGTCGCGTGCTCGGCCGGGGTGTATCCGTAGCGTTCGGGACGGTCGGAGAGACCGAAACCCGGGTAGTCCATGGCGACGCAGCGGTAGCGGTCGCGGAGCGCGAGGATGACCTTGCGGTACAGGAAGCTCCACGTCGGATTGCCGTGGCACATGAGGATCGGCGTGCCGCTGCCCTCGTCGACATAGTGCATGCGCTTCCCGCCGGCGTCGAACCAGCGCGAGCGGAACGGGAAGAGCTCCGCGGGCGGCGTCAACTCGACCCGCATGTCCGCGGAGCCTACCGCACGACACGCTCGTAGACTCGGCTGCTCGGATGCGCGTCGAGATCGAGGCGCTGTCGCTGCGGTTTCGCAACGGCGTCGAAGTGCTCCGCGACGTCGATCTCTCGGTGGGGGCGGGCGAGTTCGTCGCGCTGCTCGGTCCCTCGGGCTGCGGCAAGTCCACGCTGCTGAACGCCATCGCTGATCTGCTCGATCCCGCCCTCGTCGAGACGCGCGGCGCGATCCGCCTCGGCGGTGACCGCCACGAGCTCGGCTACGTCTTCCAGCGCGACGCGCTGCTGCCGTGGCGGCGGGTCCGAGACAATGTCGAGCTCGGCCTCCAGATCCGCGGCGTGGCCGCGCGGGAGCGGCGCCGTCGCGCGGACGAGCTCCTCGCGCTTGTCGGCCTCTCCGGGTTCGAGGCGTACTACCCGCACCAGCTGTCCGGCGGGATGCGTCAACGCGTTGCGCTGGCGCGGACGCTCGCCTACGACCCGCAGCTCACGCTGATGGACGAGCCGTTCGGCGCGCTCGACGCGCAGAACCGCCTGATCCTGCAGGCCGAGCTGCTGCGGATCTGGGAGCGCACGAGCACGACCGTGCTGTTCGTGACGCACGACCTCGCCGAGGCGATCCTCCTGGCGCAGCGCGTCGTCGTGCTCTCGCGGCGGCCCGGCACAGTCAAGCGCGTGTACGAGATCCCGCTGCCCCACCCGCGCGATCCCTTCGAGCTCCGCGGCTCGGCCGAGTTCACGCGCCTCGAGGGAACGATCTGGTCGACGCTGCGAGACGAGTTTCGCGACGGGGCTCGGCAGTGAGGCGCGCGCTGACGCTTGCGGCGGCGCGCGTCGCGCTCATCGCGTTTGTGTTCGTGGCGTGGGAGGCGGTCACCGGCGGATTCGGGCTGCGGCCGCTCGTCGATCCGATCGTCCTCGGCCGGCCCTCGCTCGTGTTCGCCGACCTGTACGAGTACGCCCGGGGCGGTCTGCTGCTGACGGACTCCGTCGCGACGCTCGAGGCCGCGCTGGCCGGTCTTGTCCTCGGAATGCTCGGCGGTGTCGGGCTCGGCCTCGCCTTCGGCTACTGGCGCACCGTGGCGGACGTCTTCGATCCGATCATCGCCGGATTGAACTCGCTCCCCCGCGTCGCGATGGCGCCGGTGCTGATCCTGTGGTTCGGCCTCGGTATCGCGTCGAAGATCGTGGTGAGCTTCTCGCTCGTGTTCTTCATCATCTTCTACAACACGTACCTCGGCGTGCGCTCCGTCGACGCCGAGCTGGTGAAGGCGGTGCGCGTGATGGGCGGCGGCCGCCTCGCCGTCGCGCGGTTCGTGCTGCTCCCGTCGGTGTTCTCGTGGATCTTCGCGGCGCTGCGGACGAGCGTGAGCTTCGCCCTCGCCGGAGCCGTCGTCGGCGAGTTCGTCGGGTCGACGACCGGCCTCGGCTACCGCATGGTGATAGCGACGGGACTGCTGCAGACCACGCGCGTGTACGCGATTTTGTTGCTGCTCATGATCATCGCCGTTAGCCTCATCGCGATCGCGAAACGCGTGGAGGAGCGCCTGCTGCGGTGGCGTCCCGGCGGGCCGCTCGAGTGAGGGGGGACGCGATGCGCGCCGTTGCCGCCGTCGTGCTCGTCGCGTTGGCCATCGCGGCGTGTGCGCCCGCGCCGGCGGGATCTTCGCCGTCACTCAGCGCGCGGCCGGCGAAGGACAAGGTCAAGCTGCCGAGCGTCATCTCGACCGAGCTGAATCTCCCGAGCCTCGTGGCGTACGCGAAGGACTTCTTCGGCGAGCAGAACATCGAGGTGACCGACTTCGTGCTCGGCACCTCGGCGACGCTGCGCAACGCGATGATCGCGAAGGAGTACGACTTCGGGCTCTTCGCCTTCGTCCACGATCCGCTGGCGCGCCTCGCGGGCTCGCCGTGGAAGGCGGTGCTGTCCACGCACGACCGCGAGATCTTCAGCCTCATCATCCGAAGCCAGCTGAAGGACTCGATCAAGAGCGTCGCCGACCTGCGGGGGAAGAACGTCGGCGTGACGAGCCCGGGCTCGGGCTCGTGGGCGATGGCCAACGTCTACCTCAAGAAGGTGGGGCTCACGCCGGACAAGGACGTGAGCCTCGTGAACCTCGGTGGCGATCCAGCCGCGATCTACACCGCGCTCCAGACCGGAAAGGTCGACGCGATCCTCTCGTGGGAGCCGGTCACCAGCCGCGTGCTCGAGACCGGCGTCGGCGCGCCGCTCGTGGCGATCTACCAGCCGGGAACGGAGAAGGAGTGGCTCGGCTCGGAGAAGGCGCTCGCGCTCGCCCTGATGACGCGCGAGGACGTCATCCAGTCGAAGCGCGACCTCGTGCAGCGGATGGTCAAGGCGCACCAGGACGCGCTCTCGTTCATCGCGAAGACCGACGCCGGGGCGATCGCGGACCTCATCCTCGGGAACCCGAAGACGGCCGAGCAGTTCGCCGGCATCGACCGTTCCCTGCTGGCGAGGCTCATCGACCGCATCAAGAGCGGCTTCGGGACGGGGTGCCTCTCGAAGTCCGGGTTCGAGGCCGAGATGAGCCTGTCCGTGCAGTACCAGCTGGTGAAGCAGCCGATCACGTTCCAGGACTTCGCCGACACGTCGTTCGCCGGCGACTGCCCGTAGCGCTGAGCGTCCACCGCATCCGCTTCGAGCTGAACGGCGTGGCGCGAGACATCGACGTGCCCGCGGAGCGGCTGCTCATCGATCTGCTCCGCGACGACCTCGGGCTCACCGGCACGAAGCTCGGCTGCGGCGTCGGCGTGTGCGGCGCCTGCACCGTGCTGGTCGACGGCGCGCCGCTGTCGGCGTGCCTGCTGCCCGCGCTCTACGTCGACGGCGCCGGCGTGACGACGATCGAAGGCATCGCGCGCGGGCCCGACCTCACCGCGCTGCAGGAGGCGTTCATCACGCACGGCGGTTTCCAGTGCGGCATCTGCACGCCCGGGCAGATCGTCGCCGCGACGGCGCTCCTGGCCGAGCATCCGCAGCCGACGCGGGCCGAGATCCGCGAGCACATGAAGGGCAACCTGTGCCGCTGCACCGGCTACGAGGGCATCGTGAACGCGATCGACGCGGCGGCGCGGGCGCGGTGAGACCGTTCGAGTACCACGCGCCGGCCAGCCTCGACGACGCGGTCGCGCTCGTCGCGCGCCTCGACGACTTCGCGGTGATGTCCGGCGGCACCTCGCTCGTGCTGCTCATGCGCGAGGAGCTCGTGCGACCGGCGCACGTCGTGTCGCTGCGCGGCGTGCCGGAGCTACGCGGGATCGCCCGGGAGGGCGACGGCTCGCTGCGCCTCGGCGCGACGACGACGCTGCGCGAGGCCGAGCTCTCGCCCGCGGTGCGCACGCACTGTCCCGCGCTCGCCGAGGCGTTCGCCGCGGTCGCGACGGTGCGCATCCGTAACCAGGCCACCGTCGGCGGCGCGCTCGCGCATGCCGACCCGGCGCAGGACCCGCCGGTCATGCTCGTCGCGCTCGACGCCGAGGTCGCCGTCCGCGGCGCCGCCACCGCGCGGAAGCCGCTCGACGGCTTCTTCGTCGACGTCTTCGCGACGGCGCTCGGCGAACGCGATGTCATCACCGCGGTGCGCGTGCCGCCGCTGCCGCCGGGCGCGCGCGCCGCGTACCTGAAGTTCCTGCCGCGCACGCGTGACGACTACGCGACCGTGTCGGTGGGAGTCGTCGCGGCACGCGACAGGAGCGGCCGGATCGTCCACCTCCGCGTCACGCTCGGCGCGGTCGGACCGACGGTGATCCGCGCGCGGGCCGTCGAGGACGCGCTGCGCGGGCGCGCCGGTGACGATCGCGAGCTGCGCGATGCCGCCGCGCTCGTCCGCGACGCGGTCGATCCCTTCGACGACGCGCGCGGATCCGCGGCGTACAAGCGAGAGATGGCGCGCGTATGGACCGAGCGCGCGCTGCGTGCCGTGCTGCGATGAAGTTCTCGCACTCGGTCGAGATCCCGGCGCCGCCCGATCGCGTGTACGCGTTCCTCCTCGACGTGCCGCGCGTGGCGAACTGCCTGCCCGGCGCGAGGGACGTGCGTGAGAGCGGCGACGGCCGGTACGCCGGCGGGCTCGGCGTGGCCGTGGGGCCGATCCGCGTCGCGCTCGACGGCGAGGTCGCGATCCTCGCCCGCGACGATGCCGCGCGCAGCCTCACGTTGCGCGCGATCGGCGAGGATCGCCGCGCCGGCGGCATCCGCGCGAACATCGCCATGCACGCGCAGCACTCCGGTCAGGGCACGCGCCTGTTGCTCGACAGCGAGGTGCAGGTCCACGGCCGCCTGGGGGACCTCGGCCGGCCGATCATGAAGCGCAAGGCCGATCAGCTGATCGTCGAGTTCGCCCGGAACGTCGCGCGGGAGCTCGGCGCATGACGCTCCTCGATCAGCCGGAGCGACGCGTCGAAGGTCGCGACAAGGTGACGGGCGCGGCGCGCTACGCCGCGGACCTTCGCCTGCCGGGGCTGCTCGAGGTCGCGTATCTCCAGTCGCCCTACCCGCACGCGCGCATCGTCTCGGTCGACGCGGCCGCCGCGCGCCGCGTCGCCGGCGTGCGCGCCGTGGTGGCCGGCGCCGACGTGCGGCCGGCGCGCCTGGGCCGGCGGCTCTTCGACTGGCCGGTGCTCGCCTGGGACCGCGTCCGCTTCGTCGGCGATCGCGTCGCCGCCGTCGCGGCCGAGACGGTCGAGGCGGCTCGCGAGGCCGCCGCCGCGATCGAGGTCGAGTACGAGGAGCTGCCGGCGATCCTCGACGTCGACGACGCGACAGCGCCCGGCGCGCCGATCCTCCATCCCGACGCCGCCGAGTTCGCGTACCGCGGCGGCACCCGGGCGCCGGTCCCGCATCCGAACGTGCAGGGACACTCTCGGCACGAGCACGGCGACCTCGACGGGGCGATGCGCGCGGCAGCGCGCGTCTTCGAGCACACCTTCACCGTGCCGCGCGTGCACCACGCGTTCATCGAGCCCCGCGCGAGCGTCGTGTGGTACGAGGACGGCGCCCTCCGCGTGGTCTCGACGAACAAGGCGCCGTTCGCGCTGCGCGAGCAGCTCGCCGTCGCGCTCGGCATCCCGGCGGAACGGATCGTCGTCGACAACGGCACGATCGGCGGCGACTTCGGCGGGAAGGGACTCTCGATCGACGAGTTCATCCTCGCGTTCGTCGCGCGAGCCGCGGGACGGCCGGTGCGCCACGTCGCGACGTACGCCGAGGAGCTGACCGCGACGAACACGCGACACGCCGCGCGCATCACGCTGCGCACCGGCGTGTCCGGGGAGGGCCGCATCCTCGCGCACGAGGCCCGCTGCCTCTTCGACGGCGGCGCC
>DASQXO010000174.1:0-6840 GCA_035639655.1 Candidatus Dormiibacterota bacterium
GCCCGCTCCGGCGCGAGCGACGCGATCGCATCGATCGTCGCGTACGCCTTGGTGGCGCGACCACCGTCGCCGGCGCGTGCGGCGATATCGCCCAGCGCCGCGAGGTAGTCCGGCTGCGGCACGATCGCGATCGCGCGCTCGTACGCCGCGAGCGCGTCATCGTCGCGCCCCATCGCGGCGAGGGCGCGGCCGAGTCCGGCGAGCGAGACGTGGTACTCGGGAGCGATCGCGAGCGCGCGCCGCTCGTGCGCTTCGGCCGCGGCGTAGTCGCCCGCGTCGAAGGCGAGCTGCGCGCGCAGATGCGCGTACCAGGCGAGCCCCCCGCCGAACGCGCCCTGGATGGCGGCGTCCGACTCGGCACGCGCCGCGAGCGTCGCCGCATCGCGCGCCCGGCCGCGCAGGAACGCGAGCCGCGCCTCACGCGCCTCGATCGCGCCGGTCGACGGCAGGCTGCGCTCGAGGGCCGCGTACGCGTCGGCCGCCTCGTCGTAAGTGCCGAGCTCGAGCGCCGCGTCCGCGGCGAGGAGGAGCGCCGCGACCTGCGCGCCGTCCGTCGCATAGACGCGGCGGCCGATGTCGCGCGCTGCGGCGAAGTCGTGCGTCGCGTACCGCACGCTCCCGAGCAGCACGAGCGCCTCGGGATCGGAGGGCCTGAGCGCGAGCGCCCTCTCGAGCGCGGTCGCCGCGCTCGCGTACGAATCGACGTCGCCGCTCGTGCGCGCGCGATCGAGGTAGAGGCGGCCAAGGAATTTGTAGTCGAGGGGATCGGTGTGCTGCCGGATGCGGAGCTCGAATACGGAGATGAGGCGCTCGACCTCGCGTCGCTCCGCGCGGCCGGCCGGCTCGGCGACGCCGGAGGCGACGAATGCCGAATCCGCGCGGGCCGCCGCCGCGTCGTCGCGGACCGACGGTCTGAACACGTACGTCCCGGCGGCGACGACGATGGCGACGGCGAGCGCGGCGATGACTCGATGCATGCGATCCCCCTTACGGAATGGGCCGCGGGACGTGTGTCCCGCGGCCCGTGGAAGTGCTACTGGTGCGGCGCGCCGAGGTACGGGAACGTCGCGGCGTAGTCGGTGTGCGGACCGACGCAGTCGCTCGTGATGTGACCGTTGGTGACGATCCCGAGCTCCGCGTCGATGACGTCGTCGGCCAGGGCGCGCCCGTTCAGCGCGGCGCCGTTCGCGGCGCTGCCGACCCGATACGTGATCACGTCGGGCAGGAGCACGTTCGTGATCGCGGACGCGGTCGCGGCGTCGTACCCGAAGGACTCGAGCGTCGCCCGGAACGAGGCGGCGAAGTTCGCGCGGTCTTGCGTCGGCGCCTCGCGGTTGAAGGTCGTCTTGTCCGCGCCGTGGTTGAACACGGTGTTGATCGCCGGCCGGCCCATGCGATCGATCTGCCCGCTCGGTCCGATCGTGCGCGCCCACACGCCGACCGTTCCGGAGCCGTCCTGGGTCAGGAGGTCGCTGCCGACCTCGAGGACGATCGCGTTCGTGTTGAGCGCGGAGAAGAAGTCGTTCGTGTTCGCGTCGCAGAAGCTGCGGCCGGTCGTGTCGAGGACGCCGGGGATCAGGTTGCCCTGGACGCCGGCGACCTGCGCGAGGAACGCGCCGAGGTCGAAGAAGAAGGGATCGGAGCGGAGCCCGGCGAACACCTGGGTGCCGCCCTTGAGCGTCGCTGAAGCGCCACGCATGCCGCCGCCCAGCTCGACGCCCTGGGAGAGGGAGCGCGCGTTCCCGCCGGTGTAGCGCGTGACGGTGTACGACTGCGAGCCGTCGCCGGCGGGCGCGGCGAAGCGCACGGCGTACGCCACGTCCTCGACGGCGTCGCCGTCGCGGTCGATGTCGATCACGTACGTCACGTTGCTCGCGTAGTCGAGCGGCGAGATGAAGCCGGCTGCCGGGTGAGTGGTCACGGCGAGGACGGTCTTGCTCGGATCGGCGGCGCGGAACACATACACGTCGTTGATGTCGGCGCGAAGGTTCCCGCTCGGCGAGGTGAGCAGCGACGGTCCGTCGAGGTGATCCGCCGCGCGGCTCGCGCCGGGTGCGGCCGCGACGACGAGCGCTGCGGCGGCGAGACCGCCGGCGGCGATGGTCGCGAGGATGCGAGATGTTCTCATCGAGTCTTCCCCCATTCCGCGGAGAGCGGTGTGTTGTCGCTCGCCGGATACGAGGCCGCGCGCGGTCGGGATCACTCGCACCCCGAAACGCGGACGTCGTGAACGGTGTGCGAGCATGTGTCGCCCGAGTGATCCATGTCCGGCTCTCTCCTCGTACCTGACGCCGCAACGGATCTCGATCGCACCCTTGTCGCGCGCTGCGCGTCGGGAGACGCGGACGCGCTCGGCCTCCTCTACGACCGCTACGGGAGGGTGGTGTTCGGTGTGCTGCAGGCGCTCCTGCCGTCTCCCGAAGCCGCCGAGGAGGTCGCACAGGACGCGTTCCACGCGGTGTGGCGCCGTGCGCGCGACTACGACGCGTCGAAAGGGTCGGTGCGCACCTGGCTCTTCGCTATCGCGCGCAACGCCGCGATCGATTGGCGACGCACGCGCGGGAAGCGCACCGAGCGCGAGCGGCCGCTGGAGGAGGTCGGGGATCGTCCCGATCCGAGCGCGGACGCGCTCGTCGAGCGCGCCGTCCGCGGCGATCGGGTGCGCGCGGCGCTCGCCGCACTGCCGGCGGAGCAGCGCGAGGTCGTCGTGCTCGCGTACTACCTGGGCTACACGCAGGACGAGATCGCGCGACGGACGAACGCACCCGTCGGCACGGTGAAGGGACGCGCGCGACTGGCGATGGCGAAGCTCCGTGAGGCGCTGGCGGAAGAACGATGAACGAGCACCCGACCGACGACCTCGCGCTCTACGCGCTCGGCCTCGTCGACGAGCACGAGCGCGATTCGATCGCTCGTCACCTCGACACGTGCGCGACGTGCCGCGAGGAGCTGCGCGCGCACGAGGCCACGCTCGCGGCGCTGGCGCAGAGCGCGGAACGCGCCGCGCCGCGCGGGCTCCGCGAGCGTGTCGTCGCGCGCGAGCGCCGGCGCTCGTGGCTCGACCTGCCGCGCCTCGCGCTCGCGGGCTCATTCGTCGCGGCGATCGTGCTCGCCGCCGTCGCGGTCGTTTCGGTGCGCCAGCTCGACGACGTTCGCGCGCAGCGCGACGAGTACGCCCGCGCGCTCGAGCAGGTCGCCGAGGGGGCGCGCGTCGTGCGGCTCCAGACGAAGACGGCCGGGCGCGCCGCGCTCGTCGTGCCGGCCGGCGGCCCAGCGACGCTGCTGCTCGATCTGCCCGCGCCGCCCGAGGGCAAGCAGTACGAGGCGTGGGTGATCCGCGGCGGCGCGGCGGCGCGCGCGGGGCAGGTGCCTCGGCGCGACGGCGTCGTCTCGCTGACGCTGTCGGCCGCGGTCGCTCCGGGCGACGTCGCGGCCGTGACGGTCGAGGTCACGGGCGGCGTGGATCAGCCGACGAGCGAACCGATCGTCGCGGGCGGCATCTAGCAAGGGGCTGTCATCGTGCCGTCGCACCGCGCCGGTACGCTGCGTCGGTGACATCCGTCGTACGGGCCCATCCGCGTCTCGTCGCGCTCGGCGCGTTCCTCACCGCCGTCGCGCTAGCGATCCCGGTCGTCGCCTACGTCGTCGTGCCGATCTTCGTCCGCTCCACGCTCGTCGAGGCGCCGCCGGTCCCGTCCGCCACCGCGTCCGCAGCGCCGAACGCCACTGTCGGAGCCGGATCGACCGGTGCGCCCGCGGCGCCGGTCGAGCGCACGCTCGCACGCGGTGACCTCGTGCGGATCACGCCCGTCGATTACGGCACCGGCGTCGTGCGGATCGTGGGCTTCGACGGCGCTTCCGGCACCGGCGCGTTCGGCCGGTTCCTGCGCTTCGAGAACGTCGACATCGCCGCGGCACCGGACATGTACGTCTACCTCTCCGATCGCAGCGACGGGAAGCCGGGAACGTTCGTCGATCTCGGCAAGCTGAAGGCGACGAGCGGCTCCTTCAATTACGAGATCCCGAGCGCCGTCGACCTGTCCGCGGTGCGGTCGGTGGTGGTGTGGTGCCGCCAGTTCTCCGTCACCGTCACGTACGCGACCCTCGCGTCGCCGTGACGCCACGGCTCGAGACCGCGCGCCTCATCCTGCGCGAGCCCGAGCCCGCCGACCTTGACGGGTACGCCGAGCTGTTCGGCGATCCCGAGGTGATGCGCTGGATCGGCGACGGCGTACCGCTGCCGCGCGCGCAGGTCGCGGAGCGGATCGAGCGGATGCTCGCGCACTGGCGGCGTTACGACACCGGGCTCTTCACGGTCCTCGATCGGGAGGGCGAGTTCGTCGGCCGGGTCGGGCTGCTGCTGTGGGACGCCGAATCGTGGGTCAGCGCCATGCGCGCGGAGCCGCGCGGGAAAACGGAGCTCGAGATCGGCTGGTCGATCGTCCGCGCGCGCTGGGATCACGGCTACGCGACGGAGGCGGCCGTCGCGGTGCGCGACTGGATCACGAAGGAGCGCGGCGCGCGCAGGCTGATCTCGCTCATCGCGTCGGGGAACCGCGCGTCGGTCCGCGTCGCCGAGAAGATCGGTGAGCGCTTCGAGCGGGGCGGCATTCCCGGCTTCCCATTCGCGACGGACCTCTACTCGCTGGCTCGTTAGAGTCGAGCCTCGTGCGGCGCGCGGGATCGCTCGTCTGGACCGGCTTCGACGGCACGACGCTGCCCGACCACGTGCGGACGCTGTTGCGCGACGGCGACGTCGGCGGCATCTCGCTCTTCGCGCGGAACATCAGGGACGCGGCGCAGCTCCGCGACCTCGTGCGCGCGATCCACGAGGTGCGGGCGGTCCCGATCGCGCTCGATCAGGAGGGCGGGAACGTCATCCGCGTCGGGTTCGGCACCGTGTTCCCGAGCGCGATGGCGATCGGCGCCGTCGCCGACGAGGCGCTCACCGAGCGCGTCGCGGCCGTCGCCGGAAGCGAGCTCCGGGCGCTCGGCATCGGCATCGACTTCGCGCCGGTCTGCGACGTGAACGTCGAGCCGGCGAATCCGGTGATCGGCACACGGTCCTTCTCTGACGACCCCGCGCTCGTCGGCCGCCTCGCCGCGGCGTGGATCCGCGGCATGCAGTCGGCGCGCGTCGCCTGTACCGCCAAACACTTCCCGGGGCACGGCGCGACCGACGTCGACTCGCACCTCGCGCTCCCGACCGTGAGCGACGACGCGGAGACGATCGAGCGTCGCGATCTCGCGCCGTTCCGTGCCGCGATCGCCGCCGGTGTGGCGCAGGTGATGACCGCGCACGTGCGGTACCCGGCACTCGATTCCGCGCCGGGCACGTACTCGTCGCGCATCAACGTCGATCTCCTCCGCCGGCGGCTCGGCTTCGACGGCGTGCTCTGCAGCGACGCGCTCGAGATGGCGGGCGCCCGGCTCGAGCGCGATGAGCCCGCGGCGCGCGCGATCGCCGCCGGCGTGGACATCGCGCACGTGTGCCAGCCCGAGCCCGGCCAGCCGGAGCGCGCGCTCGATGCCGTCGAGCGCGCGGCGTCCACCGGTGAGATCCCGGCCGAGCGGCTCGCCGAGGCGCTCCTGCGCGCGCGGGCGTTCGCGACGAAGTGGACGTGCCTGCCCGCCGACTCGGGGCCTGCCCCGGATCACACCCTCGCGATCGAAGTCGCGGCCCGCGGGATCACGCACGTCGGACCGGCGCTCCCGGACCTGCGCTCGGGACGCGTCTTCGTCGCGGCGTTCCCATCGACGCACGTGACGCGGGCGGAGGAGCTCCGCGATCCGCTCGGCGCCCTCGAGCGCGCGCTGCGCTCGCGTTTCGGGTCCCGCCTGACGTTCGTACGGCTGCCCGCGGAGGTGAACGTGCCGCGCGACGCCACGCTCGTCGTCCTGACCGCGAGCGCGTTCTTCGACCTCGACCAGACGAAGACGGCGCGCGGGCTGCTTCGCCGCGCCGAGCGTCGCCTCGTGTGCGCGACCCGCTCGCCGTACGACGCGTCCCTGTTCCCCGACGTGCCGGTCCTCCTCACCTACTCCGACGTGCCGGCGTCGTGCGAGGCGCTCGCCATGGTCCTCGCCGGCGAGCGCGCGCCGCGGGGGCGGCTGCCGGTGACGCTCCCGGTGTCCCCGGCCGACGTGCCGCGGATTAGTGTTCGGGCGTAATGGCCGCGACACCGGCCGAGATCCGCCTCACCACGCAGGTCCGGCAGCGCCGAATGCTGGGCGCGTTCGCGGGCCACCCGCTGGTCCGCGCGATCGCGAAGGCGCTGCTCACGATCTGGGTCACGATGACGCTCACGTTCTTCCTCATCCGGTTGATGCCGGGCAGTCCGGTGCAGCTGAAGATCGACGAGCTCATCCAACAGTCGGGCGGGTCGATGAGCTACGACGAGGCGGCGTCGATCGCCTCGGGCATGTTCAGCATCGACCTGAACGCGCCGCTCCACGAGCAGTACCTCTCGTTCATCGCGCACGTCGCGCGCGGAGATCTCGGCACGTCCTTCCTCTCCACCGGTACGCCGGTGATGGGCATCATCCTGTCGGTCCTGCCCTGGACGCTGTTCGCCGTCGGCACGGGACTGCTGCTCTCCTTCGCGGCCGGCGTCGGACTCGGCCTCTTCGGCGCGTACCACCGCAACTCACTCTTCGACCGCGTCGTCTCGACTGGCGGCTCGCTCGTCTCGTCGATCCCGAACTACCTGCTCGCGCTGCTATTGATCGTCTTCGCCGGCGTTCAATTCCGGCTCGTCAACTTCACGCAGATGCGCGGCGCCTATAGCCCGGGCGTGCAGCCCGGCTTCTCGCCGCAGTTCATCGCCGACATCTTCTTTC
>DASQXO010000175.1:0-6167 GCA_035639655.1 Candidatus Dormiibacterota bacterium
GTCGGATCGACGAATCCGGCGAAGCTCGCGGCCGTCCGCGCCGCGATGGCGAAGCTCGCCCCGGACGCGTCCGTGGTGTCGCTCGAGGTCCCAAGCGGTGTCGGCGCGCAGCCGTGGGGCGAACGCGAGACGCGCCGCGGAGCGATCGAGCGAGCGCGTGGCGCGATCGCGGCGACCAGCGCCGATCTCGCCATCGGACTCGAGGGCGGCGTGATCGACGACGGCGCGGGCATCGAGCTCGTCTCGTGGGTCGCCGCGGTCGATCGCGAGGGACGCGTCGGCGTCGCGAGCGGGCTTCGCTTCATGCTCCCCGCGGCCGCGGCGGAGCGACTTCGCGCCGGCGAGGAGCTCGGCGACGTCATGGACGCGCTCTTCGCGACGCGGCAGAGCAAGCAGGCCGCCGGCGCGGTCGGTCTCCTCACGGAGGGCTTCGTCTCACGCGCCGACGCGTTCGCCGACCTCGTCGCGATGGCGTGCGCGCCGTTCCTCTTCGCGGAGCTGTATGCGCGCTGAGGTCGGCATCCTCGATCTCGCCCGCTACTTCCTGCGGCTCGGCGCGTTCGGCTTCGGCGGACCGATCGCACTCGCCGGCTACATGCAGCGCGATCTCGTCGAGCAACGCGGCTGGTTCACCCAGGACGAATACCTCGTGGGACTCGCAGCGGCGCAGATGCTGCCGGGACCCCTCGCGGCGCAGCTCGCGATGTGGCTGGGATACGTCCGACACGGCGTCGCCGGCGCGCTCGTTGCCGCGGTCGCGTTCGTCTCGCCGCCGTTCGTCCTCGTCTGCGCGGTGGCGGCCGCGTACGTCGCGCTCGCGGGCACTTCGATCATCCAGGCGCTGTTCCATGGCGTCGGGCCGGCCGTGCTCGCGCTCATCCTGCGGGGCGCGTGGAAGCTCGTTCGCGTCACGGTTCGCGACGATCGGCGGCTGTGGGTCATCTTCGCGGCGGTCGCGGCGGTCACGTTCGCCGTCCGCACCGAGGTCGCGATCCTGTTCGTCGCCGCCGGCCTTGTCGGGATCGCGCTGTACCGCCGCCCGGCGATCGCGGGGCTCGATCCCGTGCTCGCGCAACTCCTCGTCTTCTTTCTGAAGGCCGGCGCCTTCACGTTCGGCTCAGGACTCGCGATCGTGCCGTTCCTGCAGCAGGGCGTCGTCGCCGAGTTTCACTGGCTCACCGAGCGGCAGTTCCTTGACGCGATCGCGATCGGTGTCATCACGCCGGGTCCGGTGGTCATCGCCGCGGTGTTCGTCGGTTACGTCGTGGCCGGGCTGCTCGGCGCGATCATCGCCGGCCTCGGCGTCTTCTTGCCGCCGCTCGTGATGGTGCTGGTGCTCGCGCCATGGATCATGCGTCACCGGGCGAACCCAACGCTGCGCGGCTTCACCGCGGGCGCGATCGCCGCGGCTGCCGGAGCGATCGTCGGCGCGGCCGGCGTCATCGCGACGCAGATCCTCATCGATCCCGCTACCGTGGCGATCTTCGCGATCGCCCTCCTCGTCCTCTGGCGGGCGAAAGTGCCGGAGCCGGCCGTCGTCGGCGCGGCCGCGGTCGCAGGAATCGTGCTCGCCGCGGTGCGCTGATCAGCGCTCATCGCGGATTTCCCCTTGGAACGCATCCGTCAAATCCGCGATGAGCGGCGTCGTGACCGAGCGGCGTCTCAGTAGTGGATGAGGTGCGCGCTCCTCGCCGCGCTCTTCGTCGCCGCGTGCTCGCCGACGAGCGCGTTGGGCATGATCGCGCCGACCCCGCTCGCCTGTGCCGAGAGCGAGTCCGCGGCGCTGCCGCTTCTGAACGCGTCGGCGCCGCAGCGCGTCGGCGGGTCGCCGCGACGATCGTTCGCGCACGTGCGGCTCGCCGGCGACCTCGCCGGACCGCGCGAGATCTCGGCGAGCGACGGCACGAAGGGACAGCTCTGGTTCTACCGCTCATCGGCGCCGAGGCCGTCGCTGCTCCTTCGCGCGACGAGGCTCGACGGCTCCGGGCTTGTCGAGTTCGAGGTCGTTCACCTCGTCGACGGCGCAAACCCGCAGTTCTTCCTCGTCGAGTGGCCCGATGGGAGTCTCGCCTATCCGTACTCGCCCTCACAGCTCGCGGCCGTGCTTCCCGTCGCGGGCTGCTGGCGCGTCGATCTCGTCGGCGGACGCGCCGCCGACGCCTTGGTGCTGCGCGTCACACCGCCGCGCTGAGCCTCGCGCAGTGGCGAGCCGCAGCCGCTTCCGATCTGCCCTCTTTGACGAGAGGCAGGTCAGATCGGAAGGGTCTGTTCGGCCTCTGCTTCCTTCTTGAGGAACAGCCGCTCGTAGAGCCGGCGGTACAGGCCGCTCTTCGCGAGCAGCTCCGCGTGCGTGCCCTCCTCGACGATGCGCCCGCGCTCGAGCACGATGATCTTGTCCGCGCGCTCGACGGTCGTGAGCCGGTGCGCGATGACGATCGTCGTGCGCCCTCGCTCGAGTCGCGCGAGCGCCTGCTGCACGAGGAACTCGCTCTCGTTGTCGAGCGACGAGGTCGCCTCGTCGAGCAGGAGGATCGGCGCGTCGCGCAGGATCGCCCGCGCGATCGCGACGCGCTGACGCTGGCCGACCGACAGCTTCACGCCCCGCTCGCCGACGAGCGTCTCGATGCCGTTCGGCAGGCGCTCGATGAACTCGACCGCGTTCGCGGCCGCGGCCGCCGCGGCGATCTCCTCGTCGGCGGCCTCGAGCCGGCCGTAGCGGATGTTCTCCTTGATCGTCGCGGCGAAGAGGATCGGCTCCTGCGGCACGACGGCGATCTTCTCGCGCAGCGACCGCACCGTGACGCTCCGCAGGTCATGACCGTCGATGCGGATCGCGCCCTGCGTCGGATCGTAGAAACGGCCGATGAGGTTCACGAACGTCGTCTTCCCGGCACCGCTCGGGCCGACGAGCGCGGTCGTCTCGCCCGGCGCGATGCGCGTGTTCACGTCGATGAGCACGAGCGGGCTGTCATGCGGCCGGCGCATCACCACCTCGGCGGGAAGACCTCCGCCTGACGCGGGCTCGGGAGCGGCGCCGTCACCGCCGAGGAACCGCATCCGGCGCCCGGCCGGCGCCGGCGCGCCGTCGGTGACGACCGGCGCACGGAACGCCGCGGGCGTCTCGTACTTGAACGACACGTGATCGAAGACGATCTCGGCCGGTCCGGCCGGCAGCGGGATCGCGCCTGGTCGCTCGACGACGGACGGCTTCGTGTCGAGGAGCGCGAACAGCCGATCGGCCGCGCCGAACGCCTCCTGGATCTGCGCCCACTGTCCCGCGAGCCCGCCGACGGGTCCGGACACCTGGCCCATGTACAGGAGGAACGCGACGATCTCACCGGCGGTCGCCTCGCCGGCCGCGACCTGGTGCCCGCCGAACCACAGCACGACGATGGACGAGGCGAAGCCGAGGAAGCCGATCAGCGGGAACATCGTGTTGCCGAGCCGTGCCCGCTTTACCGCCTGGGCGAAGTACGTGCGCAGGCGATCCTCGAAGCGGCCGACCTCGTACGGCTCGCGGGTGAACGCCTGCACCGTGCGCATCTCCGCGAGCGACTCCTGCAGCACGCCGACCGCCTCCGCCTGCGCGTCCTGTGCGGCGCGCGAGATGCCGCGGATGCGTCCGCCGAGGTAGCGGCCGATGAGCGCGATCGGCGGCGCGACGATGAGCGTGAGGAGCGCGAGACGCCAGTTCATCAGGAAGATCACGATGATGCCGCCGACGAGCGTCAGCAGCTGCCCGAGCACGGAGAGGATCGTCTGCGTGACGACGGAGTGCACGATCGTCGCGTCGCTCGTCACGTGGGAGAGGAGCTCGCCGCTCTTGCGTTCGTTGAAGAACGCGAGCGAGAGCGAGTGCAGGTGGCGCACGATCGCGACGCGGAGGTCGTAGATGACGCGCTCGCCGGTGTACGCCATGAGGAAGCCGCGCGCGCCGTCGATCGCGGCGCGCACGAGGAGCACGAGGATGAGCACCCCGACGAGGAGGTCGAGGACGGACGCGTCGTGCAGTCCCTCGTCGAGCACGAACCGCACGATCTGCGGCCACACGAGGCCGAGGCCGGTGGAGGCGAGCAGCATCAGGCCCGCGAGGACGAGGTTCCACTTGTACGGCGCGGAGAAGCGGAGCAGCCGCCGGTAGACGACGAGAGACGGCGCCTTCTTGCCGCGGTCGGAGCCGCCGAACCACATCATGTGGAAACCGCCGCCGCCGCCGGGGATCATCACCTCACCGAAGAGCGTACAGCCGCGACGTGTCGCGATTCCGTGATCTTGACGACGGTGCGCTCACGCGCCGACGAACGACCAGAGCGCGGCGTTCCAGGTGATCGGTCGTCGCGTCGGCTGCGGCCGCAGCTCGCGGAAGCGAACGTCGGCGACGTCGACGGAGACGCGCTGGTACAGCGGCAGGGCCGGCAGTGCGGTCGTCCAGATGCGGTTCATCTCGGCGTAGCGCGTCCGCCGCGCGTCCGGCTCGATGAAGCGCGCGGCCTCATCCGCGAGTGCCGAGAAACGCTCGTCGTTCCAACCGGGGAAGTTCTGTCCGCTGAAGCCGTTCGCGGCGGTCGGGATCTGCCCCCGCTGATACAGCAGGCTCCAGCCGTACGGATCGCGATCGCCGACCCAGGCGTAGAGCGCGAGGTCGAACTGCCCCGTCGCGAGCGGTCCGCGCGGCGCGGTCATCGACCCCATGACCGCGTCCTCGATCGTCACCGCGGCGCCGACCTTCTTGAGCGCATCCGCGATCTGCCGCGCGGTCTGGTCGCGGAGCGCGTTGCCCGCGGCTACGGTGAGGCGGAGCTGCATCCGGACGCCCTCGCGCACGCGTACGCCGTCCGGGCCGGGCACCCATCCCGACGCGGTGAGCATGCGCTCCGCCGCGGCAGGGTCGTAGCCATACGTGGTGACATCGGAGGACGGCGCGCCCCACGACGGCGCCGGAACGTACGAGAGCGGCACCGGCGCGCGGCCCGCGGTCGCCGTGCGCGCGAGCTTGTCGCGGTCGATCGCCAGCGCTAGCGCGACGCGCACGTCGCGCGCGCCGAGGATCGGGTGCGGCTTCGCGAGGTTCTTCGGATCGCGGAGGTTGAAGTCGACGTGTTCCGCCGCGAGCGTCGGCGTGAACAGCGCGCGCACGCCGCGCGGCTCGATCGCCGACAGCGCACCCGCCGACTCCACGCCGTACACGCCCGTCGCGAGGTCGACGCGGTGGGAGGAGAGGTCCTGCAACAGCGCGTTCGGATCGGAGCGGAAGAGGAACACGATCGAGCGGAGCTTCGCCGGGCCGAGCGCGTACGAGGGCGAGCGCTCGAGCGTCAGCGACGTGTTCCCCTGCCGCTCCTTGAACGCGAACGGGCCCGCATACATCGGCTGGCGTGCGAACGCGCTGTCGCCGAGCTTCGCCGGCGGCACGTCGCGCAGCTGTGCCTCGGGCAGGACGAACGCGTTGCAGCAGAGCGCGTAGCGGGGATCGAGTTCCCCCGGGCGGTACACCGCCTCGACGGTGCGGTCGTCGAGCGCGCGAACGTCCTTCAGCCGCTGCGCGACGCTGTACTGCGCGACCTTCGTTTCCGGGTTCGAGAGGAGCTGCCAGCCGAAGCGGATGTCGGCCGGACGGACCGGCGTGCCGTCCTGCCACCGCGCGGCATCGCGCAGCCGGAAGCGCACGGTCAGCACGCTCGTGCCCTCCTGCGTGACCATCGATGCGTCGCCGTTCTCGAACGTCGGCACGCGCTCGGCGAGGCGTGGCTCGAGGTCGCCGTTCTCGTTCTCCACGACGAGCCCCTCGGTCATCGCCCCGAGGACGGTGAGCGCCTCCGTGCTCGCGGCGCCGGGCGCGAAGAGCGTCTCCGGCTCGTCGCGGAGCGCGACGATCGCGGTGTCCTGCGCGGCGACGCGCGGAGCCGGGGCTGCCGTCGCGCAGGCGCCGAGCAACGCCGCGGCGGCGAGGGCGCGAAGCACGGGCCGGCGCACGTGAGTCGGGCTCAGCCGAGGCGTCGTGGATCGAGGGCGTCGCGCAGGCCGTCGCCGATGTAGTTGATCGACAGCACGATCAGGAAGATGCACAGGCCGGGAAAGATCGCCCAGTGCGGGGCGATGTCGATGAAGTTCTGCGAGTCGAACAGCAGGCGGCCCCAGGTCGGGACGTCCGGCGGGAATCCGAGACC
>DASQXO010000176.1:0-12357 GCA_035639655.1 Candidatus Dormiibacterota bacterium
CGGATCGCCTCGTCGCCGTGCCGCGGCCCGCTCGCCCAGGGGAACTGCAGCCCGCGGTACCCGTTCATCGTGGCGTTGTGCATCGCCGCGGTGAGGTGGTCGCGCCGGTAGCGCAGCAGCGCCTCGGCCACCTGCGGCGCCGTCAGCAAGAGCGGCGGGAAGCCGAACGCCTCGATGTCCCACATCACCTGGCCGCGGTAGTAGTGGTAATTCGGCCAGTAAGCGAGACCGAACATCGAGGTGCTGAACTGCGCGGAGTGGTGCGCCGACGCGTGCAGGTAGTAGTACGCGGCGTCGGCGAGTCCTTGCCAGCGCGCGTCAGCGCCGGCGAGCCGCACGCGGCCGCGCCAGAGCTCCTCCCACTCGACGCGGTTCTCCTCGCGCAGCGCCGCGAACCCGCGCTGCAGCGCGACCGTCACCATCCGTGTGGCCTGCCGGTGCGGCTCGCTGTGGAACGGACTCGCGATCAGGCTCGTGAGCTGTCGCAGGACGTATCTCGAGCCGGGGACGGCGTCGAAGGCATAGCTCGTCATGAGCGGCGCGACGTCGTTGCGATCCTCGACCATGCGATCGGGTCTCGCGTCGCCCTCGAACTGCGTGGCGTACGCGGCGCCGCACGTCGCGAGCGCGCCGTGCGTCTCCCACAGCATCGCGCCGTCGACGCCCGAGCGCGTGCTCGTGCCGCTCGCCTCGCGGCGCAGCCAGCGCCCTTCGATCCCGGTCGGGTCGAGCTTCGCGCGCACAGTCAGCCTGCATGGGCGGTCGACGCTGAGGCGCGCCTCATGCGCGACCAGCGTGGGGAGCGACCGGCTGCAGAAGGTCAGCGTCTCGACGTCGACGCGCGCGGCGTCGACGCAGTACGCGAAGCGCGTCGTCAGCTCCCCGCAGGAGAAGTCGTAGCGCTGCTCGACGAACCGCGCGCGGCCGCGGGCCTCGCTCATCCGCACGCCGTCGACCTCGATGTCGCCCCCGATCGGGTATGGCCCGCGCGCGAACCCTTCCACTTCGTCGCTCGGATGCACGGCGGCGAGCCCGCCGACGATCGCGAGCCCCTCGAGCGGCGGAATGCGTCCGACGCGAAGCCCGACGAGCCCGTTGGAGAGGTACGCGGGCAGATGGCGAGGATCGTCGACGGTGAGTGCGGGCGGACTTGCGATCGAGGCGCTCATCCGTCTGTACGACGAGCAACCCGTACGCCATCGCGTACGTATCGCTAGGCGGCTCGCCTGGCAGGCATGGATTGTGCAGCCCGCCGGCCGACGATGCCGGGTCTCCCGTCGGATGAACCTGACGCGACGGGTCGCCCGCCGGCCGCTCCGGACACGAGCGTTCGCTCTCCCGCCGATCCCGACGCCGCGGACCAGGCGCGCGTTGCGCGCTGGCTCGCACTCTCGCGTGTCCTGCTGGGCGAAGCGCGCGACGACAGCGGTGTGCTGATCCACTTCCGCTGCGTCAACCCGTCGCACCTGAACGTCGCTGATCGCGTCGGCGGTCGCGTGACCTCGCATGAGCGTCGGTGGGCGTACTGCAACGATCCGGGGGCCGAGACCGATCACAGCTGGGAGGCGACCGGCGGCGTCTCCGTGGAGCTCTTGCGCATCGAGCAGCGCCGCCTCCTCGAGGTCCTCTCCGAACGGCGGCGGCAGGTCAGCGAGATCACGGCGGCGCACCGTCCCGAACCGGCGAGCGCGGAGGACGCCGATCCTGATCCCACGCTCGCGGGATCGGGCGCGGCTTAGCGCCTCACGCCGAAGCCGACCCCGTCGCCGATCGGAACGATCGTCGCCACCAGCCGGTCATCCGCGAGGAACCGTTTGTTGAACCGTCGGATCGCTTTCGTCGTCGCCGCGCGATCGTCGGGGCGCGAGCCTGAGGCGCGTCCGCCCCAGAGCAGGTTGTCGACGGCGACGACGCCGCCCGCACGCAGGAGCGGCAGCGCGCCGTCGAGATATGCCTCGTACTCCTCCTTGAGCGCGTCGATGAAGACGAGGTCGAACGGTCCCGCGAGCTTCGGCAGCACCGCGAGCGCGGGAGCCTCGTGCAGCGTGAGCTTCGCCGCGATCTTCGCCTCGCGCCAGTTCATCCGCGCGCGTTGCGCCCGCGCGCGGTCGGGCTCGATGCCGACGAGCTCTCCGCCGCGGGGCAGCGCGCCCCCAGACCACAGCGCGGAGTAGCCGATCGCGGTACCGATCTCGAGCACGCGCTTCGCGCCGATGGCACGGGTGAGCACGCGGAGGAAACGTCCGACCGCCGTGCCGACGACGGGGATGTTCTCGTTGCCGCCCTCGCGATCGATGCGCTTCAGCACCGGATCGAGTCGCGGATGGATCCGCTCGAGGTACTCGAGGTCAGTCGTGGTGATGGCTTCGAGCGCGTTCCTGATCATGAAGACGACCGTCCTCCTCGATGACCTGTCAGCAGCCCGGCTCGCCGTCGTGACCGCAGCAGCGGCGACGCCGGACCACGCGTAGCGAGAGGTTGCGCGCCGCGACCAACAGCCGCTCCGGAATCGGCAGCGTGCTGCGCTCCCAATTGCTGACGAAGTTGCGCATGCCCCTGCGACGCCGGGCCACCGGCACTAGTCTCCAATAGGTGACCGACGAGCGTCGCGTTCGCACGAAGCACGCGGAGCTCTCACTCGAGGACATCGCCGCCTCGCTCGCCGGCACCGGGGAGCTGATGGCGAGCGTCGGCCGCTCGTACGGCGCGTGCTGGCATGCCGCCCACGGCGGCAACTGGGAGCTCGCAGCGTACTTCCTTCGCCGCGTGCGCGGCGCGCAGCGAACGCTCGCCGTGGTGCGACCGCAGTACCGCGATCAGCTTGCGGAGTTCGACGCCGACGCGCTGTCGCCGCTCATGACGGCGATCGAGTCGCGCGACCTCGTCGCATTCGAGCGCGCGTACGACCACGGCGTCGAACGCGCGAACGACTACCACGTCCGGACCGGCAAGTCCTACATCCGCTGGAAGCGCCCGGAGCGGCCGCCCGACGAGTTCGACCTCGGGCCCGGATGATCGCCGAGGCCCGCCGCGGCGGAACTCGCCCGCCGTTTGGCGCGTTGTTCCGGCGTTGAAGCTCCTGCTCGCCGCGCTCCTCGTCTCGTCGCTCGCCGGCTGCGGCCGGCTCGGCGGCGTCTCCATCGACTACGTCGACTTCGTGAAACACGACGGCATCGACTACCTGGCGCCCTTCACGCCCTCCGGCCGCGCGCTGACGGACGCCGATCTCGGTCCCGAGCTCTTCCGCGTCGCGCAGCGGCTCGACGGCAGCGGGCTCGGCCCGGAGTACCGGCCGCGCGACGGCGACGCCGCGTTCATCCCGGCCGGCACACCGGTGTTTGCGGTCCGCGGCTACGCGTCGACGTTCCGGATCGCGGCGCACCATGACGGCCGGCTCGTCCTATACGAGGCCGACACGAATCCCGCCGCGCGACGCGGCGCCGACCTGCTCGACGTCGAGGGCAAGGTCATGAGCATCGCGCTTCTCAGCCAGAAGGACGGACGGACCGAGCTCGGACGCATCGGCGATCCGCTCACCGTGCGGTCCCTCGTGGCGCTCATCCTCGACGCGCCGGTCGACCAGTCGCCCCAGCCCACGGTCGGCGCGATCGGGTTCGTGCGCTTCGAGCTGCAGGATGGGACCGCCGTGACGCGCGGCTACGTCGCTGACCCTGGCATCCTCTCGCGCGGGATCGTCGTCGCCGGCGCGTTCCGCTCCGCGATGAAGCAGCTCGCCGCTACAGCGCCGACGGCGACGCCGGTGCCCGCCGTTGTGAACCTCGCGCGCCGGTACGATCTCGCTCGCGCGACGAGCGTCTTCATCAAGTCGACCCGCGGCACGCGTGCGGATGCGGCGCTCGTCGCCCCGTTCGCCGAGGCGCTCGACGCGGACATGCCGACTCGCGCGCGCGGGACCGGCGAGAGCGGCGAGACCGTCGTCGGATTTCAGTTCGCCGACCGAACCGTGTCATTCGGCTATCTGGAATCGGAAGAGACGCTCATCGTCGTCGCGCCGGACGACGTGATCGCGGTCCGCGCGACGCCCGCGTTCGTGCGGCTCCTCGCCGCGACGCCGCTGCAGCGTTAGCGCGCGACCAGTCTCGCGCTGCTTCCCCGCTGCGCCTTCTCGACCTCGATCCGCGGGAACTGGTCGGTGAGCTCGCGCACGTGGCTGATGACGCCGACGAGCCGGCCGTTGTCCGCGCCCAGCCGCTCGATCCCCGCCACGACCGTCGCGAGCGTGTCGGCGTCGAGCGAGCCGAAGCCCTCGTCGAGGAACAGCGAATCGAGCCGCGCGCGCTCCGTCGTCGCGAGCGCGCGGATCTGCTCCGACAGCGCGAGCGCGAGGGCGAGCGCGGCGAGGAAGGTCTCGCCCCCGGAGAGCGTCCGGACGCTGCGCTCCTCTTCGCCGTTCCAGAGATCGACGACCGAGAACTCCTCGTCGCGGAAGCGCAGCCGGTAGCGCTCGTTCGAGAGGTAGGAGAGCCGCGTCGTGCCCTCGGCCGCGAGCGTGCGCAGCGCCTCCGCCTGCACGAAGTCGACGATCGCGTTGGCCTGCAGGTCCTTCGCCAGCGCGCCCAGGAGCTGCGCGCGCTTCTCGTGCTCGACGAGCTCGCCCGCGAGCTCGGCCTTGCGCGCGAGATCCCGCTCGATGCGCTTCGCGCGCTCCTCGGCCGCGCTCGCGTCGCCCGCCGCCTTGCGTACCGCGGCATCGAGCGCGTCGGCGAACGCCTCGACGCTCTCGGCGCGCGGCACCAGGTCGCCGACCGCGAGCGCGGCCTCGTCGACGTAGGCACGCTCGTCGATCCCGCGCTCCTTCACGAGCGCGTCGATGGACTCGGCGAGGTGCGTGAGTCCCTGGGCGACGTCGGTCGCGAACGCCGCGAACGCCTGCGCGTCGCCGTCGACCGGCGGGCGCGCGGCGAACGCGGGCAGTGGCGCGGCCGCGAGCGAGGTCGCGCGGATGACGAGCGCCGTCGATGCGGCGAGCGGGATGCGCGCCTTCTCGGACTCGAGCGACGCGAGCGCCGTCGTCCGTTCCGCGCGCGACAGCGCCGCGAGCTCGCGGGCGCGCGATGCGGTCGAATCCGCCTTGCGCAGCGCCTCGTCGAGCGCATCGAACTCCGCGATGCGATCGCGGATCGTCGCGACCGGGTCGTCCAGCTTCGCTCCGAGCACCGCGCGCAGCGCGTCCTCAGCCTCGCGGATGACGCGGCCGCGCTCGGCCGAGGCCTTGCGCGCGCCGGCAACCTGCTCGGCGAGTCCCTTCTGCTCGCGCTCCGCTTCGCGCAGCGCGTCCTCCGCGTCGCGCACCGCATCGCGCGAGGCGTCCGATGCGGATTCGGCGCGCTCGAGCGCGCTCTTCGCCTTCTCCAGCGTCGCCGACGGAGCGATCTTCGGCGTCGCCGCGAGCACGTTGCCGCAGATCGGGCAGCGGTCGCCCTTGCGTAGTCCGCCGGCGATGGCGGCGAGGGCGGAGTCGTGCTGGGCCCTCTCGTACGCCTTGCGCGCCGCGACGCGCGTATCGCGGTCACGCGTCTCCGCGGCGCGCGCGGTCTTCAACGACTGCGTCTGCGCGGCGACGCGCTCGCGGAGCTTCGGCAACGCGGCCTCCGCCTCGGCGATCGCCTTCGCCAGCCGCTCGACCTCGTCGCGCGCAGCGACGTAGCGATCCGCCTTGCGCTCGAGCTCCCGCAAATCCTTGCTCGAGCCGAAGCGTTCGCGGGCCGCGGAGAGCTTCGCGAGCGCGGCCTCCGCCGATCGCGTCGCCTCTTCCGCCCGCTTCGTCGCGGCGGCGGCATCGCGCTCCGCGCGCGCGACGTCCGCGGCGAGCCGCGTGAGCGCGCGCGTGACGCCGTTCGCCACCGCGGCGTGCTCGCGGGCCTCGGTCGCGCAGCCGCGCAGCGCGTCGACGGCGCCGAGCGCGGCGTGACGCCGCTCGACGATCTGCTGGACGCGCTTGCGCACCGCGACGAGGTGCTTCTCGCGGTCGCGCAGCGAGACGATGCGCTCGCGCTCGGCGGAGAGGGCGGCGTCATCGACGCCGGCGAAGTCCGTGCCGAGCTGGCGCTGCAGGAACTCGACGCGATCCTTCGACTGCTTCGCGCTCGCGAGCGCGTGCTTCTGCATCCGCTCGTACAGGTGCAGGTCCAGCAGGTCCGTGAGGATGCGCCGGCGATCCTTCGCGTCCCCGGCGAGGAACTGGTCGAACTTGCCCTGCGGCAGCAGCACCGCACGAGTGAAGCCGTCGTAGTCGAGGCCGATGAGCTCGCCGATGCGCTCGTTGACGTCGCGGACCTTGCCGGCCTCCGGCTTCCACGCGCCGTCGACGAAGTGCTCGAGCACCGTCTCCGTCGCCGCCTTGCGGTACGTTCGCCGCGTCACGCGCCAGCGCTCGCCGCTCACATCGAACTCGAGCGTCACCGCCATGGAGGGCAGGCCCTGGCTGATGAGCTGCGCGCACTCGCCGCCGACGCGCTCGACGCAGCCGTACAGCGCGTACGTCATCGCGTCGAGCAGCGACGACTTCCCCGCTCCCGTCGGACCTGCGATCGCGAACAGGTCGAGCGTCGAGAAGTCGATCTCCTGCTCGTCGCGGAACGAGGTGAATCCCTTGAGCCGCAGGCGCAGCGGCCTCATCCGGAACCGCCGCCGCGCACGGCCTCATAGGTCTCGGCGAAGACGGTGAGCATCTCGGGCGACGGCGCGGTCCCGTGCTTGGTGCGGTAGTACGCGAGGTACTGCTCGCGCGGATCGAGCCGCACGATGCCCGTCTCCACGACGTCCTCGTCGCGTCGCGGGAATTCGGTGCGCACGTCCACGGCGTTCGGCATGAGCTCGCGCACCTCGTCGGCGATCCCCGGGACCGGTCCGTCCGTGCGCACCGTCACCCGCAACCACGCGTCGCCGAGCGTCGGCGCGAGCTCGCGCAGCCCCTCGAGCGTCCCGGAGACGTCCGAGAGACGGCGGCCCGAGCGCAGCTCGATCGTGTGCGCCTTTCCCGGCGTGTCCGGATCGACCTCGACGATCGTGACCGACTTCCGTTGCTCGGCCTCGCCGAAGTCGAGCTGCAGCAACGATCCGGCGTAGCGCGCCGGCGCCGGCGACGCGGCCACGACCTGCGGCAGGTGGACGTGTCCGAGTGCGACGTACTGCGCGATCGCGGGGAAGCGAGCGGGCGGCACGGCGTAATCGACGGTGACGGTGAAGGGGTTCTCGCCGCCGCCGAGGGTGACGTCGGTCGCGAAGAGGTGCGCCATGAGCATGTTCACCTTGTGCGGCCGGAAGGCGGTGGCCATGGCCTCCAGCAGATCGCCCATTCCCTGCGCGTACTCCTGCGCCCAGCGCTCGGATCCGGCGAAGAGTGCCGCGGCGCTGCCGAACATCCGCTCGGGCACGAAGGGGACGCAGGCGATGATCGCGGCCTCGTCGCCCGCGCGCGCGGAGACCTCGACCGCGCTGCCGCGGTCGGGCGGCGCCACATACGGAACGACGCGAACGTGCAGCGGCTTCAGCAGCGGGCCGAGCGCGTCCCACCGCGCCGCGGAGTCGTGGTTCCCCGGGATCGCGACGACGGCGATCTTCTGCGCGGCGAGCCGTGCGAGCGTCTCGAAGACGAGCCGCTCGGCGTCGGCGTTCGCGGCGCGGCCGTCGAACAGGTCGCCGGCGATGAGCACCGCGTCGACGGCCTGGTCGCGCGCGATGGCGACGACCTCGTCGAGCACCGCGGCGAACTCGTCCAGCCGCGAACGCCCGCGGATCGTCCGGCCGACGTGCCAGTCGGAGGTGTGCAGGAACCGCATCTAGAAAAGAACGCGCGAGCGGCTCGGAAGGCGCGCGGCTAAGGCCGTGCCCGGGCGAAGCGGTCGAA
Source organism: Candidatus Dormiibacterota bacterium (assembly GCA_035639655.1). Taxonomy (GTDB): domain Bacteria; phylum Chloroflexota; class Limnocylindria; order P2-11E; family CF-107; genus CF-107. The sequence continues at coordinate 7,871 of DASQXO010000176.1, forward strand.
GACCTTCTCGAGCGAGGGCGGCGCCGCCTCCTCGGCGCGCGTCGCCCACGACGGGAAGGGGAAGCGGACCTGCAGTGGGACCGGGATCTGCGGCTGCTGCAGGATCATCGACCCCGGCTTCAGGATGCCGGCCCGCTGCCGCGTCACCGCCGGGAGGAAGCCGTACTCGCTCCGTGCCGCCTCGGCGGTATCGAGCCGGCCGACGACGCGGAACGCCGAGTTCGCGATGACGCGCCGCTCCACCTCCGACGCCGTCTGCTCGGCGCCGATAAGGATCATTCCGAGCGATCGCCCGCGCTCGGCGACATCGAGGAGCACCTCCTTGATCGGGCTCGTCCCGTCGCGCGGCGCGTAGCGGTTCAGCTCGTCGAGCACGAGGAAATGCAGCGGCACGCGCGAGCCGATGCGTTCCTTGTGCTCGAAGAGCCTCTTGATCATCACGCCGGTGACGAACCGCTTCGCGCGGTCGTGCAGGTTGTGGATGTCGATGACGGTCACCTGGTACGCGTCCCAGTCGATGCGATGCGCGGCGGGCTCGTCCGACTCGCGGCCCCACACGAGGTGACGCACATAGAACCGGCCGCTCTCGAGCCGCCGCTGGAACGCCGCGACCGTCGCGTCCGACAGCCGCCCGCGCCACGGGGAGTGCTCATCCTCGAGCTTGCCCTGGATCAGCTCGCAGAGCATGTCGAACGAGAGGATCTTGCGATCCTCCTGCAGCAGCGGATCGCGATAGATGAGCGTCGCGTCGTGGTCCGGATCGTCGTGCGTCTCGCGCAGTAGGTGCGACTCGACGCGCGCGACGAGGTCCGCGATCTGCGAGCGTTCGTCCTCCGACTCGGCAAACAGGAATCGCAGAAAGCGCCCGCGGACGAACTCCTTCACCGTCCAGTAGTACGCGTGCACCGCGTCGGCGCGACCCTCGACCGCCGGCAGCGCCCGCGGCGATCCCTCGCGCGGCGGCGCCCACAACGCGACCGAGTCGAACGGACCGACCGGCAGGCCGAGCCGCTCGTAGTCGGCGCGGGCGTCGTCGGGCAGCCTCGCGTTCGGCCGGTCAAGCCAGAGCAGGTCCTCGCCCTTGACGTTGAAGATGATCGCCTTCGTGTTCGCGCGCGCGAGTCCGAGGACATCGGAGTGGAACAGCGCATAGAGCAGGAAGAGCGCGTACGTCGTCTTCGTCGCGACGCCGGAGATGCCCGAGATGTTCACGTGCGCGCCGCGCGTGCCATCGAGGAAGTCGAGGTCGAGGTACACCGGCTCGCCGTCGCGCGAGAGGCCCGCCGGGACGCGGCGCGCCATCTGATCGAAGTACATCGCCAGATCGCGATCCGCGCCGCGAGCGCGGCGCGCTTCGAGCCCCGGCATCGGCGGCACGAAGATCTCCGGCTCGAACCGCGTCGCCACCACTTTCGCGGCGACGGCGGTCTCGACCGGCAGCACGCCGCGTTCGACGAGGAACACGTCGCTGTCGAACTGCGTGCCCTCATGCCGCGCGCGGACCTCCTCGACGATGCCGGCGATCCGCACGGTGCCCTTACCCGGGACGTCGGTGGCGACGATGACCGGGTCGTCGAGCTGGAGGTACGCGTCGGGCGCCACGCCGACCCAGAACGCGAGCGGCGTCGCGTCCTCGCTCCCGATCACCATTCCGACGCGCTCACTCATCGCGCACCTTCGGAACGCGAACGGATCAAGCCGCCTCCGCGGCGAGGTGGTCCATGAGCGCGCGTCGGATCAAGCGGGTGTCTCCCATCCGGTGCCGCAGCCACTGTTCCAACGCCGCGATCGGGACGACGTTCTGCGGCGTCCGCGCGTCCCAGGGCCGGCCCGCGTAGAGCGGCAGCGAGCCCGTCACGCGATCGGCGATCTCGATCGCCGCGGCGAGGCCGATGCCCGCTCGCACCTCGCAGCGCACCAGACCGGCGCGATCGTGGTGCCCGGCGCGAACGTCGGTGATCCGCACGTACCACGAGTAGCGGCGTCGGCGGCTCTCCTCATCGCCGATCTCGAACAGCGGCGTCCGTTGCGCCGGCGCGAGCCACGCCAGCAGCGCCGCCTCGCTCCGACCGAGGTAGTCGCGAGCCGCGCGCTTCACCACGCCGACGACCGGGCTCTCGGTCGGCGACTCGTACGAGTTCAGCGCCAGCGGTCCGTCCGCGAGCACGAGACGACCGCCGCGCTCGGCCGTCTCCTGCGCGAGCTCCGCCTCGGCGGAGCGCATGAGGCGCTGCAGCCGCACCAGCGGCGCGTCCGGATCGGTGGAGGCCTCGCACTCCGGCTCGAAGACGAGATCGCGGACGACGATCCGCTCGGCCCCGAGCCGCCCGCCCACCACCACCGCGCGGCGCACGCGATGGCCGCAGAATCGCGCCGACCCGTTGGAGCACACCGCGCCGACCGCGTACGAGCCGAAGAGTCCGGGCGCGTGTCGCTCGCCGTCGCTCGCGTCGACCCGAACCTCGACGCGGCGGACGCCGTCGACGAACCACAGCTCGCCGCCCCGCGGCGCGCCGGGCCGGCCGTGGGTCCAGTCCGCGCTCTCGACGAATGGATCGACCGCGCCAGCCTCCTCCTCGACCGCGACCTCGAAGCCCATTCCGTAATCGGGCAGCCATGGATCGGCGCGGAGGACGACCATCGCGGTAGCTTAACGTGATTCGACCAAATGTTCTACTCCGCTGGCACGACGCCTGCGTGGTCGCCGCTCGCCGACGGCCCACGAGCTCGGCAGAAGGGAGGTGCCCATGAGCAATCGCGGCGTATATATCGCGACGATGATCTCGCTTGCGAGCGCGGCGTTCGGCGTCGTCGCGGCACTCGCCTGGAACGCCTTCATCACCGAGGCGGTGAAGCAGGTGCTGCCGGGCAACTCCGGCCTAATGGGCCTGCTGATCTACGCGATCGTCGTGACCATCCTCGCGGTCATCGTCATCGTCTGGCTCGCCGGACTCGCGGCGAAGAGCGGCGCGAAGTCCCAGCTCTAGCGCGTTCGTCACGTTGCGTGCGCGGTGTGGGGCGCCACACCGCGCTCTCGCGGCACCTATCCTCGCGCTCGCATGGTCGAGGCGCCGCTCGTCGATCTGTTCCGCTACAACGCCTGGGCGACGCGCCGCGCCCTCGACTTCGTTCGTAACCTCCCGCCCGGCCAGCGCCGCCTCGTCGCGCTCGGCGCGTACGGCAACCTCGAGCAGACGATCGCGCACCTCGTGCGCGCCGACGATTACTACGTCTTCCTGCTCACGGGCGAGCGCCCCGAACACGCGCTCGTGGAGAGCGAGCAGGTCGATCTCGACGATCTCGCCGCCCACGCCGAGCGCGGCGCGCGGCTGTTCGAGCAGGTCGCCGCCTCGAACCCGGACCCGAACGCGCCCTGCGTCGGCAGCCGGCCGGGCACGCGGCCGGCGCGTGTCGGGATCGTGCTCTCGCAGGCATTGCACCACGGCAACGAGCACCGCGGCCAGATGCGCACGATCCTCGGCGCGAACGGGATCAAGCCTCCCGACATCAGCCCGTGGGCGTTCGGCGGCGGCAGCGAGGATTGGTAAGAGATCTCGGCTTCACCGGCGCCGAGCTGCGCGCGCTGCGAGCGCTCTCCACGCCGGCGAAGGTCCAGCGCTTCCTCGACGACATCCCGTACAACCTCGAGACGACCGGCGAGACGGTGCGCTCGCCGCGTCGCGTGTTGCGCGACCGCACGGCGCACTGCTTCGAGGGCGCGATCTTCGCCGCGGCCGTGCAGCGTACGCGCGGCGAGCGTCCGCTCATCGTCGATCTCGAATCCGTCCGCGACGACGATCACGTGATCGCCCCCTATCGCGTGCGCGGCCAGTGGGGCGCCGTCGCGACGTCGAAGTTCGCGGGCCTCCGTTTCCGCGAGCCGGTGTACCGGACGCTCCGCGAGCTCGTCCTCTCGTACTTCGAGGATTACTACAACGACGACGGCGAGAAGACGCTCCGCGCGTACTCGCGCCCGGTCGATCTCTCCCGCTTCGACGACCTCGGCTGGATGACGGCGGAGGAGGACCTCTGGCCGCTCACCGACCACCTCTACGGCGTCGCGCACGTCCCGCTCGTCCCGAGCTGGTACGCGCGCGGACGGCACTGGATGGATCGGCGGCTGTACGAAGCGGGCTATCACCGCTATCCGGGTCGCGCGCACCGGCGCCGCGCGCGCCTTCCCTTCGGCTGATGCTGTCCTGGCTCTCTCGCGACGGCCGCTTCCTCCTCGTCACGCGCGGACTCCGGACGTTCGCGTACGGCTTCCTCGGGGTGGTCCTCGCGCTGTACCTGGAGGCGCTCGGGCTCGAGCCGGTCGGGATCGGCATCGTGATCACGCTCGCGATCGCGGGATCCGCTGCGATGACGATCCTCTGGTCGCTGCTCGCCGACCGGGTCGGGCGCCGCCGCACCGTGAGCGTGATGGCGTTCCTGATGGCCGCGGGCGGACTGCTGTTCGCGTTCGCGAGCGATCCGCTCCTCCTCGC
>DASQXO010000177.1:0-5213 GCA_035639655.1 Candidatus Dormiibacterota bacterium
CTGGTGGCGACGCTGCGTGAGCGCTTCGTCGCCGCGGACGTCGTACCCCTCGGCCCCTCACGGCTGCGGCGCGCCGGCGCTCGCGCGCAGTTGGTCTACGCGCGCGTCGCGGCCACGGTCTGGTTCCATCGGTTCGTCGCCGGCGTGTTCGTCCTCCAGGGGATCGGCTTCGTGCTCACCGTGCTCGCGGCATTGGCGTTGATCGGCGGTGCGCTCTTCGGCGTTGCGGAGGCGCGCGCCGCGCTCGACGAGTCGACCGGCGGCAGCACGATCTCGTCCTGGGTCCAGGTGCTCGCGGGACTCATCGCAGGCGCGCTCGTCATCTCCGGCGTCGTCGCTCTACGCTCATCGCGCGTCCGCGCGTACCGCTCGTTCGAGCTCGCCGTCCTCGTCGATCTCCTGCTCGCGCAGCCGTTCGCGTTCCTCGAGGCCGGCTTCGCCGCGGCGTTCGGCGTGCTCGTCGACGTCGTCATGCTCGCGGTCCTGCGCTACCTGCAAGTGCTCGAGCGTGGCCTCTGGGCCAATCGCGCCGCTCACGAGAGTCCCCACGAGGTGATGCGCTCGATGCGGAGCGCGATCACCGACTCGAACTCGTAGTCGCGGTACTGCCGGAACTTCCGCTTCAGCAAGCGCCGCGCGCGCTCGAGCTGCGCGCCGCGCGTGATGACCTTCGCCCGCGCTCGCGCGACGACGCCGCGGAGGCGCGACCAGTCTTCGAAGTAGTCGTCGCACTCGATCACGGCGCGCGGCCGCGCGCGCAGGTTCCGTGCGGTCACCCCGTCGGTGGCGACGTACGCCGTCCGCGTCGCCGCGTCGAACGCGTGGCAGAGCGGCGCGGTGTGCGGCGCGCCGCGCCGATCCGCGGACCCGACGCGGCAGACGCGCGCGCGCCCCAGGAAGCGCCGCTCTTGCGGTGTCAGACGCGCATGCATCGCTGTCCCTCCCGTGCTCGTCGTAACCTTGCGCGGTGAAGGCTACGGACGCCGTCCGGTCGCTGCCGGTCACCGTCGACGACGTGCTCGCGGCGCGAGCCTTCCTCGCCGGGCACCTCCGCCCGACACCGCTCGTGAGCCGCGAGGCGGTGTCGGCCGCGCTCGGGGTCGACGCGCTCCTGAAGTGCGAGAGCCTGCTGCCGACCGCGGCATTCAAGGTGCGCGGCGGCCTCAACCTGCTCGGCCGCGATCCGACCGCGCGCGCCGGCGTCATCGCGGCCTCGACCGGGAACCACGGCCAATCGCTCGCGTACGCGGGCAGGACGTTCGGCATCCCGGTCACGATCGTCGCGCCGGCCGGCGCGAATCCGCTGAAGGTCGCGGCGATGCGCGCGTACGGCGCGGCCGTCGTCGAGCACGGCGCCGACTTCGACGAGGCCCGCGAGGAGTGCGAGCGGCGCGCCGCCGCCGAGGGACTCCGTTACGTCCACTCCGGCAACGAGCCGTACCTCATCGCCGGGGTCGCGACCGCGGCGCTCGAGGTCTTCGCCGAGCGCTCCGACGTCGACGTCCTCATCGTGCCGGTCGGCGGTGGGAGCGGCGCGGCGGGTGCGTGCGTCGTCGCGAAGGCGCAGCGCCGCGCGGTGACCGTCATCGGCGTGCAGTCCGACGGCGCGCCCGCCGCGTACCTAAGCTGGCGCCATCGCGAGCCGCGCACCGGCGGCCCGATCCGCACATTCGCCGAGGGCCTCGCGACGCGGACGTCGTTCGACCTCCCGCAGCGCATCCTGCGCGAGTTACTCGACGAGTTCGTCCTCGTCAGCGACGACGACCTCTACCGCGCGATGCGCCTCCTCCTCGTCGAAGGACACCTCGTCGCCGAGGGCGCCGGCGCGGCCGCGACGGCGGCGGCGTGGAAGCTCCGCGATCGGCTGCACGGGAAGACCGTCGCGCTCATCGTCAGCGGCGGGAACGCGACAGCCGCATCGCTCGCGCACGCGCTCTCGATGTGACCGCCGCGGGCTACGTGTAGCCGGTCGCGCCGACGGCGTCGAGCATCGGCTTCCACTCCCGTTCCCACCGGCGCTCGATCGCCTCGCGCCAGCGCTCCGCGGCGTCGCGGAGTTCGCGCACGAGCTCGGGTCGCGCGTCGCGCAGGTTGCGCGTCTCGCCCGGATCGGTCTCGAGGTCGGCGAGGAAAACGTCGTCGACGCGCTCGAGTTCGCGCGCCGAGCGATCCGACTCGACGAGCTGTCCATTCAGGACGAGCTTCCAGGGGCCGCGGCGCACCGCAGTCTGACGTCCCATCTCCCAGAACAGGTCGCCGTGCGGCGACGGTGCCCCGTTCGCCAGCATCGGCAGGACGTCGCGGCCGTCGAGCTCGAACGCCCGCGGGTCGCCGCCCGCGGCGGCGAGCAACGTCGGGAACACATCGATCGCCGCGCCGACGCCGAAGACCTCGCTGGCGGCAGCCACCCGCGCGGGCCAGGAGAAGATCGCGGGCGAGCGGATGCCGCCTTCGAAGAGGCTGAACTTGTGTCCTTTCAGGCCGCAGGTTCCGCCTCCCGCGTACGGTTCGGTGCGGCCGTTCAGCCAGTTGCGCGTCTCGCGCGACGGACCGTTGTCGCTCTGGAAGAAGATCGCGGTGTCCTCGCGCAGGCCGAGCCGCTCGAGCTCATCGACGATCGCGCCGACACCGTCGTCCATCGCCGCGAGCATCGCGGCCATGATGCGACGGTCATCCGGGAGGTCCGGGAACCGATCGAGGTACTCGCGCGGCGCATGCAACGGGTAGTGCGGCGCGCTGTACGGAACGTAGAGGAAGAACGGGCGGTCGCGATTCCGCCGCAGGAAGTCCACCGCGCGTTCGGTCACGAGCGTGGTGAAGTACTCGCCGTTGCGCCAGACCTCGCGGCCGTCCTCCCACAGGTCGTGCGTCGGGTCATGACCCGCATCCATGTCGAAGTAGAAGATGTGCGAGTAGTAGTCCACGCAGCCGGCGAGGAAACCGAACCACTCGTCGAACCCGCGGTCGTGCGGTCTCGATCCTTCCGCGACACCGAGATGCCACTTCCCGTACAGCGCCGTGCGATAGCCGAGGCCACGGAGCGCGGCGGCGATCGTCGGCACGCTCGCGGGCAGGCCGCTCGCGGTGCGATGACCGCGCAGGATCGAGCGCACGCCGGCGTTGCCGGGATAACGGCCGGTGAGAAGGCTCGCGCGAGACGGCGAGCACACCGGGGAGTTCGCGTACCACGACCGCAAGAGCGCGCCCGACGCGGCGAGCCGATCGAAGTGCGGCGTCTTCAGGTCGGTCGCGCCGAGGCAGCCGAGATCGCAGGCGGCCTGATCGTCGCTGAGGATGATGACGAAGTTCGGCGGACGCGGCACCGGCGCGCGATGTTACCGATCGCCCACTTCTGAGGCGCTGATCGGAGTCGCCGCCTCGCTCGTGCCCGTGCCGAGGCAGTGATCGCGCGACGACTTAGCGGCGACGGCGCCGACGGATCGGCTCGGGCTCCTCGAGCTCCTGCTCGACCTCTTCCTCGATCTCGCGCGAGGCGATGAAACCGCCGAGCCACGCGGCGAATCCGGCGCCGAGGAGGCACGCGATGGAGACGAAGAGCGGCACGGGCGGCACGACCTGGTCCTGCAGCGTCGCCTGGCGGAGGAAGAGATCGACGATCTCCAGCACGATGACGGCGAGGAGGAGGCCGGAGTACCCCCAGGAGTAGCGGCGCAGCGCCGGATCCTCGAAGTCGATCGTCTCGGCAAGTGCGGCGAGGATCGCGACGACAGTGAGCACGAGCGCGGCGAAGAGCACGGCGTAGGCGCCGACGTTCGTGCCGGTCGTGTCGCGCGCGGCGCCGTTCCAGGCGAGCAGATCGAGCAGGATCGACGCGACCAGGAACGTGAACGCCATCATCGTCGCGGATTCGTGGAGCGGGACGCCGAGCGGACGGCGCTGCAGGAGGTCCTTCACGCTCTACCGCAGTCTAGTGAGTAGCGGGCCGCGCGAGTGAAAACTGAAGGGCCGCGCCGAGCGCGGCCCTTCTTCGATCGATGTCAGGTCTCGCATTCACGAACTCACGGCGCTCTCGCGCCGCGGTCCTGCGCCTCGAGCGGACACGCCGTGACGAGGTAGAGATCCATGCCCTGCGAGGCGGAGTTGCGAACGACGCCGCCGCCCTGAGCGCTGTACTCGTCGTCGAAGACGTCGGCCTGCTCACAGAGCGGGTTCCGCCCCGGCTGCTCTCGCGCCGACCGTCCGTTGCGCGCGTCGGTCCAGAACGCCCACACGGTGAGGTCCGGGCCGATGGCGACGTTGTTGTAGTCGCCGGCGAAGAGCCCGGCGCGGAAGCTGTAGTCCCAGTTCGATGCGGTGTCCGAGACGTTGAAGTTCCGGAACGGGAACACCGTCTGGGCGCCGCCCGGCACGACGGCGCCCGACGCCGGGTTCGGTGGCGCGGTCGGCTGCGCGATGATCGCGGCCTCGTTCCCGAGACACTGCTTCGCCGCCGCGGGTATCGACGTCGTCGTTCCCGTCACCGTCGCGGTGGTCGTGATCTGGCACTGCGCGCCGAAGTTCCACACGAGGTAGTTGCCCGGGCGTCCGTTCGGGAAGGTCCGGCTCGCGGGCCACTCGCCGGCGGTCGAATTCGTGTCGAGCCGGCGGTCGTACCACACGACGTTGATGTCGCCCCTGTCGCTGATCGCGACCCACGGGTAGAACTGATCCGCGCCGAAGCCGACCGGCTCGGTCGGGCACACGCGTCCGACGATGCGGCCGCAGTCACGCGTCCCTTGCGCGAGCGTGGGCTGCTGCGACGGATCGTCGTTCACGCGCGTCGGACCGATCCACGTCGCGCCGCCGTCCTTCGAGGTGAAGAAGAACACGTCGGTGTTCGAATCGACCCGCTGGCCGTTGCGGTTGTCGGACATGACGAGGTAGAGATCGTCGGCGAAGTCGCCGCCGCGGCGGTCCGCGACGACGTTGCCGGACGCGTTCACGCGGAAGCAGCTGTTGCTCAGCACACGCCGGTTGCCCTGCCCGCGCGCCGTGCAGTCCTGGCGGTTCTGCGTGGACCGCGGGTAGTTCACGTCGAAGACGGTCGTGATGAAGAACGGCCCCTCGAAAGTCTGGCCACCGTCGACGGAGCGGACGATGAGGTACTGGTTCTCGTCAGGAGTGTTGAAGTTCTCGAACGCGACCCAGACCTCGCCCGTCGTGGGGTTCACCGTCGGGTTCGAGTACTGATTGGTGTCACATTGGTTCTGGGA
>DASQXO010000178.1:0-18085 GCA_035639655.1 Candidatus Dormiibacterota bacterium
GAGCCACTTCACGTTCTTCATGCCGTAGATGTTCGGCACGAGCACGCGCGCGGGATAGCCGTGATTGACCGGCAGCACGTCGCCGTTCATTCCGTAGACCACGAGCGTCGTCGGCTCGAGCGCCTTCTGGATCGGGATCGAGTCGGTGTAGCCGTCGGTCGACGTCATCACCAGGTCGTACGCCTCGGAGCGCACGCCGGCGCGCGCGAGAAGGTCGGCCATGCGCACGCCGGTCCACTTCGCCGTCGAGATGAGATCGCCGCCGACGGGATTGCTGACGCACTCGAGCGTCTGCACCTGCTCGATCGCGTCCATGGCGAGGAGCTCGTCGTAGCCGATGTCGTAGGGGTGGTCGACGTGGCCGTCGACGGCGAGCCGCCACGACGCCGCGTCGACCATCGGCTTGAAGAGCGCCGTGTCGACGACGTAGAAGTCGGGGTTCGACGTGATCTGCGGCGTGAGCCCCGGCGTCGCGTCGAACGCCGGATCCTCCGCCGCGAACGGCGGCGCGGTGACGGTGGGCGCACGCGGGAGCACGAGCTGCTTCGCCGCGGCGGCGCCGCGACGCCCGAGCGACGACAGGAACATCCCGCCCGCGCCGAGCGCGACGACGAGCGCGCCCATGCCGACGAGCGCGCGGCGGCGCCCTGCGCCATCGACGTCCACTCGCGGCTGGCTCCACGACAGCGCGCCGGCGTACGCGGCGAGACCCACGACGCTCGCGACCGTCGTCCCGACGGGGTCGAACTGCCGCGACGCCGACAGCACCGCGCCGGCGATCGAGAGCGCCCAGGGGACCGCGGCGACGAGGAGCGCTCGACCGCGCGTCTCACCCTCGGCAACGAGCGCGCCGCCGTAGGCGCCGGCGGCGATCACGAGCGCGACGACGCCGGCCTCGAGCAGCCGCTTGGCCCAGAACTGGAGCGTGTCGATGACCGCGCTCGAGAGCGACCCGGGCAGCGCGTCGACCACGGCGATACCGAAGGCGAACGGAGCGAAGGGCAGCAGCCCGAGCGCGCTGCCGATGAAGACCACCTCGAGCGCGACCACCGCGGCGAACGCGCCGGCGAGCAGGCCGGCGGGATGGCGCCGCAGATCCCGCAGCATGCGTCCAGCGTACGACGGCGGATGTGACACGCGTGTGACCGCCCGCCGCCGGCTACGTCATTTGCACTAGGCCGGCTTACGTCGCGCGGCCGATTGTTGAGACCGTTTCGTCCGCCTACACCAATCGGTGGCGATGGTCACTTGGGAGCTTCCCGACGGCAGCGAAGTCCGCTGCGAGCAGCTCACCGTCGACACGCGCGCGCTGCGCGCGTTCGTGATGCGGTTCATGGCCGCGCACCCGCGCTACTGGGACACCGGCGCGTGGGACGTGGAGGAGTTCGCCGCGGAATTCGAGCGTCACTTCGGCTCCAGCGTCGAGGTGCGCAAGACCGTTCGTCCCGACGGCGTCACGGTACACACCGTGCGGCCGCGCCTCGCCCCGTCGTTGTGACCGCCCGGACGACGGACGCGTACATCGCCGCGACCGTCGCGGCGGCGGCGATCGCCGCGGGCACCGCGCTCGCGCGCTTCGATCCGTCGCAGATCGATCTGCTCGCGTTCGTGCTCCTCGCCGCCCTCGCCGGTGTGGCGCAGCGCGTCCCGGTCTACCTCTTCAAGAGCAGCGCGGTGAGCGTCGCGTACGTCGCGACCATCGCGACGTATGTGCTGTACGGCACGCCGGCCGCGCTCGTCGTGAACCTCGCGTCCGCAGCCGTCAACGCGTTCACGCCGCGGCGCAAGCCGCTCCGCAAGATCCTGTTCAATACCGCGAGCGTCACGCTCGCCGCCGCCGCGGCGGGCGCCACCTACGAGCTGCTCGGCGAGATCCCGCCCCTCCACATCCTGCCCACGATCGCCGCGGTCGCGGTGAGCGGGCTCGTGTACTTCGGCGTGAGCTCGGCGTCGACCGCATTCGTCATCGCACTCTCCACCGGTGGGCATCCGTTCGCCGTCTGGCGCGAGAACTACTCCTGGATGACGGTGAACTACGCCGCGACCGCGGTGATCGGCGCGATGCTTGCCCTCGCGTACCGCTCGCTCGGCGTCCTCGGAGCCGCGGCCTTCGTCCTCCCTCTGGGCGTCGCGTGGTACTCGTTCAGGCTGTACATGGCGAACTCCACCGCACTGCGGCACCGCAACGATGAGCTCGAGCAGGTCAACGAAGCGCTGCGGCGCGGCACGACCGGCCCCGAGGCCGCCAACGCCTCCGGCGTGCGCGCGCTGATCGACGCGATCGAGACGAAGGACGAGATGCGGCGCGGCCACGCCGTCGCCACCGCCGCGCTCGCGGTGTCCCTGGGCCGGCGCCTCGGCCTCGCCGGCGACGAGCTCGCGCAGCTCGAGCTCGCCGCGCTGGTCCACGACATCGGCCGCATCGGCGTGTCCGAGCGCGTCCTGCTGAAGGCGGATTGGCTCACCGAGGAGGAGTGGAGCGAGGTCAAGCGGCATCCGATCATCGGCGCGAACCTGCTCGCGCACGTCGAGCCGCTCGCGGCCCTCGGCCCGATCGTGCTCGCGCACCACGAACGCATCGACGGCAAGGGTTACCCGTACGGCGCAAAGGGCGGAGAGATCCCGTTTGCCGCGCGCATCATCGCCGTCGCCGACGCGTACCAGGCGATGATCTCGCCGCGGAGCCACCGTCCCGCGTTCAGCGCGCAGAGCGCCCTCGAGGAGATCTGCGCCGGCGCGGGCGAGCGTTTCGACCCGCTCGTGGTGCGCGCGTTGCTCGACATCGTCGCCACCCGCGCGCCGGAGACGGCGCGCGTCGCGATCCGGGTCTAAAAAGGAGGTCGTCATGCGGAGGCTTGTCGTCGCGATTGCCCTGCTGCTCGCGATGGCGTTCGCGTCGTCGCCGGCATCGGCCGACGTCGGCTCGAACGACGCATCGTTCGACATCTCCGGCAACCTCACCTGGGAGTGACGGCTAGCGGCTAGATCGCCGCGCGGAGGCGTCCGGTCTCTGCGGGACGAAGGGCGCGGGCGTGTCCGGCGCTGCTACTGGCCCCAGAAGCGGCGGTCGTCTTCCTCTTCGTTCCGTGCCTTGCGGTGCGGGCAGTACCGGTTCCCGCAGTCGTGCGGCTGGTTCCACACGACCAGGAGCATCAGCGCCGAGATCCCGCAGGTGATCGAGAAGAGCAGCGCCGTCATGGCATCTGCGGTGAAGCCGAGTGCATTCATGCGATGCGAGCCAATGCATAGCCTGTGCCGCACGCGGCGCGCCCGATAATCGCGCCGATGGACGTGACGCTCCGCGAGGCGAAAGCCCTCGAGCGGGGCATCGCGTTCGCGCGGTGGGGCGGCCTCGCGCTCGTGCTTGTCCTCGGACCGGTGTTCCCGAATCTCTCGCTCGCGGCGGTCGTCGGGCTTGGCGCCGCGATCGCGATCTACAACCCGATCGTCATGCGCGCCTCTGCGCGTGCGGCATCGATCGCGGAACACCGGCGCATCGAGCGGATCGCGTTCGCGGCCGACCTCGCGGTCGTCGCGGCCGGCATGTTCCTCTTCTCTCCCGATCCGTACTGGACGACGTTCCTCATCGTCCCGGTCGTGATCGTGGCCGGCGCCTTTCGCTTCGGGGGCGAGGGCGCGCTCGCGGCGACGGTCGTGCTCGGCGCGGCGTACCTCGCCATCGTCGTCTTCCGCGCGACCGCGTTCGGCTTCGGCCTCGACTGGGAGCGTGTCGTCTTCCACCTGTCGGCGTTCGTGCTGACCGCGTTCATGGTCGATCGGATCCTGCGCGACACGCGGGACGTCCGTCTCGAGCGTGAGCGCCTGATCGGCGAGCTCAGCCGGCGGGTCGACGAGGACGATGCGCTCATCGAGGTCGGCCGCATCGTCGGACGCCTGCGGGACCCGGCCGACGTCGTGCCTGCCGTGCTGGAAGCGAGCCGTCGGGTGTTCCGCTTCGACCGCGCAACGGTGTTCACGATCGACGACGAGCGCGGCGAGTACCGCGCCGTCTATCGCCTCGCGCACGGAGACGATGCCGGCGCCGCGCCGACGTTCAAGCTCGGCGAGGGCCTGGTCGCCGCGGCGCTAGCCGAGGACCGGCCCCTGCTCGTGCGCGACGTCCTGTCCGATCCGCGCTACGTGCCTCGGCACCTGCATGAGCGGCGGCGATCGGTGATCCTCGTGCCGCTGCGCGTCGCCGGGCGCCCGGTCGCGGTGCTGTCGCTCTCGCGCGGCCTGCCCGACGCGTTCGGTCCGGAGGACCTGCGGCAGGCCGAGATCGTCGCCGCGTACGTGGCGCAGGTTCTGGAGAACGAGCGTCTCTTCGCCGAAGCGAGCCAGGCTGAGGCGCTCCGCGCCGCGGATCGCATGAAGGACGAGTTCCTCGCGACGGTGAGCCACGAGCTGCGCACTCCGCTCACGATCGTGCGCGGCGCGCTCGAGCTGCTCCAGCGCGGGGTCCCTTCCCGCGCGGATCAGCTGTTCGATCAGGCCTCACGCAATCTCGATCGGCTGAGCCGCACCGTGCAGGACCTCATCGACCTCGCGCAGCTCCGCGAGGCGCGCATCGAGCTGGAACGCGAGTACGTGGACGCGCGCGAGCTGCTCGAAGAGACAGCCCGCGCGCACCAGCTCCTCGCCGCGCAGCGCGGCCAGACGCTCGTCGTCGAGGGCGCGGCCGATCTGCCGCGCGCGTACGCCGATCGCGCGCGTATGCTGCAGGTCCTCGGAAACGTGGTCGCGAACGCCATCCGCTACGGTCCGCTCGAAAGTCCGATCACCCTCCGCTGCGAGCGCATCGACGACGAGCTCCGGTTCCGCGTCGTCGATCGCGGCGCCGGGGTGCCGACGGCCGAGCGCGAGCGGATCTTCGATCGCTTCTACCGCGGGGCCGCCACCCGCGAGATCGTGTCGGGCACCGGACTCGGCCTCGCGATCGCGCGCCGGCTCGTCGAGCTCCACGGCGGCCGGATCTGGGTCGAGGACGCCGACCCGGGCGCCGCGTTCGTGATCGCGCTCCCGCTCGAATCGGCCGCCGCGTCGACCGCCGCCTCGTGAGGCACGCGTGAGGATCCTCGTCATCGACGACGAGCCCGACGTCACCGCGCTCGTCGCCATGACGCTCGAGAGCGACGACGGCACGAAGACCGTGACGCAGTGCAACGACGCCGGCGCGGCGATCGGCCGCATCAGCGCCGACTCGCCCGACCTGGTCATCCTCGACATCGCGATGCCGCGCCTCGAAGGATTCGCCATCCTCGAGCAGCTCCGCCGCGAGGGGAACGAGATACCGGTGATCCTCCTGACCGCGAAGGGCCTCGAGCAGGACAAGGTGCGCGGGCTCGAGCTCGGCGCCGACGACTACGTGACGAAGCCGTTCAGCACGAAGGAGCTCGCCGCGCGCGTCGAGGCCGTGGCGCGCCGCTTCCGTGCCTCCGAGCGCGCCTCACGCGCGAAGGTGTTCGAGCACGACGGGCTCCGCGTCGACTTCGCCAGGCGCGAGGTCACGGTGAAGGGCAACCCGATCCGGCTCACGCCGACCGAGTACGACCTCCTTGTTCACCTCGTGACGAATCGCGGCCGCGTCGTGGAGCATCGCGCGCTTCTGTCGCGCGTATGGGGACCGGAGTACCGCGACGAAGTGCACTACCTGAAGGTGTATGTCGGCCGGCTCCGTTCGAAGCTCGAGCGCGACCAGCACCATCCGCGCTACATCGAGACGGTCCGCGGCGTCGGCTACCGCTTCCCTGCCTCCCGGTAGTCCACTCAACCTACGCACCCTTTCGATTTGCGCTGCCGGCGTGGAGGGGAGACACGAAAGGATGCGCTCTTCGCGTGTTCCTCGGTCGAGCGGGGCCGCGTCCGCGCGCCCGGTACCGGGGCGACGAGGCGGCATGTGTCATGCGGAACGTGCGAAACACTAAAAACGTCCACCACCTATACGCCGCCTTCGTAAAGGCTACGAAAGGTCGAATCGATGTCTGTCCAGGCCCGCGCGATGTCCTCGTTGCCACGGCTCCGTCCACCGGCCGCGATCGCGATCCTCATCGGCGCCGTCATCCCGCTCGCGATCATCGCCCTCGCGCTCGCGACGCAGCTCGCGTTCGCCGACCGGATCCTCCCCGCTGTGCGCGTCGACGGCGTCGACGTCGGCGGACTCTCGTTCGGCGAGGCCCGCGATCGGCTCACGGCGCGAGCGGCGCTGCTCGCCGCGGAGCACGTCACGGTGCGCGTCGGCGACCGCGAGTGGCAGACGACGTACGGCGACCTCGGCGTGACCGCCGACGTCGCGGCGGCGACGGATCGCGCGTTCGCGTTCGGACATCAGGGCCCCGCACTCGCGCGCGTCGGCGCCTGGATCGACACGATCGCCGGCGGCACCGACGTCGCGATGCCGCGCCTCGCCGACGAGGACCGGCTCACGCGGTTCGTCGCGCGCATCGCCGCCGATGTGGATCGCGCACCGGTCGACGGAGCGGTGGCGATCGGACCGGACGGCGTCCACATCACGCAGCCCCAGGACGGCGCGGCGTTTCCATCGTCACGCGTCGTGCACGAGATCCTCACGTCGGGCCTCACCGGCCCGCGTGTCATCGACGCGACGCCGGAGATCGTCGCGCCGCAGATCGGCGCCAGCGCGATCGAGGCCGCGGCCGAGCAGGCGCGCGCGGCCTACGCGCCGCTCCGCATCACCGCGGCGGGGACCGTCGTCGATCTCGACGCCGCGCGCGTCGCCGCGCTCGTGCGCATCGAGAAGGACACGTCGACCGGCACGCTGCGCTTCGTCGCGCAGGCCGATCCGGCGGCGGTCGACGCGCTCGTCGCCGAGGTCGCCGCGAAGGTGGACCGGCCCGCGCGCGACGCGATCCTGCGTCCGTCGGGCAACGGGTTCGACGTCGTGCCGTCGCAGGACGGCGCGGCGATCGATCGCGACGCGCTGCGCGCCGCGATCGGCGGCGCGGTCTTCGCCGGACCGGACGGCCGTTCGCTCTCCACGCCGGTCGCCGTCACCGCGCCGCGTCTCACGACGCAGGCGGCGCAGCAGTTCGCCGGTCAGATGACGCTGGTCTCGACGTACACGACGTACTTCCCGGTGAACGCCTCGCGCGCGACGAACATCCGCATCGGCGCGGGCCGCTTCAACGGACTCGTCATCGCGCCGGGCGGCTCCTTCTCGTTCTGGCGCGACATCGGCGACGTCTCGCTCGGCAGCGGCTTCGTCATGTCCGGCGCGATCATCGACGGCCGCTCCGACGAGGCGCTCGGCGGCGGCCTGTGCCAGGTGTCGACGACGCTGTTCAACGCCGTCGCGCGTTCGGGGTACGAGATCGACGAGCGCGGCCCGCACTCGTACTACATCGAGCGCTACCCGCTCGGCCTCGACGCGGCGGTGTTCTCGCCGGGGCAGGACTTCCGGTGGACCAATGACACGCCGTACCCGGTGCTCATCCGCAGCTCGGCGACCGCGACGTCGGTGACGTTCTCCCTGTACAGCGTTCCGACGGGCCGCGCGACGTCGTTCACCGCGCCGACGGAGCGCAACCTCGTGATGCCGCCGAAGGATCAGTTCGCCGACCCGGCGTACCCGAAGGGCTATGTCGTGCGCGGCCGCGACGTGTGGGTGACGCGCACGGTCACGCAGAACGGCGCGCTCGTGCACCGCGACAACTTCTACAGCCACTACATCCCGGTGTGGGGCGGGCCCGCCGCGACGATGACGATCCGTTAGGGCTGCCGAGCAAGCGCGCGTTTAACACGCCGCCGGTACTGAGGTACTAAAGGGATCGGCCCGGTTTCACCCTTCCCAAGACCGGCCGTGTCGGCGTTCACTGTGCTCACACCCGATGGCCATGGAACAGCCCCGCTTCGAGCGGCTGCGCGAGGTCGTGGCCAACCTGCCCGTCCTGCTCTTCGCCGTCGATCGAGACGGCCGCTTCGTCCTCGCCGAAGGCGACGCGCTCGGCCACCTCGGCGTCACGCCCGCGGAGCTGATCCGCCGCAGCGCCTTCGACGTCTTCGCCGATTCGAGCCAGGGCGTCTCCGGCGTGCGCCGCGCGCTCGACGGCGAGTCCGTGCGCATGACCATCGACGTCGGCGAGCGGACCTTCGACGTGCAGCTCGTGCCGCTCGCCGACGAGCGCTTCGCCGCGCTCGGGCTCTCCATCGACGTCACCGAGCACCGTCGCGTCCGCGAGCAGCTCGAACACCTCGCGCTGCACGATCCGCTCACCGGCCTGCCGAACCGCGCCCTCCTCCTCGACCGCCTCGACCAGGCCATCCGCGCGGCGCGCCGCGACGAGAGCGGCGCCGCGCTCCTGCTCATGGACCTTGACCGCTTCAAAGAGGTGAACGATCGCTTCGGTCATCCCGCCGGCGACGAGCTGCTCCGCCAGGTCGCGGCGCGCCTCCGCGCCAACGTGCGCGAGGTCGACACCGTCGCGCGCCTCGGCGGCGACGAGTTCGCGATCGTGCTGCCCGGCGCGGCGCTCATCGCCGCCGGACGCGTCGCGCGCGCCGTGCGCCGCTCGCTCGAGACCCCGTTCGCGAGCCACGGCGAGCTCCTCGACGTGCAGCCGTCCGTCGGCGTCGCTCTCGTGCCCGATCACGGCGAGGACGCGGACACGCTGCTCCGCCGCGCCGACATCGCGATGTACGTGGCGAAGCGGACCGGCGCCGGCATCGTGACCTTCTCGCCGCAGCAGGAGCACGTCGGCGCGAGCCGGCTGTCGCTGCTCGCGGATCTGCGCGCGGGCATCGAGCGCGACGAGCTCGTGCTGGAGTACCAGCCCGAGGTCGAGCTCTCGACCGGACGCGTCGCGCACGTCGAGGCGCTCGTGCGCTGGCGCCATCCGAGCCGCGGGCTGCTGCAGCCGGAGCAGTTCATCCCGATCGCCGAGGAGGCCGGCCTCATGCGCCGCCTCACCACCTGGGTGCTGCGTCACGCGCTCTCGGACTGTCGCGCCTGGCGCGCGTCGGGGCTCGCGTCGGGCGTCTCGGTCAACCTTTCCATGCGCGACCTCCTCGACGCGCGTCTCCCGCAGCGCGTCGCCTCGCTCGCGAGCGCCGCGCGGGCGGACGTGCGCTGGCTGTCGCTCGAGCTCACCGAGAGCGCGCTCATGTCCGATCCGCCGCGCGCCGTCGACGTCGTCGCGCGGCTGCGGCGCCTCGGCGCGCGCGTCGCGATCGACGACTTCGGCACCGGCTACTCCTCGCTCGCGTACCTGCACCGGCTCGCGGTCGACGAGGTCAAGATCGATCGCTCGTTCGTCCGCGAGCTGCCCGGCAAGAACGCGCGCGCGGTCGTCCGCGCCGGCGTCGATCTCGCGCACAGCCTCGGCTGCAGCGCCGTCGCCGAAGGTGTCGAGGGGCGCCGGTGCTGGGAAGCGCTGGCGGCGCTCGGGTGCGACGCCGCGCAGGGGTACTTCGTCGCGCCACCGATGTCGGCGAGCGCGCTCATCGCGTGGCGGGCGCAGCCGACCGGCGCGAAGTAGCCGCACGCGTCGCGCGGCGCTCGCGGATGTCATCAAGATTGCACTGCGCCGCGCGCGATCCGACGCCCGGTTCATGCTCGTGCGCGGCTATCATTCGATCATCGAGGACGCGATCGCACCGTGACGACGCTCGACTCTCGAACGCGCGCCGGCCTGCCTGACAGCGCCTTCGCGTACATCGACTCGAAGGGCCGCCGCCGGCTGCCGGTCAACGACGCCTCGCACGTGCGAAACGCCCTCGCGCGCTTCGAGCAGACCGCCTTCGAGGACGACGGTGCTCGCGAGCGCGCGCGCGAGCGGCTCCTGCGCGCCGCGAAGCGCTTCGGGATCGTGCCGCTCGGGTTCTTCGACGGGCAGCTGCGCAAGGAGCGGTTCCAGGCCGAGCTCGCGGCGCGCGGCACGGAGGCCCGCCACCTGCCGCGCGGGACGGTGACGTTCCTGTTCACCGACATCGAGGGCTCGACGCGCCTCGTCCAGCGACTCGGCAATGCGTACGCCGGCGTTCTGCGCGGCGTCCGCGCGATCATCCGCTCCGGCGTCCGTCGCGCCGGTGGTTGCGAGGTCGACGCTCGCGCCGACGAGTTCTTCGCCGCGTTCGCAGAGGCCGATCGCGCCGTCGCCGCCGCGCTCGCGATCCAGCGACGGCTGCACAAGCGCACGTGGCCGGGGGTCGCCGCCGTGCGTGTGCGGATCGGCATCCACACCGGACGCCCGAAGCTCACTGAGACGGGGTACATCGGCGTCGACGTGAACACCGCCGCACGCGTCTGCTCCGCGACGAACGGTGGCCAAATCCTCCTGAGCGCCGCTGCGCGCGACGCGCTGATCGCGCCGGTCACCGGAGTGGAGCTGCGCCGGCTCGGGGCGTACACGCTCGCCGGCCTCGAGGCGCCGGCCGAGCTGTTCCAGGCGCACGCTCCCGATCTCCCCGCCGACTTCCCCGAGCCCCGGAGCGCCACACCCGTCGCGCGTTGAGCGACCCGATCGATCGCGCCATCGCGGCGCGCCGCGAGCGTTACCTCGACGAGCTCCGCGAGCTGTGCGCGATCCCGTCCGAAGCGCAGTACCCCGCCGAGCTCGAGCGCGCCGCGCAATGGTGCGCGGATCGCCTCCGCGCCGCGGGCTGCGCCGTGCGCGACGTACGCATCGATGCCGCAGCACCGCTCGTCGTCGGAGAGTGCGGCGCGCTACGCGCGCAGGGATCGCTCGGCCCGCGCACGCTCCTCGCGGTCCAGCACTACGACGTGCAGCCGGCCGTGCCGCTCGAGCTGTGGACGACGCCGCCGTACGAGCCCGCCGTGCGCGACGGAGCGGTATACGCGCGCGGCGTCTCCGACAACAAGGGTCAGCTCCTCCTGCGCATCCAGGCCGTCGAGGTGCATCGCGAGCTCTTCGGCGAGCTGCCGCTCCGCCTGCGGTTCCTCATCGAGGGCGAGGAGGAGTCGACGAGCGCCAACCTCGAGCGCCTCCTCGCGCGCGATCCGTCGCTCGTCGACGCCGACGGCGCGCTGAAGGAGGGCGGCGGCATCGACGCGGCGGGGCGGCCGCAGCTCATCCTCGGCAGCAAGGGCATCTACTACTGCGAGCTGCGCGTGCGCTCGATGGCGCGCGACGCGCACTCGTCGGCGGCGACGCACCTGCCGAACGCCGCGTGGCGGATCGTCGCGGCGCTGCGCACGCTCGTCGGCGACGATGGCCGCGTCCGCATCGACGGCTTCTACGACCGCGTGCGTCGGCCCACCGAGTCCGAGCGCCGGCACGTCCTGGCGACGCCGTTCGAGGCGGCCACCACGAAGCGCACGTACGAGATCGACCGCTTCGCCTTCGGCCGTGACGACGAGGCGGCGAACCTCGCCTCGCAGTTCGAGCCGACGTGCAACATCTGCGGCGTGTGGTCCGGATACACCGGACCGCGCTCGAAGACGGTCACGCCGTCCGAGGCCGCGGCGAAGCTCGACTTCCGCCTCGTCGTCGACCAGGACCCGGCCGAGATCCATCGCCTCCTGCGCGCGCACCTCGATCGCCACGGCTTCGGCGACGTCGAGATCGCATGGTGGGACGGCGAGCGTCCCTACCGCGGGCCGCTCGACGATCCGCTCGTTCGCGCCGCGCGCGCCGCGCAGGAGGAGGCCTTCGGCACGGACGCGATCGTGCTGCTCACGAGCCTCGGCACGGCGCCGATGTGGGCGGTGAGCCACCGCCGCAACCTGGCCAACGTGACGCTCGGCTGCGCGCACCACGACTCGCGCGCACACGCGCCGGACGAGAACATCCGCCTCGACAACTACTGGCGCGCCATGCGCGCGGCGGTCCGGCTCTACTCGCTCTACGCTTCGCAGCCGTGATCCAGACCGACGTCCGCAAGGAGCTCCTGCGACTCTCTCGCGAGATCCACGACGATCCCGAGCTCGGGTACGAGGAGCATCGCGCGGTCGATCGCATCTGCGACTTGTTGCAGCAGCACGGAGTTGCTCCTGAGCGCGGCATCGGCGGCATCGCGACCGCGTTCCGCGCGCGGATCGGCGGACCCGGACCGGCGGTCGCGCTGCTCGCGGAGTACGACGCGCTGCCCGAGGTCGGCCACGGCTGCGGGCACAACCTCATCGCGATGACCAACGTCGGCGCGTTCCTCGAGATCGCGTCGGAACAGCCAAGGCTCGACGTTGCTATCGAGCTCATCGGCACGCCCGCGGAGGAGAACGGAGGCGGCAAGATCGCGCTCCTCGAGGCAGGTGTCTTCCGCGACGTGATCGCCGTCCTCTCCTCGCACCCCTCCGCGAGCGCGCGCTGGGCCTACGGCGAGAAGAGCCTCGGCGTGATCGCGAAGAAGGTGACGTACCGCGGACGCTCCGCGCACGCGGCGTACTCGCCCGAGCTCGGACGAAACGCGCTCAACGGCCTCATCCGGCTCTTCGTCGGAGTCGACGGCTGGCGGCAGCACCTGCCCGCGAACACCCGTGTGCACGGCGTCATCACCTACGGCGGCGGCGCACCGAACGTCGTCCCCGAGCGAGCCGAAGCGGTGTTCGGCCTCCGCGCCGCGGACATGCGGACGCTCGAGGGGCTCGAGTCGACGTTCGAGGACATCGCCCGCGGCGCCGCGCTGCAGACGGGCACCGGCGTCGAGGTCGTCGACGAGTCACCGCGGCACTTGCCGCTCGCGCCGAACGCGCGACTGAGGGAGCTCCTCGGCGAGGAGCTCACACGTCGCGGCATCGACGCGCACGGCGGCGGCACGTTCATGGCCTCGACCGATCTGGGGAACGTCTCGCAGGTCGTCCCCACGGATCACGTCGGCTTCCCGGTGACGAGCGAGCCGATCGCGGGGCACTCGCACGCGATGACGGCCGCGAGCATCAGCGGGCTGGCGCACGAGAACGCGTTCGCCGTCATCGACGTCCTCGCCGCGGCGGCGCGTCGCGTCGCTTCCGATCGCGCGCTGCGCGAGAGCCTCGCGTCCTGATCCGGCCGCGCCGCGGCCGCGTATGCGATGCAGCAACGCCATCGGGAGGTCCGCATGCGCACACTCGTGGCGCTCTCTCTCGCGTCGCTCCTCGTCGCCTCCGCGTGCGGCAGCGCGGCGTCGCCCGCGTCGCCGAGCGCATCGAGCGCGACCGCGGCGGTCGACTACCAGGGCTTCAAGGCGCAGCCGGCGACGCTCGAGATCGCGAAGGGCACGAAGGTGACCTGGACGAACAAGGACTCGACGACGCACACGGTCACGTCGGGGACGAACCGCCAGGGCGACGGTAAGTTCGACGGCCAAGTCCAGCCGAACGAGACCTTCACCTTCACGTTCAATGACGCCGGCACGTTCGAATACTTCTGCGGCCGGCACAACTCGATGGTCGGCTACAAGGTCGTTGTGCGTTAGGCGGGGCCATACGCGGCGCAGAGCATGCCGAAGTAGGTCGGCGCCTCGTACGACAGGAGCTCGCCGCGCCAGCGCTCGCCGAGCGCGCCGTGCAGCATGAGCATCTGCCAGTACGAGTCGACCTTCGCCTCGTCGATGAGGCCGCGGTCGAGCTCGAGCAGGCCGGCGAGACGATCGCGCGAGACGAGCGCGACGACCTCGGCGTCGAACTCCTTCGCCCGCGGGCTGTAGCCGTACGGACCGTTGGCGTCGTGGGCGTGCGCGTGGTCGCAGCTCGCGATGAGCGCGACGCGACGGCCGGAGACCGCGGCCGCGAGCGCGATCGCGCGGCCCGCGCGGACGTGCGCCTCGTCGGGGAGATCGCGCGCCGGCGCGATGACGACGACCGGCAGCGGCGGCTCGCGGCGTCCGCCCATGAACCACAGCGGGATGAGCGTGCCCCAGTCCATCGGCGCGACCGCCTGCGTCGGATCGTTGCCGCCGAACGACACGCCGACGGCGCGGATCCCGGAATCGTGCAGCGCCGCGAGGACGCTGAGCGCGAGCGCGCGATCGACGGGGGCGCGCAGCGACACGCGATGCGAGTTCTCGCCGATCGAGCCCTCGAGCGCGCTCGAGACGATCACGGCCATGGCCCCCTCGACGTGCACGTGATGGGGCGTCAGCACGATCGTCGCGTCCGGCGTCGCCGCATCGAAGCGGCGGCCGAGCTCCTCCATCGCGCCGCGCGTTTTCGCCGCGACGTCGCGCCGCTCGGGCGGTAGCGATTCGGCGACAGCGATGCCGCCGTGCGGGGCGATGGCGCCGAAGACAATGGGCACGAAACGCGACTCTAACCGCGCCCGCTCACGGTGTCGGAGCGAGTGCTACCGAATCGCTCCCGAATCGGCGAGTACTGGGACGATGCCGTAGCATCTCGCCCGCGTCACCGCGGCAGGGATAAGCGTTCTTCGCGATGGGCGAGGGTTCAGGAGCGGGGAGAAGCATGCGCTGGGATCAGACCGTTCTATACGGCACGGAGCGATCCGTCCTTCGTCTTCGACTCGCCGCGGCGGCGCTGGCGTCGACGCTGCTCCTGCTGTCGCCGCGGGGCGACGCGCTTCCGGCCGTCATCAGCGTCGCCTACGCGGTCGCCGCGGGCGCGCTGTACACGCTCGGGCTGCATCTCCGCGCGCCGCTCCTCGCGACCATCGGCGCCGCGCTGGACGTCGCGTTTCCGACCGCGCTCGTCGTATTCGCGCCGGACGCGTCGCTGCTCTGGATCCTCTACGCGTTCGCCATCGGCATCTCCGCGATCCGGCGCCAGGCTGGCGGGGCGATCGCGGCGACCGCAGCGAGCCTCATCGCCTACGACGCCGCGATCGCGCTGCACGCGCCGCAGGCCGACGCGACCTTCGTGTGGGCGGTGCAGTTCCTCGTCGCGATCGGGCTCATCGTCGGCGAGCTCATGTGGGCGCGCGAGCGCGAGAGCCGGGAACGCGCGTCGCTCCGTCAGCAGGCGCTCGCGTTTCGCGCCGTCGCGCGCGAGACGTCGAGCGACGCGCTCGTCACCTCGCTGCTCGTGCAGGTCGAATCGCTGTGCCGCACCGACGGCGTGTGGGCCTGGCGCGGCGAGGCCGACGCGCCGCGGATGCTCGGCGCGCGCGGGATCGTTCCGGGCACACCGACCGCGGGAGATGTGGTCGCGCGGCTCGTGCCGGACCCGGCGACGTTCGTCGGCGCGACGCTGCGCGGCCCGGAGAGCGCCGAACGCGTGGCGATGCTCCGCGATCTCGTCGCCGACGCGAGCGTGCTGTACGTCGCGGCGCTGGAGCGGGAGCGCCTGCGCGACGCGGTGTCGCTCGACGCCGAGGTCGCGCAGCACATCGACGACATCGTCGCCGCGCGCGACGAGACCGAGGTCCGCTCGCACGCCGACGCCGCCGGCGCGATGTTCGCCGCATCGGACGCGGATCGCGTCCGGGTGGGCGCGATCGCCGAAACGGTCCGCGAGCGTCTCGCGGAGCGCGAACGGCTCGCGCGCACGATCGCCGACCTGCGCCGCCTCGTCGAGGCGATGCCGGCGCCCGTCGTGGCGTGGGACGAGAGCGGCGCCGTCGCGCTCATGAGCCGCATGTACGCCGAGGTGTTCCTGGCGCAGCCGCTCGCGCCGCCGGATGCCGCGCCGGGCGAGGTGCGCGTCAACGAGGTCGCGGTCCGTCAGGACTCCGGCGAGCGCGTGTACCGAGCGATGTCCGTCGCGACCGGCGTGCGCGACCTCGCGCGGGTGACGGTCCTCTCGGACATCACGCCGGAGCGCTCGATGCTGCAGGCGCGCGAGCAGACCCTCGCGACCGCGGCGCACGAGCTCCGGCATCCGCTCACCGCCGTGCACGGCTGGGCGCAGCTGATGCAGCGCAACCTCTCCTCGATCCAGGGCCAGATCGGACAGCTCGAGCGACTCGTGAGCGATCTCGTCTCGCGCAGCCGCTCGCCGTACGACGAGCTCGCGCGGCGCGAGTTCGACCTCGGCGGCCTCGTGCGCGAGGCGGTCATGCGCCTGCGCCAGCTGCACGGCGCGGCGGTGCACTTCCCGCGTCCCAGCGATCCGATCATGATCAGCGCCGATCCGCAGCGCCTCGCGCAGGCGATCGACAACGTGCTGCAGAACGCGGTGAAGTTCTCGCCATCCGGCGAGCTCATCGAGGTCTCGGTCACGCGCGAGGGCGACGAGGCGCGCATCGTCGTGCGCGATCGCGGCCTCGGGATCGCGCCGGAAGACCTGCCGTTCATCTTCGAGCGCTCGTACCGGAGTCCGCGCACGCGTGAGTCGGGCGGCACCGGACTCGGCCTCGCCATCGCTCGCGAGGTCGTCACCGCTCACGCCGGACGCATCTGGGCGGAGAGCGAAGGACCGGGTCGGGGCAGCACGTTCGTCCTCGCGCTGCCGATCGCGACGGAGCGCGCCACCAGCGACACCGCCCGATAGGCTTTTCGCGGTGTCCGCGCGCATCACCGTGTGGGACGGCGCCGGCGTCATCGGCGGCAACAAGGTGCTGCTCGAGGCGGACGGCCGCGCCGTCTTCTTGGACTTCGGCACGGCATTCGCGACGATGGATCGCTACTTCGCGGACTTCCTCGGGAGCCGCGCGAACCGCGGACTCCTCGACCTCGTCGAGCTCGACATCCTCCCGCCGCTGGACGGCGTGTACCGCCCGGACCTGTACCCGCCGGACGGCTCGGTCGCGGAGCGGATGCGCCGCAAGCCGGATCGCCGCGCGCTCGAGGTGCACGCGATCCTCGCCTCGCACGCACACGTCGACCACAACGGCGCGATCGCGAGCGTCCGCGAGGACGTGCCGATCCACTGCTCGCCGATGACGGCCGTGATCGGCAAGGCGATGCAGGACTGCGGCGGGCAGTACCCCGGCGACATCGCGTACGTCCGCGCGCGTTCGGACGACCACGGACTCATCCGCGTGAACACGAAGGCGGTCGCACGCCAGCGGCCGCACGCGTTCCAGGCCGACGCCTGGGGCGAGGAGGCGCAGGCGTTCTGGGCGCGTCGGGACGCGAAGCCGGGGCTCGAGACGCTCCCCCCGCGCCTCGGCGCGCGCGACGTCGCCGGCCTGCCGTACCGCGAGTTCCCCGTCGACCACTCGATCCTCGGCGCCACCGCGTTCGCGCTCGAGACGGGCGCCGGCGTCGTCGCGTACACCGGCGACATCCGCATGCACGGCCACGCCGGCGAGACGACGCGGCGCTTCGCCGAGGCGCTCGCCGATCTGCGGCCGCGCGCGCTCATCACCGAGGGCACTCACCTCGGCGACGAGCCCGGCGTGTCCGAGGTGCGCGTGCGCGAGCGCGCGCTCGAGGTCGTGCGCGCGGCGCGCGGGTTCGTCGCGGCGGACTTCCAGCCGCGCCACATCGAGCGCCTCATCACCTTCCGCGACGTCGCGCGCGAGACCGGCCGGAAGCTCGCGGTGCTGGTGAAGGACGCGTACCTGCTGGAGGCGATGCACGCGATCGATCCGTCCGTGCCGACCGTCGACCGCGACGACGCGCTCGTGCTCTTCGTGCGCGGCAAGCTCTCGACGACGACCTGGGAGCGCCGCGTCCTCGAGCGGCTCCACGCGCGCCGCGTCGAGGCCGCGGAAGTGCGCGCGCACCCCGAGGGCTACGTGGTCGCGCTCTCCTTCTATGAGCTGGGCGAGCTCGTCGAGATCGACCCGCCCGCCGGCGGCATTTGGATCCACTCCACGAGCGAGGCGTTCGACGAAGAGGGGATGGTGAACTGGCAGCGGCTCAAGGACTGGCTCGGGCACTTCGGCGTGCGGCTCGTCGGCGACTGGGAGCGCGCGCGCGAGGGCGACCCCGAGCACGCCGGTCTCCATGCGTCCGGGCACGTCAGCGGCCGCGAGCTCGAGGAGCTCGTACGCCTCATCCGGCCGCGGCTGCTCGTCCCGGTGCACACCGAACACCCCGAGTGGTTCAAGCGATTCGAGGGGACGCTCGAGGTCGTGCTGCCGGAGCGCGGGAAGCCGATCGAGCTGCAGTAAGGAGACTGGCTAAGGCCAGTTCTTTCCGATGGTCGTGTCGCCGCCCCACACGAGCGGCTCCTCCGGCTGCAGCTGCTTCGCCTTCCGCAGGAACGCGCGGAAGCGGCGGTCCGCGTCGTGTGCCTCGTGCGCGGCCATGTCCATGAGCACCGCGACGAGGATGTACTCGACGATCCCCGTGT
>DASQXO010000179.1:0-22218 GCA_035639655.1 Candidatus Dormiibacterota bacterium
CAGGTGGCAGCGAAGAAGAAGAAGTCGAAGAAGAAGTAAGACTCCGCGAGAGGTGGAGAGGCGCCGCGGGCGGGCGGCGCTCACCTCAGGTCGACCGCGCGAAATGCACGATGACGAGCTCACCCGATCGCGGACATCGCGCGAGCGCGGCATAGGGTGGGTCGGGGGGAATGTCCCAGTACTCGCGGATCGCGTTGCGCGGACCGATCGTCTCGCCGCAGGACGGGCACTTCACCTGGTAGTTGATCCAATCTCGCCGGTCGACGTTGATCCGCGTGGCGTTCTTTCCGGCGAGCATCGCGCGACGAGGATATCGTTTCCTCGCCGCATGACCGCGACGCCGCCATCGACTCCAGCGAAGGGCCGCTCCAGTGTCGCCGACGCGACGAAGACGCTGCGCGTCGGAATGGCCGCGCCCGACTTCGACCTGCCTGCGCACGACGGCACGCGCGTGTCGCTCGCGCAGCTCCGCGGCAAGCGCGTCGTCCTCGCCTTCATGGTCCACGCGTTCACCGCGACCTGAAGCGCGCAGGCGCCGTCGCTCAGCGGTCAGATCGACCGCTTCGCGAAGGCCAACGCCCAGGTCGTGGGCATCACCTGCGATCCGATCGCCTCGCTCGCGGCGTGGGCAAAGCAGCTCGGCGGCATCGCGTTCCCGCTCGCCTCCGACTTCTGGCCGCATGGCGCCGTCTCGCGCGCGTACGGCGTCTTCAACGAGGAGCGCGGCCGCAGCGAGCGCGCGATCTTCGTGATCGACCCGGCCGGCATCGTGCGCTACATCGACGTGCACCAGCTCCGCGAGGTCCCGGACGAGGAGCAGATCCTCGAGCAGGTGCGCGTCCTCCCTGAGGCGCCGGCTCCGCGCTAACGCGTAGTCGCTTCGCTCATACGCGCGTCGCGCACCTCGCAGCGCCGCTTCGCGGCGCACCTGCACGGGCGACTCGCTTCCGCTCGTCGAGCGGCCTCGCACGTCGGACGCTGCCGGCGCCCGCCAGACTCGGCTCCTAGCGCGTCGGGATCACGTACGCCGCGCCGTCGTCGGAGATCCGGGCCCGGACCGTCTCGCCCGGCGAGAACGCGGCGAGGTCGCCTTCGACGATGACCTTCACGCCGTCGAGGTCGAGCTCGGCCAGCTCGCCCACGGCGGCGAGCTCGCCCTCGATCTCCGCTCCCTTCCGCAGCGCGCCGGCGGTACGCGCGCCGGTGCCCGGCGTCGCGTCGGTGACGCGATACCGGAACGCCACGAAAACCCGATCGCCGATCGTGAGCCGCTGCTTGCGCACCGCGCCGGTCTCGTCGCGGCCGGAGAGATCGAGCGGCGGGCCGAGGTCACCGACACGCAGCGTGAGGATGATGTCGCCGCGCGTCGCGTCGAGGCCGACGACGACGCCGCGCACCGCGCGACGCCGCCACTTCTCGATGAAGGCGAGCTGCTCGAAGTCCAACGTGCGCCGATACGATACGAACTCGGTGCGCAGCTATGACGTCGCGGTCATCGCCGGCGACGGCATCGGGCCGGAGGTGATCGCGGCGGGCCGCCGGATCCTCGATGCCGCAGCGGACGGCTTCGCGCTCCGGTGGCGCGAGCTCGACTGGTCCTGCGCCCGCTATCGCGCGACCGGCGCGATGATGCCGGCGGACGGCCTCGCGCAGCTCGCATCGTGCGCGGCGATCTACCTCGGCGCCGTCGGCGACCCGGCGGTGCCGGACCACGTCTCGCTGTGGGGCCTGCTCCTGCCGATCCGCCAGGCGTTCCAGCTCTACGCCAACGTGCGTCCGGTGCGCCTGCTGGCGGGCGTGCCGACGGTCCTCACCGACCGCGGACCCTCCGACATCGACATGGTCTGGGTGCGCGAGAACACCGAGGGCGAGTACGCCGGCGTCGGCGGCCGGATCCACGAGGGCGATCCGGCCGAGGTCGCGACGCAGACGGCCGTGTTCACCCGCGCCGGGACCGAGCGTGTCGTCCGTTACGCGTTCGAGCTCGCGCGTTCGCGCCCGCGCAAGCTCCTCGCCTCGTGCACGAAGTCCAACGCGCTCCGCTACACCGCCGTCCTGTGGGACGACGTCGTCGCCGAGGTGTCGCGCGACTTCGCGGACGTGCGCGTCGAGCGGTACCTCGTCGACGCCCTCGCCGCGCGCATGGTGGCGCGGCCGGATTCCCTCGACGTCGTCGTCGCGTCGAACCTCTACGCCGACATCCTCACCGATCTCGGCGGCGCGATCGCGGGCTCGCTCGGCATGGCGCCGTCGGCGAACCTCGATCCGACGCGTCGCTATCCATCGCTGTTCGAGCCTGTGCACGGCTCGGCGCCGGACATCGCCGGGAAGGGGATCGCGAACCCGGTCGGCGCGGTCTGGGCCGGCGCGCTGATGCTCGAGCACCTCGGCGAGCACGACGCGGCGAGGCGCGTCATGCACGCGCTCGAGGATGCCATCGCCGATCCCGCCAACCACACCCCGGACCTGCACGGCGTCGCCCGGACAGCCGACGTCACGCGGGCGATCGTCGCCGCGCTGGAGTGAACCCGACCCTGCCGGATTCGAAGAGCGAGCTCCAGGAACGAAATTCGGCGGGGAAGGTGGAGGCCGTCCTGTTCGACGTCGGCGGCACGCTGTTCGAGGACCGCGACGACACGAGCGATCCGCTCCGCCTCGAGCGACTTCGCCGAGTGCTGCCGGACGCCGACTCGTGGGCGACGCAGCTCCTCGCGCGGGAGCTCGAGCCGCTCGCCTTCGATGAGTCGACGTACACGCAGGACACGCGGCGCGCCATCGGCACGATCCTCGAGCGCAACGGGGTTCCTGTGGAGGCAGGGCTCGTCGAGCGCATCCGCGCCGCGTGCTGCATGCCGTTGCCGTCGAGCGGCGGCGCGCCGAGACCCGGCGCGCTCGAGGCGCTGGGATACGTCAAGCGGAAGGGGCTGAAGGTCGCGCTCGTCACCAACGTGCTCTGGCGGACGCAGGCCGAAGTCCTCGCCGACTGGGAGGCGTACGGCTTCACCGACGTCGACGCGGCCGTGACGTCGCTCGACGTCGGCCAGTACAAGCCGCACCCGGCGATGTTCGAGCGAGCGCTGCGCGAGGTCGCGGTCGAGCCTGCACGAGCGGTGATGGTCGGGAACTCGCGGAAGGCGGACATCGCGCCGTCGAAGAAGCTCGGCATGCGCGCCGTGCTCGTGCGCAGCCGCGAAACGACGACGAGCGACGCGCAGCCCGACGCGGTCATCGACGAACTGACGGAGCTGCCCGCGGTCCTCGAACGCTGGCTTTAAAGGACCCGCTCCATCTCGTGCTCCAGAAGCGACGGCGTGTGCGGCAGCGGCTCGGTGCGGCCGGTCGCGACGAAGCCGCACGACTCGTACAGCCGGATGGCGGCCTCGTTCGTCACGGTCACGCCGAGCCGGACGCGCTTGGCGCCGCGCTCGCGGGCCCACTCGCACACCGCGTCCACGAGCGCACGGCCGACGCCGGAGCGGCGCGCGAGCGGATCGACCCACATCGCGTAGAGATGGACGTGCTCGTGCGCAGGGCTCTCGTGCACGCCGGTCGTCAGGCCGCGCAGCTGCTCGCCGCCGTCGTCCGCGACGAAGTTGACGCTCTCGATGCCCAAAGATCCGCGCAGCGCGCGCTCGCGCCAGAACTCCTCGGGACGGGCGCGCTCCTGTGCGAGCGTGGAGCCGAACGCCGTCGGCGCGTCGGCGAGGGCGCGCAGGCGCACCTCCCGCAGCCGCGCCCACTCGTCCGCGGCGAGACGACGGATCCGCATGCGGTGCATCTTGCATCGCGCAAGACCGCTTGCGCTCGGCAGCCGGAAGGGCTAGAAGTGCATTGTTGACTATGGGGGTCGGAATTCCGCGCAGCGTCTTCACCTGCGCCTGTCCATAGGCGGCGCGGGGCTACCCGCACCGCCTGTTCGCCCGACCGCTTCCGTTCCAAAGATGCTTCTGGAGGTATCGGCATGGCCACGACGCAATACGCCCATCCCGAGGTCCTCGTCGACACACAGTGGGTGACCGAGCACCGCAAGGACCCGAACGTCCGCCTCATCGAGGTGGACGTGGACACCTCGGCGTACGACAAGGGCCACATCCCGGGCGCGATCGGACTGAACTGGCAGAAGGACCTGCAGCAATACCCGATCCGCGACCTCGTGACGAAGCAGCAGCTCGAGGAGCTGCTCGGATCGCGCGGCGTGGGCAACGACGCGACGATCATCGCGTACGGCGACAACAACAACTGGTTCGCGGCGTGGTTCTTCTGGCTATTGAAGTACTACGGCCATCGCGACGTCCGCCTGCTGAACGGCGGCCGCGCGAAGTGGCTCGCGGAAGGACGCGAGACGACAACCGACGTGCCGTCGTATCCGCGGGCCTCGTATCGCGCGAAGGATCCCGACGCGTCGGTCCGCGCGCTGCGCGAGCTCGTCCTCGACGCGGTCGTCCGCAACGGCAAGCAGCTCGTGGACGTCCGCTCACCGAAGGAGTACTCGGGCGAGCTGCTCGCGCCGGAGAACCTGCCGCAGGAGGGCGCGCAACGCGGCGGACACATCCCCGGCGCGAAGAACATCCCCTGGTCGCAGGCCGTCCGCGAGGACGGCACGTTCAAGAGCGTCGACGAGCTGCGCTCGCTGTACGAGTCGAAGGGCGTAGGCGCCGAGCAGGAGACCATCGCGTACTGCCGCATCGGCGAACGCTCCTCGCACACGTGGTTCGTACTGAAGTACCTCCTCGGCTATTCGAAGGTGCGCAACTACGACGGCTCGTGGACCGAGTGGGGCAGCCTCATCGGCGTGCCGATCGAGAAGGGGGCGGTGTGATGACGCTCGCCGAACAGATCCGTCAACACAACCCGCGCCACGCGGCCGTCTTCGACCGGAGCAAGCTCGCGCTGCCGCCGGCCCGCAAGTGGGCGATCCTCGCTTGCATGGACGCGCGCATCACCGTCGAGGACATCGTCGGGCTGCAGACCGGGGACGCCCACATCATTCGCAACGCCGGCGGCCTCGTGACCGACGACGCGATCCGTTCCTTCGTCATCTCGACGCACCTGCTCGGGACGAAGGAGTTCGCGATCATCGAGCACACCGGCTGCGGCATGCTCACCTTCGACGAGGAGCCGGTGAAACAGCAGATCGCCGAGTCGACGCGTGCCGATACGGCGAAGCTCCGGCTGCTCCCGTTCCGCGATCTCGAGGCGAACCTCCGCGCGCAGGTCCGAGCCCTCGCCGCTTCGCCGCTCCTGCCGCCGGACATCCCGATCACCGGCTTCGTCTACGAGGTCGAGAGCGGCAGGCTCCGCGAAGTCGTGGCCGCGCGGACCGGCGCGACGTCGAAGGTGGCGTAATCTGAGCTGACGCTCGTCGACCACATCCGCGCCTACAACGGAAGACTCGGACCGTCCAGCCTCCCGCCGGAACCGGCGCGCGGCTGGGCGGTCCTCTCGTGCATGGATGCGCGCATCCACGTCGAGGAGCTGCTCGCGCTGCGCCGCGGGGACGCCCACATCATCCGCAACGCGGGCGGCCTCGCGACCGACGACGCGCTCCGCTCGATCGTCGTCTCGAGCCAGCTGCTCGGTACGCGCGAGCTCGCCATCGTCGAGCACACCGGCTGCGGACTGCTCGGCCTCGACGAGGAGGCCGCGCGGCGCGAGATCGCGCGGCGCACCGGCCACGATGCGGCGGGCCTGGCGCTGCATGCGTTCCGCGACCTCGAGTCGAACGTGCGGACGCAGATCGACCGCGTGATCGCGTCGCCGTTCCTGCCCGAGGACTTTCAGGTCAGTGGCTGGATCCTCGATATCGGCAGCGGACGGCTCCGCGAGGTCGCCGTGGCCAAGGTGCGGCGGGCGGCCGGGAGCCGCTAAGCGCGCGATCATACGGCGATGCGCGATGCCGAGTTCGCGCGTCAGCGCGAGGCACTCGTGGCACACCTCCGCCGCGAGGGCATCCGCAACGATCGCGTGCTCGATGCGATGGCGCGGATCCCGCGGCAGCGCTTCGTTCCGATGGAGCTCGCCGACGAGGCCTACGCCGATCGCGCGCTGCCGATCGCGTGGGGGCAGACGATCTCGCAGCCGTTCGTGGTCGCACGCATGACCGAGCTGCTCGACCCGCGGCCGCAGGATCGCGCGCTCGAGATCGGCACCGGGTCCGGCTACCAGACCGCGGTCCTAGCCGCGCTCGTCGCGGAGGTCGTCTCGGTCGAGCGTCACGCTGAGCTCTCCGACGCCGCGCGCGATCGTCTGGCCGAGCTCGGCATCGCCAACGCGATCCTCGTCGTCGGCGACGGCAGCGCCGGATACGCCGAGCGCGCGCCGTACGCGCGGATCCTCGTCACCGCGGCCACGCCGGAGCTGCCGCAGCCGCTCGTCGCGCAGTGCGCTCCGGGCGGGCGGATCGTCGCGCCGGTCGGCGACCGCGAGGTGCAGCAGCTCACCGTGTACGACAGGCGCGACGGCCTGACGCGCATCCGGGTCGAACCGGTCAAGTTCGTGCCGCTACTCGGCGAGCACGCCTTCAAGGAGAACGGCTGATGCCGGTCATCTTCGTGAACGGCCGCGTGTACCTCGGCCCCGGTCGATCCGCCGAGGCGCTCGTCGCGAAGCACGGGCGCGTCGCGGCGGTCGGCGGCGCGAGCGCGCTCCGCCGCGAGTACTCCGACGCGCGCCCGATCGATATGCGCGGCGGCCTGCTGGTCCCTGGTTTCACCGACGCGCATTGCCACTTCCTGTGGTGGGCGATCCAGGCCACGCGCCTCGACCTGAGCGAGGCGACGAACCTCGAGGCCGCGCTCGCGAAGATCGACGCGCATGCGCGCTCGCTTCGCGAGGACGCGTGGATCCTCGGCGGCAGATTCGACAAGAACCTGTGGGGACGCTGGCCGCATCGCGAGGAGCTCGACCGCGTCAGCCGCGGGCACCCGGCGGTGCTGCGGTCGCGTGACGGACACTCGCGCTGGGCGAATAGTCGTGCGCTCGCGATCGCCGGCGTCACGCGCGACACGCCGACGCCCGAGGGCGGTGAGATCGAGCGCGACGCCTCGGGGCAGCCCACGGGGATCCTGCGCGAGAACGCGATCCGTCTCCTCGATGCCGCGATCCCGCAGCCGCCGCGCGAGGAGATCCGGCGCGCGCTGCGCTGGGGTCAGACCGAGGCCGTGAGTCGCGGCCTCACGGCGGTACACGATCTCGACAACCCGATGACCGAAGCGCACCGCGGCTTCCAGGACCTCCTCGACATCGGCGCGCTCCACCTGCGGATCCACATGGGGATCCCGCACGCGAAGCTGGCGGACGCGCTCGATCTCGGCATCCGCACCGGGCTCGGAAACGAGTGGCTGCGCTTCTCCAACGTGAAGATCTTCACCGACGGCGCGCTCGGTTCGCAGACCGCGGCGCTCGAGGAGCCGTACGAGCGCTCCGACTACCGCGGCGTCCTCACCATTGACCGCGAGCAGCTCCGCGCCGACGTGCGGCGCGCCGCCGACGGCGGCATCGCCGTCGCGATACACGCGATCGGCGATCGCGCCGTGCGTGTCGCGCTCGACGCCATCGAAGCGGCGGGCGGATCGCGTGGCCGGCTGCGTCATCGCATCGAGCACGTCCAGCTCGTGCGCGAGGACGACGTCGCGCGCTTCGCGCGACTCGGCGTCGTCGCCTCGATGCAGCCGATACACGCGACGAGCGACCGCGACATCGCTGATCGTCATTGGGGCGCGCGCTGCGATCGCGGGTACGCGTGGCGCTCGTTCCGCGATGCCGGCGTCATCCTGGCGTTCGGTTCTGACGCGCCGGTCGAGCCGATCGATCCGCTCCTCGGGATGTACGCCGCGGTCGCGCGCAAGCGGCCGGCCGACGTCGCGCCGTGGTACCCCGACCAGCGCCTGAGCCTCGACGACGCGCTCGCGGGCTACACGAAGGGCGCGGCTTTCGCCGTCGCGCGCGAGGCAGAGCTCGGCACGCTCGAGGTGGGGAAGTGGTGCGACGGCGTCGTGCTGGCGCGCGACATCTTCGCCGAGCCGCCGGAGGTGTTGCTCGACTCGTCGCTCGTCCGCGCGACGATCACCGCCGGCGAGGTGCGCTACGACGGCGGCCTCGGGTAGTCGGAACGATCGTCTGACCCCGGCCGAGCGCGCTGCGCTCCTCGTGCCGCTCGCCGGCGGGATCGCGTTCGGTCTCGGGCCGCTGCTGCTGCCGCAGACGATGGCCGAGTACACCGGGTTCGCGGGGAACGATCCGCTCGTCGGGCGGTACGCGGGCGCGGCGACCCTCGGCTACGCGGTCGCGCTCGCCGTCGGCATCGCGGAAGGCCGCGCGCGTCCGCTTCGTCTCGTCGTGCTGGCGACGCTCGTCTTCAACCTCGCATCGCTCTTCGCCTGCGTCCTCGAGATCGTCGCCGGATCGCCGCGGCCGGTCGTGTACGTGATCCTCATTGCCGGCGTGGTCATCACCGTGATCGCCGCGCTCGTGCTGCGCGCGCACCGCGAGCCGGCGGCCGGGCGGGACGTCGGCGCGTGGGTCGTGCCGGTGCTCGCGATCCTCACCGCGCTCGCCGCGGTGTTCGGGCTGCTTCCGCTCCTCGCGCCGCAGCAGTTCGCGGCGCTGTTCGGTCAGCACGGCACGGACACGTTCGTCTTCCGCCAGGCGGGCGCGGCGACGCTCGGATATGCGGCGATGGGCGTGGCCGAGGTGCGTGCCGCCCAATGGGAGCTGATCCGGCTACCGATCGCGATGGCGCTCGCGTTCAACGCCGCCGCGTTCGCGGCGACCCTCTACCACCTCGCTGCGTTCGCCGAGGTGAATCTCCTCACCGTCCTCGTCGCCCCGGCGTCACTGTTCGCGACGGTCGCGACGGCGCTCATCCTCGTGCGCGGCGGTCGATGAAAGAGGCGCCGCGGTCATTGACCGCGGCGCCTCGGGGCTACTGAATGACGCAGCTCAGAGGCGCGCCACTCGAGAGAACCGCGGCGCAGATCTGCACCGCGACGTTGTTGAGGAAGTCCTGAAGCGTGATCGTGACGGTGTTGTTGTTAAGCAGGTTCGTGATGATGACCGTGATCAGTCCGAAGCTGCCGCTCGCGACACCGAACGACTCGTTCCGACTCATCCCGTCCTCCGTTCTCGTTTCTCGTTGATTTCTTGACCGGTCGAGTGCATGTAGATGCACGAGCCGTACCTCGCAATGCCAGACCCGCGAGGCGCGATGCAACGTGTGGGTTACGGTTTTGTGTGCGAACTGTGCGTAACGCGCACGAGAGTGCTCTCAGCGAAGAGGCCGTTTGCGTCGATGTTGAAGCGCTGATGGGCGAGCGGCGGGATCGAGATGTCCGCGAGCAGCAGCGTCCCGACGTATCGCGCCGCGGCGTCGACGAGCAGGCCGGGCTTCGGCAGGCCGAGGGTCACAGTCAGCGACGCGACGATGCACGCGCCCGCCGCCGTGCCGGTATCGGCGTCTAGGCCGGAGGGCAGATCGATCGCGAGGATCGGGGCGCGCGAGCGATTGGCGGCGTCGATCAGCGACGCGATCTCGCCGTGTGGCGCACCCGTCGCGCTGTAGCCGAGCAGACCGTCGAGCACGAGACCCGCGCGCGCGAGTTCAGCGTCGTCGATCGCGCGCAAGGCAGGGACGCCCGCCGCAGATAGCGCTTCGAGCTGGGTGCGCGGCAGCGGGCGCACGCGCTGCGGATCGAGCGCGAGGACGACAGTGATCTCCGCGCCCCAGTTCGACAGGTGCCGCGACGCGCCAAGCGCGTCGCCACCGTTGTTTCCGGGTCCGACGAGCGCGATGATCCGCCGACCCGCGACGCTGCCATCGAAGAACGCTCGCGCGGCCTCCGCGACGGCGCGCGACGCGTTCTCCATCAGCATTTCGACGCTGATGTGGTACTCCGTCGGCACGACGCGATCGATCTCCGCCATCTGCGCCGCGGTGATCGCGGGCGCGTGCACGCGGGGCAGGTCTCGAAGGCGGAGCATCTGGTTGAATACACCCTAGATGGTGCGCGTCGTCCTCCACGGACACCTCCGTCAGTTCGTCGCCGGCGGCGCGCGCGAGCTCGAGGTCGACGCGGCCGGGTCGACGGCGCGCGCGGTGCTCGAGCGCATCGGTATTCCGGCGGACGAGGCGGCCGCCGTCGTCGTCGACGAGGAGCAGGAGGAATTCGATCGCGTGCTGCGCGACGGCGAGACGCTCGAGCTCATCCCGGCGATATCCGGCGGGCATAGGCCGAGACCGCCGAAGTTCCCACCGGAGCTCACGGACATGCTGCTGTCCGAGGAGCGGCGCGCGCACATCGATCCCGCGCGCGCGCTCGGGGAGTTCGGCGTGCACCAGACCGCGACGCTCGCAGACCTCGGCTGCGGACCGGGCTTCTTCACCATCCCGGCGGCGAAGATCGTCGGGCCGCGCGGGCACGTGCACGCGGCGGACGTGCAGACCGAGATGCTCGAGCGCGTTCGCGAGGCGGCGGCCGCGAATCGGCTCTCGAACATCGAGACGCACCTGGTGCGCGAGGAACCGCGCGGCGAGCGCTGGTCCTACGACTTCGGCGTGCCGGCGGCGAGCTGTGACCTCGCGCTCGTCGCGTTCGTGCTGCACGAGGCGGAGGACCCGGCCTCGTTCCTGCGCGCGGCGACCGCGCTGCTGAAGCCGTCCGGGCGCATCGCGGTGCTGCAGTGGGAGAAGCGCGACACGTACGCCGGCCCGGCGGTGCAGGTGCGCATGACGCCGGCGGAGACGCTCGCCGCCGCGCGCGAAGCCGGCCTCGAGGCGCGCCCGGCGCCATCGCTCGATCCGGATCACTACGCGTTCTTCCTGCGTCCGTAATGGGCGGGCTTGACGGCATCAAGGTCGTCGATCTCACGCGCGCGCTCGCGGGCCCGTACTGCACGATGATCCTCGGCGACCACGGCGCGGAGGTCGTCAAGGTCGAGCTGCCAGGGACCGGCGACGAGACGCGGCTGTGGGCGCCGCCGTTCGTCGACGGCGAGTCCGCGTACTACCTCTCGATCAATCGCAACAAGCGGAGCATCACGCTCGACCTCAAGCGCGACCTCGCGAAGCGCGTCCTCGAGCGGCTCATCGAGCGATCCGACGTCCTGGTCGAGAACTTCTCGCCGGGTACGCTCGCGCGGCTCGGCTTCGCGCCGGATCGCGTGCGCGCGATCAATCCGCGGCTGATCCACTGCGGCATCTCCGGTTTCGGCAGCGAGGGGCCCGGCCGCGCATGGCCGGCGTACGACCTCATCGTGCAGGGGATGAGCGGCATCCAGGGCCTGACCGGTCAGCCGGACGGCATGCCGACGATGGTGGGCGTCCCGATCGCGGACATGGTCGGCGGGCTCTACGCCGTCATCGGCATCCTCGTCGCCCTCCACGCGCGTGGGGCGAGCGGCGAGGGGCAGTACGTCGACGCGACGATGCTCGGGAGCATGGTGTCGCTGCTCTCGCGCCAGGGCGCGCGCTACTTCGCGACGGGCGAGTCGCCGAAGCCCGAGGGCAACGTGCACGCGAGCATCGCGCCGTACCAGACCTTCTTGGCCAAAGACGGCTACGTCAACGTCGCCGTGGGCAACAACGCGCTTTTCGAGCGCTTCTGCCGCGCGCTCGGCCTCGACGATCTCCTCGACGACGAGCGCTACGCCGACAACACGAAGCGGGTGAAGCATCGCGCGACGCTCGTGCCGGCGGTGCAGAAGCGCATCGCCGAGCTGCCGAAGGACGACGTGGTGCGACGCCTGCGGGAGGTGAATGTCCCGGTCGGCCCGATCTACAGCCTGGCCGAGGTGTTCGCCGATCCCGCCGCGAAGCACCTCGAGCTCGCACTCGAGGTCGACCATCCGACGGCGGGGAAGGTGAAGGTCACCGGCTTCCCGGTGCGCCTGAGCGGCACCGCTCCCGGGATCCGCCGGCACCCGCCGGTGCTCGGCGAGCACACCGACGAGGTCCTCGGCGAGCTGGGTTACGCGCCGGAGGAGATCGCCGAGCTGCGTCGCGACGGCGCGGTCTAAGCGCGGCCCGCGATTCGTCGTAGGAACGCGACGAGCCGATCCGCGTGCGCGTCGAACATGAAGCATGACGCCGCCTCGCGCACGCGACGCCGCGCCGCGCGCACGCGCTCGCGGTCGCGGAGGATCGCGCCGACCTCGGCGAAGTCGCGGAAGAAGAGGCCGACGCCGAGCTCG
Source organism: Candidatus Dormiibacterota bacterium (assembly GCA_035639655.1). Lineage (GTDB taxonomy): Bacteria > Chloroflexota > Limnocylindria > P2-11E > CF-107 > CF-107. The sequence goes on from DASQXO010000179.1 coordinate 12,187, forward strand.
CGCGTCAGCGCGTCGACGGCGACCCGCGAGCCGGTGTTGTCGCGCAGCAGCATCGGCAATCCCGCGACCGCGAACGTCCCCATCCGCGCGGGATAGTTGAGGTCGTCCCAGAGTGCGCGGCGGAGATCGCCGCCGTTGCGGCTGTCGAAGACGTGCAGCCAGCCGGCGTCGTAACGCGAGAGCTCCGCGCGCCAGCGCGATTGGTCGACGCTCTCGTGAAGGTGCAGTCGGCCCGAAGCGAGCGCACCGGCGCGCTCGATCCACTCTCGCCACTGGCCGTGCGTGAACTCGCCGTAGAAGTGGAGGTGCACGCCCGAAGCGGCGAGCGTCCCGACGTCGCTGGGATGGAGGCCGATCGGTCGCCCGGGTACCACGGTGTGCGGCTCGCCATCGAGTTCGGAGAGCAGCGGCGCCTCCGCGCCGTCGAACCACTCGCGCTTGGGAAGGTCGCCGTCGAGCGTGAGCTCGGGCGCCGGATCGAGACCGGGGATCGCCTCGTGCATCCACTCGCGCAACTCCGGCGTCGAGTAGATTCGCCCATCCGCGCGCCGGTAGATGTCGACCAGGAGCGGCCACGTCCCCTTCTCGAGGCTCACGAACGGCCCTTCCTTGAAGTGCCACACGAGCGGGATGCCCGGGTTCTGGTTGATGACGTGGTGCACGAAGGGGATCGCCTGCCAGTTGAGGAGCGCGTAGATGACGTCGACCCGGACCTCGCGCGCCACCTCGGGCCACCGCTCGCGCGGAACGTCTCGGACGTGGCCGAAGGGCAACGGACCGACGGTGTTGAACCAGTACGGCTCCGGCGTCCACAGACCGAAGAGCTCATGTCCGCGCTCCTCGAGCGCGAGGACGCGCTCCGGGTTGTACGCGAGCTCGCCGGCGAACAGGACGCGCAGTCCGTCCGCGGCGCGCGGCGTCGGCGCTCGTTCGCGGAAGCGCCGGTACAGCGCGACCTCGTCGATGGCGTCACCGACGCTCGAGTGGAAGCGCAGCGGATGCGCCACGGTGAAGCGAGCGCGGTACGGGTTGATGCCGCCGAGGGGTTCGCGCACGAGGGCGTGCAGCTGACCCGGATGCATGGTCCATTCGCAGGTCAGCGCGCCGCTCGCGATCGCGCGACCCCGCGCGCGCACGCGCGACCAGTACATGCGCTCGAGATCGTCCGTGACAAGCTCACCGCGCTCGAGCCAGCGCTCCGGGATCCGGCGGTGCATCACCTGTACGAGCTGCAGGCCGAACCCCTCGACCGGTCCGTCGCTGCGCCGGTTGTAGTGGTGCCGCACCGACGCGTACGCGAGCGAGGCGTCGAGGTGCGCATCGAGCGTCGCGACGAGCGACGCGAGGTGATCGGGGTAGAGGAGGTCGTCGGAGGGCAGGTACGCGAGGAGCTCGCCGCGCGCGAGATCGAGGGCGCGGTTGAGGGCGGCGCCGAGGCCGCGGTTCTCCGGCAGGCGGTCGACGCACACGCGCGGGTCGTCGCGAAAGGGAGCGATCGCGTCGAGCGTCGCGTCGCGCGAGCCGTCATCGACGATGACGAGCTCCCAGTCGCGGAGCGTCTGCGCGCGCAGGCTGTCGATCGCGCGGCCGATGAAGCGCGACTGCTCGAACGTGGGCATGAGCACCGAGACGCGGGGCGTCGCGGTCACGCCGCCCGTTCTACCCGATACCGTTCCAGCGCGTCGTCGAGCGGCGAGAGCAGGAACGCACGACGGCTGCCGAGGACGCTGTACGGCGGCCGCGGCGCGGCGTAGCCGAGCGCCGCCGCCGGCCGCGCTTCGACGAGCGCGGCGTCGGCGCGCCAGAGCGCCGCGAGCGTCCGCGCGAGCTCGGCCCACGTGATCGCCGCATCGTTCGCGAGATGCCAGATCCCGGACTCGCCGTCGACGAGAAGGTCCAGGACCGCGTTCACGAGGTCCGGCACGTACGTCGGCGACACCACGAGGTCGTCGGCCGCGACGACCCGTTCGCCGCGGAGGAGCGCGCCGAGGGATCGCGTGACGAAGTTCGCCTCGTCCCACGGACCGAAGAACGCGCTCGTCCGCACGACGAGCGCATCGGCGTGGAGCTCGCTAACGCGACGCTCGGCCTCGGCTTTCGTGCGGCCGTAGACCGAGAGCGGGTTCGTCGAGGCGTCCTCGTCGTACGGGCTGCGCCGCCGACCGTCGAACACGAGGTCACTGGAGAAGGTCACGTAGCGGATGCCCCGCGCGGCCGCGGCCTCGGCGAGCGCGGTCGCGCCGTCGACGTTCGCGCGCCGGCACGCGCGCTCGTCGCGCTCGGCGTCGTCGACGCGCACGTGGCCCGCGGCGTTGATGACCGCCCACGGCCGGACGTCGTTCAGCGTCCGTCGCACCGCGTCGGCGTCGGCGGCATCGAGATCGGCGTGCCGGCGCTCGGCGATGCGCAGGCCGCGCCGCGTCCCGATGCGCACCAGCGCGCGGCCGAGAGTTCCGCCGGCGCCGACGACGAGCACCGCGCGCGGATTCGCGGCGGCGTGGCGGGTCGCGCGCGGCTGCGGCAGCGCAACGTCGACCGGCGCGGCGTGCAGGCGCTCCGGCCGGTGCCACCAGCCGGGCACGTCGAGCACGGGATGGTCGTACGCGCGACCGTCGGCGATCGCGCGGAACAGCTCGACGAGCGACGTGGGGCGCGGCGCGGAAGCGCGCAGGTCGTAGACGCCAGGCTCGTACCGGCCGGCGTCCCGCGTGACGAGCGAATCCCAGTCGTAGCTCCCGAGGAGCGCCCAGGCCGTGATCGCGCGAACGTCGACGCCCGCGGCGCGCGCCTGTTCCACGGCGTCGCGGATCTCCGCGACCCAGCGCAGCTGCTCCTCGCGCGTGCAACCGTGATGGACCTCGGTGACGGCGAGCGGGCGACGGTAGCGGCGCCACGCCGCGTGCAGCGAGGCCTCGAGCGTGAGCCCGCCGCCGGCCGTCGCTCGCGCCGCGGTCACGTCGGCGTAGGCCGCGCGTCCGTTCCCGCCGATCGCCTCCGCGGGGTAGAGCGACACGCGTCCATCGAGAAAGCGATCGCTCGTGACGTAGTGGTTGAGGCCGATCACGTCGGGCGCGCACGGCGCGGCGCGGAACCTGTCGAGCTCGGCGTCGCCGGCGCCGTTCGAGCGGAGGTACGCGGACAGCGGATGCCGCTCGTCGACGGCGCCGCAGAGGAGGTCGAGGCTGAGCCAGCGGCGCTCGTTCTCGAACGCCGCCTGGTACGCGAGCTCCGGCGTGCTGAAGATCCAGCCGATGTCTTCCGTCTGCACGAGTCGCGCTCGCGGCGTGATCTCCCGGATCGCGGACATCGCGAGCGCGATCGCCGCGCACTGTTGCAGGAGCGCGCGCACGAAGGAGCGGTCGTCATGCGCGTGCGGGTACCAGTGGCCGTACAGCGCGGCGAAGCGAGCCGTCGTGAGCGGCTCGTTGATCGGCGTGAACTCCTCGACCCACGGGTAGCGTTCGGCGACCGCGCGCGCGTACCCGGCGAGCCGCTCGGCGAAGCTCGGGTCGAGCAGGTCGGTGTCGCGCGGGCCGCTCCCGTGATGCACGAGGCCGACGATCGGCCGCATCCCGAGCGCCCTGATCCGGTCGAGGCGTTCGTCCGACCACCGCCAGTCGTACCCGCCGTCCTCGCGCGCGACGCGTTCCCACAGCACCGGATAGCGGACCGCACGCGCGCCGAGGTTCGCGGCGAGGTCGAGGTCGGCGATGCGGCCGTCATGCCCGGTGCGCCGGACCTCGTCGAAGTAGCGCTCGCCGACGCGATTGACCGTGCACTCGAACCCGGCCCAGAGCTCGAGGCCCGCGCTCATACCGCCCGCGGCAAGGCCTTTGCGCCGGCGATGCGATCGAACGTCGCGAGCGCCTGCGCGACGACCTGATCCATGTTGTAGTACCGGTAGGTCCCAAGGCGGCCGACGAACGTGACGCCGGGCGTGCTCTGCGCGAGCGCCTCGTAGCGCTTGTACAGGAACGCGTTCTCGGGGCGCGGGATCGGGTAATACGGGTCGCCGCTCGCGCGCGGGTACTCGTACACGACGCTCGTACGCGAGTTCCGCTGGCCGGTGAGGTGCTTGAACTCGGTGACGCGCGTGTACGGGACGGCCTCGTCGGGGTAGTTCACCGTCCCGACCGGCTGGTGCCGCTCGACCGGGAGCGTGACGAAGCGGAACTCGAGCGAGCGGTAGGGGAGCTTCCCGAAGCAGTGATCGAAGTACTCGTCGACGGGCCCGGTGTAAATGACCTCGCCATATGCGAACGCCGTGCGGGCGGCCTTGAACTCCGTCTTCGTCAGGACCGTGATGTTCGGATGCGCGAGCATCCGCTCGAACATCCGGGTGTAGCCGTCCTTCGGCATCGCCTGATACGTATCGCTGAAGTACCGGTCGTCGCGATCCAGCCGCACCGGGATGCGCGCCGCGACGGACGCGTCGAGCTCCGACGGATCCAGCCCCCACTGTTTGCGCGTGTAGCCGCGGAAGAACGTTTCGTACAGCGCGCGGCCGACGCGGGAGACGACGATCTCCTCGGACGTGCGGGCGTGCGCCACCGGCTCCGCGACGCGCTCGAAGAAGCGCGCCAGCTCGTCGCTCGTGAGCGACAGGCCGTAGAGCCGGTTCACGGTGTCGAGGTTGATCGGCATCGGCAGGAGCTTCCCACCCACCGCGGCGAGGACGCGGTGCTCGTACCGCCGCCACTCGGTGAACTGCGAGAGGTAGCGGAAGACGCGCTCCGAGTTCGTGTGAAAGATGTGCGGCCCGTAGCGGTGGACGAGCACGCCAGCCTCGTCGTAGTGGTCATATGCGTTGCCGCCGATGTGGTCGCGCCTGTCGATGAGCAGGACGCGCTTGCCGGCCTGGGACGCGAGGCGTTCCGCGAGCACGCTTCCGGCGAAGCCGGCGCCGACGATCAGGTAGTCAACCATGCTTCGTCGACCGAAGCGACGAGAGGCCGCGGCGGCGCCGCGACGTCATCGACGATCGCGCGCATCTCGCGCCAGGTCCTGTCCCACGAGCGACCGGCGAGGAAACGGTCGACGCGCGCGAGGCGCGCGCGGCGCGCCTCCGCCATCGCCGCCTCGCAGGCGGCGACGAAGTCCGTCGCGGTGTCGGCAATCCGCACGAGGCCGCGGCGGCCGTACGGGTCGACGACGTCACGGATCGACGTCGACACCACCGGTGCGCCGCCGGCGAGGTACTCGGGCGTCTTCGTCGGACTGATGTGTTTCGTCGCGGCGTTGCGCGCGAAGGGTAGCAGCGCGACGTCCCACCCGGCGAGGTATGCGGGGAGGTCGCGATACGACCGCGGCCCGAGATAGCGAACGTTGGGACGGCACGGCAGCGTGCGCGGATCGATCTTCGCCGTCGGTCCGATGAAGACGAGCTGCCAATGCGGCCGCAGATCCGCGACGGCGCGGATGAGATCGAGGTCGAGCCGCTCGTCCAGAACGCCGAAGTAACCGAGACGCGGCCGCGGGATGTCGCGCTGATCCGCCGGCTCCTCGCGCCACGTCCGCGCGCGGCGGAAATGTTCGATGTCGACGCTGCTCGGGAACGCGTGCACCCGCGGATGCCGCGAGCGCTTCGCCTCGTAGAGCGACCGGCCGCCGGTGAAGACGACGTCGGCGGCGCGAAAGAGGCAGCCCTCGAAGTGGCCGAGCGATGGATCCGCGCCGGCGAACGCCGTGAGCTCGTCCATGCAGTCGTACACGGTCGCGACGGGCGTCGGGAGCTGTGTGGCATAAGGAAGGAGCCGCGGCGTGTAGTACCAACGGATGTGACTCTCGATCTCCTCTTCCCGCGCGAGCGCCGCGACGGCGCACGCGATCGCCTGATCCGCGGCGGCGCCGTGCAGGTCATCCGGCACGCGCGGCACGACGACATGCAGGTCCTCGACCCCGCTCGGTCGCATCTCGAGCGTGGGCGCGGACGCGCCATCGCACGGCTCCTCGATCCAGAAGACGCGCCGTTCGCGCGCCCAGCGCGTCATCAGGTGATGCGGCCGCTGCACCACCGAGTCCCAGCGCAGGTGTGAGAAGCAGATGACATCAGGCAGGCTGAGACTCCAGCAGGGGAGCGACTTCGACATCGCCGCGGGAGCAGAGCAAGTTCGTGACCACACGTGCGCTTGCTTGGCCGGCGGCGTGGTCGGCGTGATGTTCGACCGCGCCGCGCGTTCCTGACAGCGTCATGCTCGGGGAGCGCGGCTACCCGCGCCCGCAGCTCGTCCGGAACGCCTGGACGTCGCTCGACGGTCGATGGGAGTTCGCGATCGATCACGGTGGCTCCCGACGGCTCGCGCAGGTCCCGTTCGATCTCGCGATCGCGGTCCCGTTCGCGCCGGAGGCCCCGGCGAGCGGCATCGCCGACACCGGCCTCTACGCGGCATGCTGGTACCGCCGGAAGTTCGAGCCGCCGCAACTTCGAGACGGCGAGCGGCTGATCCTGCACTTCGGCGCCGTGGATCACGACGCCACGGTGTCGGTCAACGGCGCCCTCGCGGGTGCGCATCGCGGCGGATACACGCCCTTCGCCTTCGACATCACGGAGCTCCTCCGCGGCGGCGGACCGCAGACGATCATCGTGCGAGCGGAGGACGACCCGGGTGACCTCGAGAAGCCGCGCGGGAAGCAGTACTGGCTTCGCGAGCCCGAGGGGATCTGGTATCCGCGCACGACCGGCATCTGGCAGAGCGTGTGGCTGGAGACGCTGCCGCCGAACGCGATCGTGAGCCTTTCCTGGCGCGCCGATCCAGCGCGGTGGGCGATCTGGCTACGGATGAGCGTCGACGGATCGGAGCGCGACGACCTCCGTCTGCGCGTCCGGCTGCGCGCCGGCGGCGTCGCGCTCGCGGAGCACACGTACGCGCTCCGCGGCGAACGCGAGATCGAGCGCGAGATCGCGCTCGTCGATCACGGGGCGCGATGGCGCGAGGAGCTGCTGTGGTCGCCGTCGTCGCCGACGCTCATCGACGCGGAGCTCACGCTGCTCGACCGCGCGGGCACGATCGTCGATCAGGTCATGAGCTACACCGCGATGCGCAGCGTCGGCATCGACGGCGACCGCTTCATGTTGAATGGGCGCGCGCTCGGCCTGCGCATGGTGCTCGACCAGGGTTACTGGCCGATGGGCGGCCTGACCGCGCCGAGCGACGCGGAAGTGCGGCGCGACGTCGAGCTCGCGAAGGCGATGGGGTTCAACGGCGTGCGCAAGCACCAGAAGCTCGAGGACCCGCGCTACCTCTACTGGGCCGACCGCCTCGGCCTCATGGTGTGGGAAGAGATGCCGAGCGCACAGCGATTCAGTCCGCGCAGCGTCGCGCTGCTGAACGCGGAGTGGCAGGAGGCGATCGCGCGCGACCGCAGTCACCCCTGCATCGTCACCTGGGTGCCGTTCAACGAATCCTGGGGCGTTCCCGACCTCGCCACGAGCGCGGCGCAGCGCCGCTACGTCGAGTCGATCTACCACCTGACGAAGGCGCTCGACCCCGACCGGCCCGTCGTCGCGAACGACGGCTGGGAGTGCGTCGCGTGGGACATCCTCGGCGTGCACGACTACGCCGATCGCCCGGAGCTGCTCGCATCGCGCTACGCCGCGGCGAACCTGTCGGAGCGTCTCGCCTGCGAGCGGCCGGCGGGGAAGCCGCTGCTGCTCGAGCGCGCGCACCGCGGCGAGCCGGTGATGCTCACGGAGTTCGGCGGCCTCTCCGTCGCCGACGGCCGGGCCGGGACCTGGGGTTACCGCCGCGTGCGCGACGGCGCCGAGCTGCGCGACCACTACCGCGCCGTTCTCGACGCCGTGCGCTCGTGCTCCGCGCTCGCCGGCTTCTGCTACACGCAGTTCGCCGACACGTACCAGGAAACGAACGGCTTGCTCGGCGAGGACCGCCGCCCGAAGTTCGCACTCGCCGAGATCGCCGCCGCGACGATGGGCGACGCGATGGAGCCGGCGGCGCCGGCGCGGCGGTGGGTCGGCAGCGGTCGCGCCTCGGCGGGCGACCTGGAGGCGGCGGGCTAGCAGTACTCTCGCGATCTGTGCCGCGACGCGTCACGAACCTCGCGCTGCTCGCCGTCACGCTCGGGCTCGTCGCCAGCGGCCTCGGCGGCTGGGTCCTACCGCTCGACGTCGCCTCGCCGCTCTTTCCGCTCCATCGCGCGCTCGGGATCGCGCTCCTGCTCGCGCTCGGGTGGAAGGTCGGCCTCGCGCGACGGTCGTTCGCGCGGCGGGCCGCGCGCAGCGACGCGACGATCGCCGTCGGCGCCGGGACCGCGATCGCGCTCGTCGTGTCGCTCGGGATCGGGTTCGCCTGGAGCGGCGGCGCTCTCGGCCCGGCGAGCGTCGCCGGATATTCCGCGCTGAACATCCACGTCTTCGCCGGGATCGCGCTCGCGCTCCTCACCGCGCTCCACCTGGCGCTGCGCTGGGAGACGCGGCCGCCGCTCGCGCGTGCGCTCTCGCGCCGCACCGCGCTCCGCGTCGGCGCGCTCGGCGTCGCCGCGGTCGCGCTCGCGCCGGTGCTCGACGCGGTCGAACCGCTCCGGCGGCTCACCGGCTCGAAGCACGCCGGCTCGTTCACCGGGAACGCGATGCCGGTGACGACGTGGACATTCGATGCGGTGCCCGCGATCGACGCCGCGGCGTGGCGCCTCGACGTCGCCGGTCGACTGCTGTCGTACGAGGAGCTGCGCGCGCTCCCTCGAGCCGAGGTCGTCGCGGTGCTCGACTGCACCGGCGGATGGTGGAGCGAGCAGCGCTGGCGCGGCCCGCGGCTCGGCGACATCCTCGCCGAACGCGAAGCGAAGGAGGTCCGCGTCGTATCGGTGACCGGGCACGCGTGGTCCTTCCCGCTCGACGAGGCGCGCACGATGGTGCTCGCGACGCACCTCGGAGACGAGCCGCTCTCGCCGTCGCACGGGTTCCCGGTGCGGCTCGTCGCGCCCGGCCGGCGCGGCTTCCAGTGGGTGAAGTGGATCGCGCGCATCGAGATCGCCTAGCCGGTTATCCTCGCCTGCCGGGATGAGCGATCAGAGCGCGGTCGGCCAGTTCATCGACGTCGCGTCGGCCGCGCGACGGCCACGGCCCCGCGACGAGCTCGCCGCGTACGGCATCGTGCGGCGCCTGCGCGGCGCGACCGTGCTCGACATCGGGACCGGTGACGGCCGGCTCGCGTTCGGCGCGGCGAGCGCCGGGGCCGCGCTCGTCGTCGGCATCGATCCGGATCCCTCGGCGCTGCGCGCCGCGCGCCGGAACGCGCGCGCCCTCGCGCTCCGCAACGTCTCGTTCCGCACCGGCGCGGCACAGGATCTCCCGGTGCCGCGCGGGAGGTTCGACATCGCGATCCTTTCGTGGGCGCTCTGATGAGTGCAACGGAAGGGCATGGTCGATGCCCTACACGAAGCGACGCGAGCGCTGCGTCCCGGCGGCCTGCTCATCGACGCGCGTCCTGACTCACGTGTGCTCGCGCGCATCGAGCGCGCCGGACGGACCGTCGCCACGCTCGAGACGCAGCGGGGCGCGGCCTCCGACGACCGCGCGTCCGACCTCGCCGTCTCGCGCGTGAAGCGGGACGGGGTGCTCCGCCGCATCCGCGCCGGACGCTTCTGGCATCGCATGCCGTTCGCCGATCGCGCCGACTTCGACACGTACCTGCGCGACCACCTGCGCTTCTCGCATCAGCCACGCTGGACGGCCGCATGGCGCGCGAAGGCGCGCGAGTGGCGCGGCGATCCGCTCGTCGTCGTCCGCGCGATCCGGTTCGAGATCCTTACGGCCGCGGCGCCGAGCAGCGCGGCAGGTCGATCGTCGCGAGCGCCTCGCGCGCGCGCTCTCGCTCGTAGCTCCAGGACGCGAGACTTGCGCTGAGCGTCGATCGGGGACCGATCGCGCACCCGAGCTGCGTCTTCGCGGCCGCGTCGAGCAGCGGGAAGGCGCGAACGAGGTCCGGGATCGCCGCGTCACCGAGGGTCAGCAGGTATCCGGTGTCGAGCCCGCGGTACCCATCCGGCGGCACCAGCTCCGGATGCAGGAACCGA
>DASQXO010000180.1:0-19278 GCA_035639655.1 Candidatus Dormiibacterota bacterium
GAACAGGAGCTTCCCATTCATTCGCCGGACGTACGCGGTGGTGATGTGGTGGGCGATCCAGTACACGCCGATCTGCAGAAAGCTCGCGAGGTACGCCGCGAAGAACGCCCACTGGGCCGCGAGCGCCGGCAGGAGCGGGCCGTTCGCCGAAGGCAGCTTGATCTCGAACACGAGCAGCGTGATCGCGATCGCGAACACGCCGTCGGTGAACGCCTCGAGTCGGGCCTTCTCGGCGCGGCCGGCCAGGTGATCGTGCCGCGCGGCGGCCGTCGCGCCGCGCCGCTCTTCGACGGCTACGCCGGAGCCGGGACGCGCCTCGCCGCGCGCGCCGGTTGGAGCCGCTGCAGGAACGTCGCGATGCCGAGGAGCGCGGCGAGCCCCATGATCGGCGCGGTGTACGCGACCGGATGCGCGAACGGGCCGGCGCCGGCGCTCGAGCCGACCGCGAGCAGCACGACGATGAACGCCGCCGCGCCGAGGTTCAGGCCCCAGAAGATGAGCTGGTCGGCCCACGCCCATGCGCGCGGTCGATCGCGCGTGAGCAGGTAGATCGCGCCGAAGAGCGCGTTCGTCATCACGCCGACGAACATCGTGTGGCTGAGCGCGGTGAAGAGCCCGGCCGGGATGGACGTCGGATCCTGGGTGCGGATGAACTGCACGACGAGGTCGACCGTGAGTGCCGCGCCGAGGATCAAGAACCCGACGACGATCGCGATGCCGGCGACCTGGCACACGATCTGGACGAGAAGCAGAGGGCTCACGTTCAGCAGGAGGCCGACGGAGAGCGCGATCCCCGAGAGGAACAGGAGCGCCGCCTGTAGCTGGCCCGCGCGCGAGGGTGGCCGCTCGCCGAGCAGCTGCCACTCGACGATGCCCGCGGCGACGAGGACGAGGTATCCACCGACCTGCGCCCCGGCGTGTGCGCTGATGAGGTTCCCGGTCTGCTGGCTCGCCTGGCTCAATGCGAGCTGCGCCTGGACGATCACGCCGAGCGTCGAGCCGACGACGAGTGTCGTGAGGCCGAGCGCGACGGAGAGCTTCGGTACGCTGATGCGCCCGAGCCCCTCGGACAGCGCGCGACGCGCCGCCCAGCCCCACCACGCGTAGATCACGACGAGCTCGATCGCGCCGAAGATCGCGCGCGCCGGGAAGTTGCCGGTCCAGAACGCGATCACGTACGCGGCCGTCACCACGGCCGACCCCGCGAGATACCGCCCGAGCGACGGCGACGCGGCGCCGAAGATCCAGGCCGCGATGGCGAACACCCCGATCGTGATCCACCCGAGCGTTCCGGCGTGCAGGTGCGTGAGCAGCTGGTCTCGGCTCAGATCGCCCCAGATCTTCGTCGCATTCGCCAGGCCGAGGAGCGCCGTGAGCGCGAAGATGAGCAGCCCGTACTGGAATCCGCGCGCGATCGCCTGCGAAGCACCCATTCCGTTCCCCTCCCGATTGACGGCCGCAGGCTAGGGCCGCCCAGTCGCAGTCGCAAACGCGCTGGGACCCCCACCCCACGCACACGCGCGCGTATCGTCGCGTCATGAGCGACGCCGCGCGCCGATCGACCGCGCTTCGCCTGGGGTTCGCGCTCGTCGCCGTCGCCTCTGCCGGCGGTCTCGTCTCGTCCCTCGGCGAACCGTTCGAGGCCGGCGTCGCGCCGCCGCCGGCGGCGATCTGGGGCGCGATCGGCGCGGCGTGGCTCTGGCTCCTGGCGCGGCATTCCGGTTCGTTGCCCGGCCTCTGGGGCGTGCCCTCGGCGCTGTTCCGCTGGAGCGTCGCGATCGGCGCGGCGGCCGTGCTGCTGGCCGAGGCCTGGTTCCTGCGCAAGGAGATCCCGACGCTGTCGCTCGCTCGCGATTCCGTCGCGAAGGCGCTCGACGCGGCGCTCTTCGAGCTCGGCGTCGTCGCGCTCGGCAGCCTCGCCGCATTCGCGGTCGCGCGCTCCCTGATCCGTCCGGTGCTGCTCGGCAGCCGTCCGCCGGTCGGCACCCGCGACCTCACGCTGCGCGCGCGCTTCGTCGTCGCAGCGACCGGCGCCGCGTTCGCGACGGCCGGCGTGCTGCTCTCGATCGGGCTTGACTTCAGCGCGACGCCGGACGCGCCGCTCGCGGCGTTCCTCATGACCGCGCTCGCGCTCATCGCGTTCGCGGCGCTGATCGGCTGGCTCGTCGGCGACGACGCCGCGAGCGCGATCCAGGTCGTCACGCAACGCGTCCGCGAGCTCGGCAGCGATCGCACGCTGCACGTGCCCGTCGTGGCCGCCGATGAGGTCGGGGATCTGGCGCTCGCGACGAACGAGCTCGAGGCGCGCATCCGTCGCGACGAGGCGGAGGCCGCCGGTCGCGCCGAGCGCGAGCGCGTCGCGCGCGAGCTGCACGACAGCGTCGCGAAGTCCGTGAGCGTGCTCTCGCTCGAGGTCGCGTCGCTCGCCGCACAGGCGGATCCCGCGACCCGCGCGAAGCTGGCGCGGCTCGAGCACCTCGCGCGCGGGCTCGCCGAGGAGCTGCGCGCGATCGTGCGCGACACTCGCGCGGCCGGAGATCGCGAGCCGTTCGAGGCGTCGCTGCGACGGCTCGCGGGGCAACATCCGTCGGCCGCGCTCGAGTTCGCCGGGGACCTCGAGCGCGTCCACCCGCTCGCGCGCTTCGAGACGCTGCGCATCCTCGACGAGGCGCTCTCGAACGCCGAACGGCACGCCGACGCGGAGCGCGTGAGCGCGCGCCTCGCCGTCGTCGACGGGACGATGCGCCTCGTCGTCGAGGACGACGGGCACGGCATCGGCGAGCTTCGGCTCGAGGAGCTCGTCGAGCGAGGTCACTTCGGCGTCGTCGGGATGCGCGAGCGCGCCGCGATCCTCGACGCCGACCTGCGCTTCGAACAGCGGAAGGAAGGCGGGACGCGGGTCGTCCTCGACGTCCCATTGGAGAAGGAGTCGCCCTAAAGTGGAAACGCCTCTTCGCGTGCTCATCGCCGACGATTCGTTCGTCGTGCGCGGCGGTCTTCGCAATTTCGTCCAGGCCCTCGAAGGCTTCGAGGTGGTCGGGGAGGCGGTCAGTGGCCGCGAGGCGATCGCGATGGCGCAGGAGCGCCGGCCCGACGTCGTGCTGATGGACCTGCGCATGCGCGACGGCGACGGGATCGCGGCGACGCGCGAGATCGCGCACAGCGTGCCGGCGGCGAGGACGATCGTCGTCACCTGGTCCGACGAGCCCGAGCACGTGCGCGAGGCGATCGCCGCGGGCGCGAAGGGCTACCTCGTGCATGGGCGCTTCGGCGCAGACCAGCTCTCGCAGGCGCTGCGCACGGTCGCCGAGGGCGGCGCGATCATCGCGCCGTCGCTCGCGTCCGAGATCATCGCCGAGGCGAAGCGGACGCCGGGCGATCCGAGCCGGCTCACCCCGCGCGAGATCGAGATCCTCACGCTCGTCCAGCGTGGGCGCACGAACCGCGAGATCGGCGCCGAACTCGGCATCGAGGAGAAGACGGTCAAGAACCACATCAACTCGATCTACTCGAAGCTGAACATCTCGTCCCGCTTCGAGGCCATGGCGAGCGCCACGAAACGCACGTAGGCCCGACCCTGCCGAATTTGAAGAACGACCTCCAGAAAGGAAATTCGGCAGGGGAGGCATTCCTGCTCGGGCGGCGCGGCTACAGTTGCGCGCCGTGTACGGACCGGTCCTCCGCGGCAAGCGCGTCACGCTCCGTCCGCCGGTGCCCGAGGACGTCCCGCACATCGTGCGCTGGCTCGCCGACGTCGAGGTGTCGCGCATGCTCGGCTACCTGCAGATCGCGTTCTCTGAGGCGCAGGAGACGGATTGGCTGAAGAAGCTCGCCGAGAACCAGAACGGCGTGTTCTGGGTCATCGAGGTCGACGGCAAGCCGGTCGGCACGAGCGGCATCCGCGACATCGACTGGAAGAATCAGCACGGCGAATCCGGGACGCTCATCGGTGAGCGCGAGTACTGGGGCAAGGGCATCGGGACCGAGCAGGCGAGGCTGCGGACGCGCTTCGCGTTCCGCGAGCTGAACCTCATCAAGCTGAAGTCGGCCGCGTTCGCCGAGAACGTCGCGAGTCTACGGATGTCGAAGCGCGTCGGATACCGCGAGGTCGGCGTCGAGCGCCGCGAGGTCTTCGCCGGCGGCAAGTGGCACGACGGCGTGCTGCTCGAGCTGCTGCGCGAGGACTGGGAGCGGCTGCAACAAGAACAGGAGCAGGAATAGGTCCCGCGACTCTGTCGGCCCGCGCCGCTCGTGAGTAGCGTCCGGCCCGGCGAATCGCCGTCGGAGGGCGCGGGCGCGCCGCGCGACGTGTGTCCCCCGTTCGCGCGGTCCCGCGACACGCGGACCTCGGTCCCTCCACTTTCTCCTGCTCGCGACCTCCGACGGCTCTCGCCGTCGCGCGCCGCTTGAGCGCGCTGCTGTGCGGCCTCGTCGCGGCGATCGGGTGGGGGACCGCGGACTACCTGGCCGCGATCTGCACGCGGCGGGTCGGGACGTTGCGGACGACGCTCGGCATGCAGGCGAGCTCCCTCGCGCTGCTCGCGATCACGGCTGCGGGGTTCGGGCAGCTCCCGGTCCTCACCGTCGAAACCGCCGCACTGGCCGTCGCGATGGGCGCGCTCGGATCGGTGATGCTCGCGGCGCTCTACCGCGCCCTCGCCATTGGACCGATCGCGATCGTGAGTCCGATCGTCGCCGCGAACGCCGCGGTCACCGTGATCCTCGCCGTAGCGCTCCTCGGGGAGCGGCTCTCGGCGTCGCAGCTGGTCGCGGCCGTCGCGACCATCGCGGGCGTCGCACTCGCGTCGACGGATCTAGGGATCGTTCGTGACGTTCTTCGCGCGCGCAAGCGACGACTCGCGAGCGAAGCCCGCAGCGCGCTCCCTGCCGCGAGCCGGCTCGCGCTCGTGACGATGGTCGGCTTCGGCGTGCTGGGCTTCGCGCTCGCGACGGTGTCGCGCTCCTACGGCGCGGTGCCGATGGTCGTGCTCCTCCGCGCGGGGACGACCGCGCTGCTCGCGGCGGTCGCCCTCGCGCGCCGCCGATCGCCGTTCGTTCCCGTCGGTGCCGCCCTCCTCATCGCGCTCGTCGGCGTGCTCGACACGACGGGGAACCTCGCCTACGGCGCCGGCGCGACGATCGGGTACGCGTCGATCGTCGCGACCGCGTCATCGACCTACCCGCTCATCCCGTTCGCGCTCGGGCTGACGGTGCTGCGCGAGCGTGTCGCGCCGAACCAGCTCGCCGGCGTCGCGCTGCTGCTCGCCGGTCTCCTCGGACTCGGGCTCGTGTCCTAGGCGGTCTTGTCGATCACGCCGCAGGCGATGCGGGAGCCGCTGTTGCCGGCCGGGTCCGTCTGCTCGTCGTCCGGGTCCTTGTGCACGACGAGCGAGAGGCCGACGATCGAGTTCGACGCGCCGGACTCGAGCGTCACGAGCGGGTCGACGTAGGAGAGCGCGCCCTTGCCGTCGTCGCCGACGACGAGGTTCGGCAGATCGCCCGCGTGCGGACCCTTCGCGTTGTGGAGGCCGTGCTGGTTGCCGCCGGGGTTGAAATGCGCGCCCGCGCTCATGAACTCCGGGGTCTCGCACTTACCGGTCGCATGGATGTGTAGCCCGTGGGCGCCCTTCGGGAGGCTCACGACCTTCACGTCGACGAGCACGCCGAGCCGCGTCTCGCTGAACGAGGCGAGGCCGATCGGTTTACCGCTGCTGTCGACGATCGCCGCGCGCGCCCGAGACGAGGTCGTGCCCTCGAAGTAGGGGTCCGACGGGCTGGTCGTCCGGGCGGTGCTGTAACCGCACGCGCTGAGCACGAAGATCGCGGCCACCACCGACAGCCGCCTCACGGCCGCGGAGTTTAGACCGATTTCACCCGTTTGGAGATGCGCTGCTGGTAGCCTTTCTCCATGCGGGCGGCGCGCGATTCGCTGGCGATCGTCCTCGCCGGCGTCTTGTTCGGCTACGTCGCGGCGGCGGTCACCGCGCCATTGTGGAACCCCGGACGCGCGGGAAGCGGGTCCGAGGCCCCCCAGGCGCGCACGTACATGCTCGCCTCGCTGAAGCAGGACCCCGAGGGGCTCGCGGCGGTCACCGAAAGCAAGGACGTCGCCCAGAAGGCCGCTCGGCTGCTCGGCGCGGCGCAGCAGCAGCAGGTGAACCCGCTGTCGCTGACGTTCCTCGGCGGCGCAACGGAGGGCCGCATCTCCGTCGACATCTACGCCGTGGAGATGCGCGTCGGGGCGAACACGGTGTTCTGGCCGTTCGCGCTCACGCTCGTCGGCGGGAAGGTCGTGCTGGTTGAGTAAGGCCCCCGTCGCCGCCGCGACGCTCCTGCTCTTCGCCGCCGGTGCGCTCGTCGGCGCCGGGGCGCAGTTCCTGACCACGGCGTCGCCGGAAGAGAATCCATACGCGTCCCTGCCGGCCGCTCCGGAGCCGCAGGCGTCGGCGAACGTGGCCGCCGCGATCCGCCTCGACGACGCGCGCTCGCTCGCGCGGCTCATCGGCGATCAGGACCTCCTCGGGAAACTGCATTCGTCGCTCGATCCGATCGTGTCCGTCAGCGACGTGAAGTTCCTCGGCGCGGCGGACCGCAACGGGACCACGCTCTCCGCTTATGTGGTGCGGGGTCGGGACCAGATGGGGAATAAGATCATTCGCGGATTCGTGCTCTCGGTGCAGCACGGTGAGGTGGTGGGCGTCAACTGATGGGCAACGTGGTCGGCACGATCGCGTACGTCATCTGGCACAACCGCATCCGCCTCGTCGTGCTCTTCGGCATCGTCACGGCGTGGATCTTCTTCGCCGGGAGCGTGCGCGAGTTCTTCGCCAGCATCGCGGACTTCATCGGAGCGCTGCCCTCCCTCGTCATCGGGCTGCTGTTCTCGGCCTTCGCGCTCATCGCGCAGTTCGGCGTCCTGATGTGGTTCCTGTCGCGCCCGCGCACGTACACGGTGACGCCGGACGACCCTCAGATCGGCTTGTCCTTCGAGAGCTACCGCGGCCAGCCAGACCTCCTCGACCACGCCAGGTCGACGGTGCGGATCCTCAAGGGCGCGCAGCGCTTCGAACAGCTCGGCGGCGAGATGCCGAAGGGCATGCTGCTGTCAGGGGCACCGGGCACGGGCAAGACGTTCCTCGCGGGCGTGATCGCGGCGGAGGCCGGCATCCCGTTCATCTACGTCGACGCCTCGTCGTTGACGTCGATGTGGTTCGGCGTGGACGCGCTCATCGTGATGTCGCTGTTCGGGCGCGCGCGCAAGCTTGGCCGCAAGTACGCGCCCGCTGGCCAGCGCGGCGCGTGCATCCTGTTCATGGACGAGCTCGACTCGATCGGCATCTCGCGCGGCGGCATGCAGGGTGGCCAGGTGCAGGGAATGATGGGCGGCATGATGGGCATGGGCCGCTTCGCCCTGAACACGCTGCTGAATCAGATGGACTCGCTTGGGCAGCACGTCGAGGATCGCATGCGGCAGAAGATGCTCCGCTGGCTCGGCGTGATCCGCGGCCCGATCCCCCCGAAACCGGTCGTGTTCGTCATCGGCGCGACGAACCGCCCCGACGTGCTCGATCCCGCGCTCGTCCGTCCTGGCCGCCTCGACCGGCGCATCAACGTGTACACGCCTGACGGCGAGGGCCGGCGCGACATCATCCAGCACTACCTGGCGCAGAAGGCGCACGACCCGGACATGCCGGTCGACCTGATGGTGCAGGACGCGGTGCGGTGGACGCCGATCATGATCAAGACGATCATCAACGAGGCGCTGATCATCGCGCACGACGCGGGTCGCGAGTTCCTCACGTATAAGGACTGGCTGCACGCGCGCGACGTGCGCATGCTCGGCTTGAAGCAGCCGATCGCGAACATGCTGCCCGACGAGAAGCGCGCGATCGCCTACCACGAGGCCGGGCACGCCGTCGTCGCGCACTACGTCCTGAAGCGGCAGCGCGTCGCGAAGGCGTCGATCATCCGCATGGGCGACGCGCTCGGCGTCGTGCAGCCGGTCGATCGGGAGGAGCATCACACCCTCCCGGCCGACGAGATCGAGGCCGACATCATGGTCTCGCTCGGTTCGCGCGCGGTCGAGGAGCTCATCCTCAACACGAAGATCACCGGTGCCGACGGCGACCTGCAGTCCGCGACGTCGGCGGCGCTCGGCTACATCGCCTATCACGGGATGGGGCCGACGCTGGTGTCGGTGCCGGTCAGCGGCGTGGGCCAGATGCCGCTGCCGGTGATCCGCGTCGTCGACGAGCTGCTCCGGCAGCTGATGGAGGAGACGAAGCGACTGATCCGCGAGAAGGAGTTCGTCGTCCACGCCGTCGCGAACGCGCTGCTCGAGAAGGAGGAGCTCATCGGCCCCGAGCTCGATGACGTGTTCCGCTACGCCGAGCTCTCCCACCCCGACGGCGAAAAGGCCTTCGAGCGCCGGCCGATCGTGCTGCGGCGTCCGTTCGAGCAGCTCGAGCGCGAGGAACACGCTGCGATCCCGGCGGTGGTCCAGGCCGCGGCCGCCGAGACGCCGCCGACCGAGCGGCGCTAGACCAGCGTTGCGCGCCTAGCGTCTCCCGGCCGTGATGCCGAAGACGAGCCCCTTCACGTCGAGCGCGTCGAGCGAGACGGCGCGCGCGAACCACAAGCTCTGGCTCGAGCACGCCATCGCCGAGAATCGCCGTGAGCTCGAGCGGCTGATCGCCACGCTCGATGACGACTGCGTGTACGAGGTCGTGCCCACTGGCCAGGTGTTCCGCGGCAAGGACGAGGTGCGCACCTTCTATCGCGGGCTCTGGGAGGGCATCCCGGACGTCAAGCTCGACCTGCTGAGCCGCATCGACGCGGACGACTGCATCGTCGAGCAGTCCGAGGTCTACGGGACGATGTCGGGGGCGCTCTTCGGATTCCCGCCGTCCGGGACGTCGCTGCGTTTCAGGGTCGTCATCTTCTTTCCGGTGCGGGACGGCAAGTTCGTCGGAGAGCGCGTGTACTTCGACGCCGCCGAGATCGCGCGTCAGGTGCCTGGAGCGGCGAAGCAGCTCGCGCTGTGAGCCGAGGCGGCGCCTACGCGCGCGCGAACGACGAGAGGCGCTCCTCGAGTGCGCGTTTGACCGCCGGCCACTCGCTCTCGATGACGGAGAAGTACACGCTGTCGCGGTAGCTGCCGTCGCGGCGGATGTAGTGGTTGCGCAGGGTTCCCTCGTACTTCGCGCCGAGCTTCTTGATCGCGTTCTGCGAGTGCACGTTCTTGACGTCGGTCTTGAGGCACACGCGGATGGCGCCCCACTCCTCGAAGGCGTGGCGCATGAGCAGGTACTTCGCCTCGGGGTTCACTGGGCCGCCCCAGAGGTCGCGCCGGTACCAGGTCCAGCCGATCTCGACGCCCCTGAACCGTGCGCGGATGTCCATGAACCTCGTGCTGCCGACGATCTCGCCGCCGTTCCGCAGTCGCACGACGAACGGAACTTCCTCGCCGCGATCGCGCGCCGCGAGCGCGTCTCCGATCCAGCGATCAAGCTGCGCGCGATCGCGAAGATCGAAGGACATCCACGACCACAGCTCCTCGCCCGGCGTCGCCGCATGCAGCGCGGGCGCGTGCTCGGGGAGCAGCGGTTCGAGCACGATGTGTGTGCCCTCGAGAACGATCGGACCGAGCGGCGGCATGGCACACATGTTGCCCCATCTCCATGTCGCATGAATCGCGTTGCGGACATCCGCGCCGGCGCGCGCGTTGAGTGCCGCGATGGCGTCCTCGGGACGGTCCAGCGCATCGAGCGCGACGACGACGGCACGCCGCTGCACCTCCGCGTGCGCGAGGATCACTCGTCGCGCGTGATCATCGTGCCGCTCGGGCTCGTCAACGAGGTCGATGACGGCGGCACCGTGTGGCTTCGCACGACCAGGGACGAGTCGCAGCGGTTCACGCCCGGCGCCGGTCGGGGCTCAGCCACGGAGCGGATCGAGCCGCAGCGTGCGCCGGAGCGCGAGCGCACGATTCCGCTCCATCGCGAGGATCTCGTCGCCCGCGTCGAGCCGCGCGAGCTCGGCAGCGTCGTCGTGCGCACCGAGGTCGAGGACGTGCCGGGGAGCGTCGAGGTCGAAGGCGAGCGCGAGGAGATCGAGGTCGAGCACATCGCCGTCAACGAGCCGGTGCGGACCAAGGTGCCGCCGTGGTACGAGAACGGCGAGCTCGTCGTCCCGGTGTACGAGGAGCGCGTCGTGGTGTCGAAGCAGCTGGTGCTGAAGGAGAAGCTGCGCCTCCGCCGCGTCTCGGTCCTCGAGCGGCAGACGTACCGGGACACGCTGCGGCGCGAGCGCGTCGTCGTCGAGGATCCAGAACGAACCGAGGCGCTACACGAGAAGCATGCCGATCACCTGTATGACCGGCTGCGGAGCCGCATCGGCCGCTGGTTCAGCGGGCGCGGAACCGCCTCGGACGAGAAACGCTCGGCCTGACGCGCACGCGGACCTCGTCGTACACGACCGTCTCCCGCTCGACACGGACGTCGTACCCGCGCACGGGGATGCGGATCTCGTAGCCCCGCCCACGCTCCTCGGGGCGGACGTCGAGCGGGATCTTGCGCCGCCACATGCGATCGGTACGGCTGCACCGGCGATGCCATCGCTCCTAGATCGGCACGCCCGCGACGTAGAACAGCATCCGCGCCATGATCTCGCCGGCGAGCACCATGCCGAGCGCGATGTACAGCAGGCCGGTGGACGACTGCGTGTTCAGGCGCGCCGTCCACCACGCCGCGACCGCGATCGGCAGCGGCGCGACGATGCCGACGAAGATGCGCAGCACCGTCGCCGCCGCGTTCGCCTCCCACGCGGTCGCGACGAACCCGCGGCTGTACGCGAGCACCAGCAAGACTGCCTGCAGCAGGAGCGCGCCGACGAAGATGAGCGCCGCGGTCTGCAGCGGCCGCGGTGAGAGCTTCGGCGTGACGAGGTACCAGTGCCCAAGCAGCATCGCCCCGTCGACGCCGCCGAGCGCCAGGGCGCCCACGGGAAGCGCGACGAGCGCGAGCACGTCGTACTGGCTGAGCTGCGCCTGAAAGCGGACGCTCGCCGCGGCGACCAGGAGCACGACGCCGGCGATCGCGGTCGCGGCCTCGACCGCGCGCCGGGCCGCAGTCCAGGGCGCGAACGTCATCACGAGCGTGACGGCCATGAGCGCGGCGACGAGGTACGAAAGCCGCGCCGCGATCGCAGCCTCGGGCGAGAGCGACGGCGCGATGAGCGCGGCGAACGCCGCGGCGGCGAGGTCGACGACGGCCGCGAGGCGAAGGAACCCGAGCGGCGTGTCGGTCGTGCGCTCGAGCGCGACCATCGCGATGGTCCCGCCGATCGCGAGCTCGAACAGGACGACGAACAGGACGAGCGGCAGCGTGACGAGCGCGTTCACCGCAGGAACGGAAGGCCGCGGGCCGGTCGCGCGCCGCTGTCCGCCGCGAGGTGGAAGTACTCCTTGCCGCCGCGGGCGCGCAGCAGGGAATGGAAGAACGGACGGTCCTTGAACTGCGAGCGGTGCTGCTCGAACACCGCGGCTTTCCGCTCGAGGTACGGCGTGACGTCGACGACGTGCGTGGGCGAGAGGTAGCCGGCGGCGCGGCGGCCGCGCATGCCGGGCGTGCCCTCGGGAGCGGTCGTGTACAGGAGCCATCGCGCCGCGTGCGCCGAACGTCCCGGCGTCCGCAGCGTGCGATCGGCAGACCAGCGGAACGCGCGGCTCGCGTGACGCGACGTCGCGGCGTGATCGTCGTGCTCGCTGCCGGCTCCCTCCGGTCCGAACGTGATCACGGCGTCCGGCTTGAACGTGCGGAAGATGCTTACCAGCTGCGTTGTGATCCGCGTCAGGGGCGCCAGCGCGACGCCCTGATCCGGCCAGCGCAGGAGCCACGCCTCGCGGAGCCCGATCGTCGCGACGGCCCCTCGCCACTCCTTCGCCCGCTCGCGCGCGAGCGCCGCCGGCGCCCACGAGTACAGCGGACGCCTGCCGTACCAGCGCCCCTTATCCCCGCGCGTGAGCGTGATCAGCCCGACGTCGTGCCCGCGCTCGAGCAGTTTCATCGCGGTACCAGCGAAGCCGAAGGCTTCGTCGTCGGGGTGCGCGAAGACGCCGAGAATTCGCGCCACCGGGCGATTCTGCCCGCTTTGCGCGCGTCGTATCGTTTTCAAGTAGCGGGGGAAAGAGCAGGAGGAACCGAAGCATGACGGTCACGAGCGCGGCGACGACCAGGCGTCCGTGGCTGAAGTTCTACGACAACGGCGTCCCGCGCTCGCTCACGTATCCCGAGTTCCCGCTGCACACGTTCCTCGACCGATCCGCCGCCGAGCACCCCGACGTCACGGCGACGATCTTCTTCAACGCGCGACTCACCTATCGCGAGCTGTCCGAGCTCGCCGACCGCTTCGCGGCAGGACTGCAGTCGCTCGGCGTGAAGAAGGGCGACCGCGTCGCGCTCGTGCTGCCGAACTCGCCGCAGTTCGTCATCGCCTTCTACGGCGCGATGCGCGCGGGCGCGATCGCCGTGCCGACGAACCCGCTGTACACGCCGCGCGAGATGGCGCACCAGTTCAACGCCACCGGCGCCGAGGTCGTGATCGTGCTGTCGCGGATCTACCCCGTCGTGAAGGCGATCGCGACGCAGACGCCGACGGTGAAGCACGTCGTCGTCACGAACATCAAGGAATACATGCCCGCCTTCCTGCGGACGCTCTTCACCGTCGCCCGCGAGAAGAAGGACGGCCACCGCGCCGACCTGACCGGCGACCAGCGCGTGCACGCGTTCGCCGATCTCGTGCGAAGCGCCGCCAAGCCGGCGCCCGTCGCCGTCGAGCCGCGCGACCTCGCGGCCCTCCTCGCGACCGGCGGCACGACCGGCGTGCCGAAGTTCGCGATGCTGTCGCACCGCGCGCTCGTCGCGAACGCGCTGCAGTGCCGCGCGTGGTTCCCCGGCAGCGAGCCCGGCCTGGTGACGCTCGCGGTCATGCCGTTCTTCCACTCCTACGGCCTGACGGTGCTGATGAACCAGGCCGTCGCCGGCGCGTACACGCTCGTGCTCATCCCGCAGTTCAAGCTCGAGGACGTCCTCGGCGCGATCCAGAAGCACAGGCCGCAGCATTTCCCCGGCGCGCCGCGCATCTACGTGGCGCTGAACAACTCGCCGGTGACGAAGAGGTACGACCTGCGCTCGATCCGCGCGTGCATCTCCGGATCCGCGCCGCTGCCGCTCGAGGTCGCGACGACGTTCGAGAAGATGACCCACGGCGGGAAGATCGTCGAGGGCTACGGCCTCACCGAGGCCGGGCCGGTGACGCACGCGAATCCGATCAACGGATACTGCAAGATCGGCACGGTCGGCATCCCGTTCCCCGACGTCGACGCGAAGATCGTCGACCTCGAGACCGGCACGCGCGAGGTCGCGCCGGGCGAGCGCGGCGAGCTCCTCGTGCGCGGGCCGAACCTCATGGACGGCTACTGGCAGCGGCCCGACGAGACCGATCTGACGCTCCGCGACGGCTGGCTCGTCACCGGCGACATCGCCACCGTGGACGAGGATGGGTACTTCACGATCGTCGAGCGGAAGAAGGAGATGATCATCGTCTCCGGGTTCAACGTGTACCCGCGCGAGGTCGAGGAGGTCCTGTACACGCATCCCGCGGTCATGGAGGCGGCGGCGATCGGCATGCCCGACGCGCAGCGCGGCGAGGTCGTGAAGTGCTTCGTCGTCCTGAAGCCTGGGCAGACGGCGACGGCTGACGAACTCATCGCGTACTCGCGCGGCCAGCTGACCGGCTACAAGGTCCCGCACGCGATCGAGTTCCGCACCGAGCTCCCCAAGTCGCTCATCGGGAAGATCCTGCGCCGACAACTCGCTGACGAGGATCGCGCGAAGCGTCAGCAGGCGGCGACGTAGCCGAAACTCCGCTGTCGCGCTTCGCGTTGTAGGCGTATGGCCCTGCCCCTCCGGCTCGTCCTCGCGCTCGTCTTCGCCTCGCTCGGCGGCGTCGCGTCCGCCGCCGCGTTCGACGCCGGTACCGCGACCGCTCCGGCGGCGACGCGCGGCGAGGCGGTGACGGCGCCGGCAGCCACATCGCGATCCGCGCCGACGCTCCCGCCGTTTCCCGCGACCCTCTGTCCGGGGTATCCCGCGACGTCGTTCGACGGGGCACATCCGACGCGGTTCCCCGCACGAACGGTCGCAGAGGTCCTCGCGAACGCACCCGAGGACGCTGGTGTTCGCTACGTGCTCGAAGGGATCGTCGGCGTGCACGGCGCCGGGATGTGGGACCAGCAGGCGCCGGACTGCAGACCGAATCTGCTCGAGCTCGGCCCGCCGCTCTTCGTGCGCCGTTATCCGGCTACGACCGGGGCGTGGCTGATCCCCATCAGCTATCTGGGCACGCCGCTCGAGACCATTTACCTGAGCCGTGGCGACGATGGCTTCGCCGAGCTCGCAGAGGTCCACGGCGGCGCGCCTTCGATCGTCGACGAAGCCGTCGGCCGACACGCCGCGGGCACCACGAGCGATCCCGTCGCGTCGGCCGAGCTCGTCTTCGCGAACCTCGGCTGCGGTGGCGACGGTATCGTGTGGCGGCTCGTCCGCCGCAGCGGGACGGCGGTGTTCTTCGTGCCAGGCTATCCCGGCGCGCCGGCGCCGGGCGCGCTCTTCCGCGAGGACGAGATGCGGTTCCGATCGCTGATCGGTCGACCTGCAGGGCTCGCGAAGCCTGTTCCGGCGTGCTGATCCGCGTGCTATACCGTGCCTACTTCCGCGAAGAGGAGGTGGCCTTCATGAAAGAGAAGACGACCGCGCTCATGACCATGAGGGCCACGAGGCCGATCGGCTAGCGCCACGCCACGCGATCTCCCGAGCCTCGCCGGCCCTCCGGCGTCCCAGAACTCGCTCGAGGAGATCACCTTGTCTACGTTCTCGTCCGAGCTCGAAGGGCTCGGCTGGCATCCGTTCTTCGCCGAACGTTTCGTCACGCACGCGGCCGAGGGTCTCGCGCCCGCGCGCGTCGCGGTGCAGCATCGCGGCGCGTACGTGGTGTACGCGGAGTCGGTCGAGCTCGTCGCCGAGCTCGCCGGACGACTGCGGGGAGACCACGTCCGTCGCGACGCCGGGAAGCTCGGGTTCGCGCCCCGCACGGCCGCCGGTCTGCCCGCGATAGGCGACTGGGTCGCGATCCGCGCTCGCGCCGACGAGGGCCGCGCGACGATCCACGCGGTCCTGCCGCGCCGCACCGCGTTTTCACGCAAGGACGCGGGGCAGGGCACGGAGGAGCAGGTCCTCGCGGCGAACGTCGATACCGTGTTCGTCGCCTCCGCGATCTCGATCGAGCGCGACGTCGCCGACCCCGCCAACCTGCGGCGTCTCGAGCGGTTCCTCACCATGGCGCACGAGAGCGGCGCATGCCCGGTCGTCCTGCTTACGAAGGCGGACCTTCGCGCCGACGCGCGGGCGCACAGCGCGCCCCTCGCCGCGCTCGGTGTCGACGTCGTGCTCACGAGCGCCGTCACCGGAGAGGGGCTCGAGGCCCTCGCGCCGTACCTCGCGCCGGGACGCACGGCGGCGCTGCTCGGATCGTCCGGCGTCGGGAAGTCGACGCTCATCAACGCGCTCCTCGGCGACGATCGACTCGCGACGCGCGAGGTCCGGCGCGATGGGATCGGCCGTCACACGACCGTCGCGCGCGAGCTCATCCGCATCCCCGGGCGCGGGCTGATCATCGACACGCCGGGACTGCGCGAGCTGCAGCTGTGGGACGCGGATGAAGGCCTGGGCGGGGCGTTCGCTGATATCGACGAGCTCGCCGCGCGCTGCCGCTTCCGCGATTGCCGGCACGCGGTCGAGCCCGGCTGCGCCGTGCGCGCCGCGATCGACGCTGGCACGCTCGATCCCTCGCGCCTCGCGAGCCGCGAGCGCTTGCAACGGGAGCTCGCCTTCCTCGACGGGAAGCAGAACGCCCGCGCGGTCGCCGAACGACGCCACCAGTACCGCGTCCTCGCGCGCGCGATGCGGCGGTCGCCGAAACGCTGAGACATGATGGAGCCGTGGCGGCGGATCGAGACGGCGCGCTCGCGGCCGTCTGCGACGCGTTCGTTCCGGGAGGCGGCGGCCTCCCTGCCGCGAGCGCACTCGGCGTGCACCGCCTACTGCGGTCCGAGGTCACGGCACTCGGGCGTCCCGCGCTCGTCGCCGAGCTCGACCAGTTCCTCGACACGATCGAATCGCCGATCGCGAATCTCGCGCTGATCGGCCGGCGCGTCCGCTTCAGCGCGCTGGCGCAGCGCGAGCGCGAGGACTACCTGAAGCGCTGGGCGGCGAGCCCGGTGCCGCTGAAGCGTCGGGCGTACCAGGTGCTGAAGCGGCTGACGCTGCTCTACGCGTACGGCATCGACGGATCGCCGTACGCCGCGCGCGCGGGATACACGGCGCCTCCGCTCGATGATCCCGCGCCCTCGGCGCGACTGCGCGTTCGCGCGCCGACACCGGGCGAGACGATCGATGCCGACGCCTGCGTCGTCGGCTCGGGCGCCGGCGGCGCGGTCGTCGCCGCGACGCTTGCCGCCGCCGGGAAGCGCGTCGTCGTGCTCGAGCGCGCGGCGCTGCGGAACGAGCGCGAGTTCGACGGCAAGGAGCTCGCCGGCTATGCGGCGCTCTTCTTCGACCGCGGCATCGGGGCGACCGAGGACCGCGCCATCGCGATCCTCGCCGGCTCGGCCGTCGGGGGCGGCACCGTCGTGAATTGGAACACCTCGCTGCGGATCCCGGCGCGCGTGCGCGAGGAGTGGCGCGCCGCCGGCGTCGACGATCTCGATGCGCACTACGAGGCCGTCGAGTCGCGGCTCGACGTCGACGCCGACGAGAGCGCGCGCAATGGCCCGAACGCGGTGCTCGAGCGCGGCGTTCGCGCGCTCGGGTGGCGCTGCGCGACGATCCGCCGCAACGTCAAGGGCTGCGGCGACTGCGGGCACTGCACCCTCGGATGCCGCCGCGGCGCGAAGCAGTCCACGCTCCGGACCTACCTCGCCGACGCGTGCGCGAACGGCGCCGAGATCCTGCACCGCACCGAGGCGCGCAGCATCGGGGCCGAGAACGGACGCGTGAGCGCGGTCGTCGTGCGCGTCGAGGGCGGCCAGGCGCGCATCCGCGCTCCGCTCGTCGCTCTCGCGGGCGGCGCGATCTTCTCGCCGGCGCTGCTCCTCCGTTCGGGCCTCGCCCGCGCGCAGGCCGGCCGGCACCTGCACCTCCATCCGGTCGCGATCGCGACCGGCGAATACGACGAGGACCTCGCGGGGCACTGGTCCGGCGTGCCGCAGTCGGTGCTGTGCGAGGAGTTCGCCGAGGTCACGGACGGCTTCGGCTTTCGCATCGAGGTGCCCGCCGCGTATCCGGGCATCCTCGCCGCGGCGACGCCGTGGTGGGGCAGCGCGTTCCACCTCGAGCGCGCGGGGCGCTTCCGGCACCTCGCGTCGTTCATCGCGATCGTGCGCGACCGCGAGGACGGGCGCGTGACGATCGATCGCGACGGCGAGGCCCGTGTGCACTACGAGTGCGGTCCCTTCGAGCGTGACCTCCTCACGCTCGCGATGCAGCGCTGCGCGGAGATCCATCGCGCCGCCGGCGCGCGCCGGATCGCGACGCTGCACACGCCGCCGCTGGAACACGCCGACGGCGAGGATTTCGACGCCTTCCGAGCGGCGATCGTGCGCCGCGGCGCGATCCCGAACCGGGTGACGCTCTTCACCGCGCACCAGATGTCGAGCTGCCGGATCGGCGCGAGCCCGCGCGACGGCGTCGCCGATCCCGACGGCCAGGTGTGGGGGACGCGCGGGCTCTACGTCACCGACGCGAGCGCGTTTCCGACGGCGTCGGGCGTCAATCCCATGCTTACCGTGATGGCGCTCGCGCGACGGACCGCGGAGCGGATGCTCTAGGCCGGCGGCCGAGGGCGGCGCCGACGTTCTCGGCGACGCGGAGCGCGACGAGCATCGTCGGTAGGTTCATGTTCGCGCGCGGGATGACCGGCACGGTCGACGCGTCCGCGACGTACACGTTCGCGAGCCCGTGCACGCGCCCGTTCTGGCCGACGACGCCGCCCGCGGCGCGCGGCCCCATGCGGCACGTGCCGACGGCGTGCGCGTAGCCGCCGACCTGCTCGTCGATCCACCGTCGCAGCTTGCGACCGCGCGCGCGCGTCCCCGGCGCGACCTCTTCCACTAGGTCGGATAGCGGCGGCCGGGCGGCGATCGAGCGCGCGATAGCGACCGCGGCCACGATCGCATCGCGGTCGCGCGCGGCGCGCTGGAAGAAGGCGAACTCGATCCGCGACGGCATCGGCCCGCGCCCGAAGCGCAGTCGTCCCCGCGAGTGCGGTTGCATCAGGAAGGCGAGGATGAGCAGCTCGTCGCGCGACCTTTGGTACGGCACGAGGTGCACGTCCCACTCGCGCGTCGCGCCGCTCGCGATGCGCGCCATCACCTGGCCGCGGGACGGCCGGCCGCGCCGCAGCACCGCCGCCGCGGCACGTGATCGCGGCCGGTACTCGAGCGCGACGCCGGGATGGTCCTGCAGCCCGCGTCCGAGCGCCGGCGAGCGCACGCCCGAGCGATGGAGGAGCGCGGGCGATCCGTACACGCCGCCACAGAGCACGAAGACGCGCGCGCGAAGATCGACGGTCTCGCGTCCACGCCGGCAGCGGAGCGCCTCGGCGCGGCCGTCGCGATCGATGCGCAGGCGTTCCGCGGTCGTGCGATCGAGGATCGCGAGCGCGTCGCGACCGCGGATCGGGTCGAGGAACGCGAAGGACGCGTTCCAGCGGACGCCGTCGCGCTCGTTCGCGTGGAACGGGGCGGCGCCGGCGATCGGCCGTGGGTCGCTGATGTCGTTCAGCCGCGGCAAGCCCGCGGCGCGGGCCGATCGCAGGAACGCGGCCTGGAACGGCGAGAGCTCCCGGTCGTCGGCGGCTCGCGTCGGGAGCGGACCGGCGCGTCCACGGAAGCGCGCGCCGCCGCGGGCGCGTTCGAGCCGGCGCGCGAGCGGGGCGAGCGCGCGCCAGCGCCACGGCGCCGATCGCCAGGCGTCGAAGTCGCGCGGCGGTGGCCATACGGCGGCGCACTCGTTGTGCGCCGAGCAGCCGCCGACGACCTTCGCGCGCGGTTCGGCGTCGCGGACGCCCGGACGAAGGATCGCGCGGAGGCCCCAGTCGTGCCGCTCCGGACGCTCGCGCGCGTCGAGGAGCTCCGGCGGCCACCGCCCGCTGGCGCGCGGC
>DASQXO010000181.1:0-4686 GCA_035639655.1 Candidatus Dormiibacterota bacterium
CGGGGCAGGAAGTCGCCGAGCCGCCCGACGTCGCGCGCCCCGCCGCTGCTCGCGAGCACGACGCGAAGGTCGGGATCGCAGAACTCGGTCAGCACCTGAAGGCACGCGCCGCACGGCTGCGGAAGGTCGTCGGCGACGATCGCCACCGCCTCGAAGCCTTTGTCGCCGGCGTTCACCGCCTGGAACACCGCGCTGCGCTCGGCGCAGATGGTGAGTCCGTACGACGCGTTCTCCACGTTCGACGCGGCCGTCACCTTGCCGCGTTTGGTGCGGATCGCCGCGCCGACGCGGTACCGCGAGTACGGCGCGTAGGCGCGCTGCCGCGCCAGCGACGCGATGCGGATGAGGTCCTCGTCCCCCGGCGTCGTCGTGCCGCCGTTCGAGCTCATCGCGGCGGCGTCGACCGTGCGGCGGCCTCGCGGCGCACGCGGATGCGGCGCGCGCGCCGCGCCTGGACGTCCTCGACGGTCAGCGAGACGTCGCCGACGCGCACGGCGTCACCGGCGCGCGGCATCCGTCCGAGCTCGTGCACGATGAAGCCGGCCAAGGTGTCGTACTCCTCGGAGTCCGCGACGTCGAGGCGGAAGAGCTCCTTCACGTCCTCGAACGGCACGCGGCCGTCCATGACCGCCTCCTCGGCCGAGATCGGGATGACGCGCTCCTCGTCGGCCTCGAACTCGTCGCGGATCTCGCCGACGATCTCCTCGACGAGGTCCTCGATCGTCACGAGACCGGAGGTGCCGCCGTACTCGTCGACGACGATCGCGAGATGCACCTTCTGCTGCTGCATCTCGCGCAGGAGCTCGGCGACCTTCTTCGTCTCGGGCACGAAGTGCGCCGGCCGGAGGAGCTCGCGCAGCTGACCGTCGAAGTGGCCGCGCGCGATCTCGCGCAGCAGGTCCTTCACGTAAAGGATGCCGACGATGTCGTCCGGATTCTGCTGATACACCGGGATGCGCGAGCGGCCGCTCTGCATCACGGTGTCCATGACCTCGCGCATCGGCGTCTGGGCGTCGATGGCGATGATGTCCGTGCGCGGCACCATGACCTCGTGCACGAGTTTCCCGCCGAACGCGAACACGGAGTGAATGAGCTCGCGCTCCTCCTCCTCGATGACGCCCTGCTCCTCGCCCGTCTCGACGAGCGCCTTCAGCTCCTCCTCCGTCACGAGCGCGGACGCCTCCGGCGACGCGCCGAACGGCCGGGCGAGGATCCGCGTGAGTCCGAACAGGAGGACCACGATCGGCGCGAGCACGATGCTCACGAGGCGGATCGGCCAGGCGAGGAGCGACAGCGTCCCGGTCGGATGCCGCGTCGCGATCGCGCGCGGCAGGAAGACGCCGAGCACGATCGCGAGGATGCTGACGACGATGACCGTCGAGATCACCGCGGACACGCCGGAGACGAAGGGCGAGAGGCCGAGCAGCGAGAGCACGTCGGTGAGTCCGGGCGCCAGGTACGCCGCCGCGATCGCGGCGAGGGCGAATGTCGTGAAGAAGTCCGCGATGACGACGGCCGCGAGCGCGCGGTTCGTCGGTCCGCCGAGCTCCGCGGCCGGCTTCGGCAGCGGCCCGATGAAGTTCAGCCCGCTGCGGCGGACCTGCCGGAGCGCCGCCTCGGCCGCGGAGAGGACGGCCATCAGCGCGATGAGCAGCAGCTCGATGACGAGCGCGACGGTGCCGGTCACGCGAGCTCCGTCTCCGCGACGAGCCGCTTGATCGCGCGCGCCGGCACGCCGACGGCGAGCATGCCCGGCGGCACGTCCTTCGTCACGACCGCGCCAGCCCCCGTCTTCGCGCGCCGCCCGACGCGCACCGGGGCCACGAGCATGGTGTCGACGCCGAGGAACGCGCCGTCCTCGATCGTCGTCGGCAGCTTGCGCTTGCCGTCGTAGTTCGCCGTCACGGTGCCGGCGCCGACGTTCACGTCCTTCCCCACCGTCGCGTCGCCGAGGTAGCTGAAGTGGTGCACCTTCGTCCCGCTGCCGAGACGGCTGTTCTTGATCTCGGCGTGGTCCTTGATGTCGACGCCGCGCTCCAGGTACGCGCCGCCGCGAAGGTGGCAGTACGGACCGACCACGACATCGTCCTCGAACGTGGACTCCTCGATCAACGATTCGCCCACGCGGCAGCGATCGCCGATCAGCGAGTCGCGGATCGTCGCGCGCGGACCGATCACGCAGCCGGCACCGACCCGCGTCTCGCCCTCGAGGATCGTGCCGGGCAGGAGCTCGGTGTCCGCGCCGATGACGACGCGCGCGTCGATGAAGGTCGACGCCCGATCGCGGAGCGTCACGCCCGCGAGCATGTGCCGCTCGCGGATGCGTTCGCGGAGCAGCGACTCTGCCGCGGCTAGCTCGGCGCGCGTGTTCACGCCCATCCCCTCGCGGTGATCCTCGAGACAGTACGCCGCGACGGCGCGTCGATCCGTCGCCGCGAGCGCGGGCAGATCGGTCAGGTACACCTCGCCGGATTCGTTTCGCGCGAGACGCGGCGCGGCGCGGCGCAGCCACGCGAGGTCGACGACGTATGCGCCGAGGTTCCGCTCCGCGTCGGCGCGCTGGAGCGACGCGTCGTGCTTCGTCTCGACGATCCGGCTCACACCGCCGTCGCTCGCGCGCTCGACGATGCCGTACGCCGACGGTGCCGGCACGCGCGCCGACAGGAGCGTGAGGACCGCGCCCCGCTCGCGATGCAGCGCGTGCATCGCGCGGAGCGTCTCCGTGCGCAGCAGTGGCGTGTCGCCGTAGACGATGAAGCCGTTGCCGTCGCCGGAGAGCGCCGGCAGCGCGACCTGCACGGCGTGACCGGTCCCGAGCGCGGGGTCCTGCACGATCGTGCGCATGGCGCCGACGTGCTCGCGGACGTCGTCGGCATCGCGCGCGACCACGACGAGCGGCTCCGCGCCGGCGGCGCGGACCGCGTCGAGCACGAGGTCGATCATCGGCACGCCCGCGAGCGTGTGCAGGACCTTCGCGCGCGCGGAACGCATGCGCGTGCCCTTTCCCGCCGCGAGGATGAGTGCGGGATCAGGCATATCGATCAGGCGCGGGTTGGGGCGGCAGGATTCGAACCTGCGGTGCCGGCTCCAAAGGCCGGAGCCTTACCACTTGGCCACGCCCCAGCTGGGGTTCGTGAGTCTGAACAGATCAAGGCTAGCAAAGGATCGAGCTAGCCCTCCTCGTCCTCCGACCCACGAGCCGCCTCGCGGCCCCGTTTGATGAGCTCCGCGACGCGCTGGCCGCCCTTCCGTCCGAGCTGGGAGTAGCCCTCACTGCCGAGGGTGCGCTTGCGCGCCTCTCCGCCCTTCTTGCCAAGCTGGGCGTACCCCTCCGTGCCAAGCGTTTGCTTGCGTGTCTCGCCGCCTTTGCGTCCGAGCGCGCGATAGCCCTCTTTGCCGAGCTGTCCCCGTCTGATCTCGCCGCCGCGCTTGCCGATCTCTCGATAAAAGTCCGAGGTCCGTTCCCGCTGGTCGCGGTCGCGAGTCTCGTTTCCGTTCTTCATCAAAGCCGACCTTCCCGGTTGTGGCAGTGCTCACGTGACCCGCACCCCCCGTGCCGGACGTGCGTGCGCGACTGTGGAGAAACGAGTCGGTGAGTGGAGTGACCTTACTTCATCCGAGCCGAGAAGACACGAATCCCTCGCTCGCCCTCCGGCCTGCAGCGCGAGCGCGAAGCGTCCATCACGACGACGATTCGGGCGCGATCGCGATCTGGATGACGATCGCACGCGCGCCGGCGCGACGGATTCGACGCCGGATCGCGAGCGCGCCGCCGCGATCGTGCGCGATGGCGAACAGCGCCGGACCGCTGCCGGTCAGAAAGAGCGGCGTCGGCGACAGCTCGGCGCGAAGCCGCGCGATCGCCGGACACAGCGAGACCGCGACGGCGTCGAGATCATTGCCGCACAGCTCGCGCAGCTCGGCTGCGCCGACCGCGCGCGACCGCAGCGCGTCGACGAGCCGCGCCGTGCGCGTGCCGTCGCTCCACGACGCGGGCTCGAGCCGTGCGAATGCCGCCGCGGTCGAGATGCGACCGCCGAGGAACGCGAGCGCGCCCCACCACGGACCGCCGTCGAGTGCCTGCACCTGTTCCCCTCGCCCGCGCACGAGCGCGAGCGGGCCGTCGAGGAAGAACGGAACGTCCGAACCGATCGCCGCAGCCGAGGCGAGAACGGTCGCGTCGTCGACGCGCCACAGCGTCGCGAGCGCGCGCAGCGCGTGCGCCGCGTCGCTTGAGCCGCCACCGAGACCGCTCGCGACCGGGATCCGCTTGCGGATCGCGATCGTCGCGGCGTCTGCACGGCCGACGCGACGCGCGAGATCGCGCGCGGCGCGCTCGGCGAGATCGGGCCGGTCCGCGAGCGGCGGCCGGATCGAGACGCGCCACGCTCGCGCGCGGCGCACGCGCACCTCGTCGGCGAGCGACACGCGCGCGAACACGCTGCGCAGCTCGTGGAACCCGTCGGGCCTGCGCCCAACGACGTCGAGGGTGAGGTTGATCTTCGCGTGCGCGGCGAGCTCGATCGTCCTCACGACGGGCGGGCGCCGCGCGCGGCGAGTGTCGCGTAGAGCCGCACCCAATCCGCGGTCGACAGCGTCTCCGGGCGCGCGCTCGTTGCGATGCCGGCCGCGCGCAGCATCTCCGCCGAGCGCTCGCGATCGAGCGCGGCCTCGAAGCCGAGCGCG
>DASQXO010000182.1:0-4423 GCA_035639655.1 Candidatus Dormiibacterota bacterium
CGCCGCGTGGACTACTTCCTGAGCGTCCTGCTCGCTGGGCTGAACGCGACGCCGAACGTCGCGCTCATCCCGCTGATCATCCTCGTCGCCGGCATCGGCTTCGAGTCGAAGGTCATCGTCGTGTTCCTCTCGGCGTTCTTCGCCGTCGTGGTGACGACGTTCACCGGGGTGCAGTCCATCTCGCGGCGCCACCTCGAGATCACGCGTAGCTTCGGTGGCTCGCGCTGGCTCGCGTTCCGCACGGTCGCGCTCCCGAGCACGCTACCGTTCATCCTCTCCGGCATCCGCATCGGCGCCGGCCGCGCCCTCGTCGGCGTCGTCAGCGCGGAGCTCATCTCCGCGAACGTCGGCCTCGGCTTCTACATCGGCCTCACCGGACAGTTCCTCGACACCTCGCGGGTCATGCTCGGCATCGTGCTGTTCGGCGTCTTCGGCGTCGTGATCGGCGAGCTGATCCGCGTCGTCGAGCGCCGCTTCGAGGTCTGGCGACCGGAGATCCATCGCTGAGCTCCCGGGCGAAGCGGCGCGCGAGCCGGCCGCGCGCGACGATCGCGGTCTCCCTCGAGTCGGGCTCCAAACGCACCTTCGCGTGCGCGATCGAGTGGCCGGGATGGTGCCGCAGCGGCCGCGATGAGACGGGCGCGCTCGAAGCGCTCCTCGCCAGCGCCCCGCGCTACGCGGCGGTCCTGGCCCGCACGCGCCTGGGCTTCGACGCGCCGGCTGATCCTGCGCTGCTTCGCGTGACCGAGCGGCTTCCGGGCAATGCGACGACGGATTTCGGCGCGCCCGCCGTGCCGCCACGCGCCGACGGGCGACCGCTCAGCGACGCGGAGCTCGATCGGCTGCGCGCGCTGCTCGGCGCCGGTTGGCGTGCCTTCGACAGAGCCGTCGAGGCGGCGCGCGGCCATCGACTGCGAGCCGGACCGCGCGGTGGCGGGCGGAGCGTCGACGCGATCGTTCGACACGTGCGCGACGCCGAAGCGGGATACCTCAGCGGGCTCGGCTGGCGCTTCAGGCCGCCGCCTTCCGACGATGAACGCGCGAAGCTCGAGCGCACGCGGCAAGCCGTGCTCGAGGGGCTCGCTGCCTCGGCGCGCGGGGAGATCCCGGCGAAGGGACCGCGGGGCGGCGTGCGCTGGAAACCGCGCTTCTTCGTACGCCGTCTCGCGTGGCACACGCTCGACCATCTGTGGGAGATCGAGGACCGGATGGAGTAGGTCCGAACGCGTCTCGCGGCCATCGCGTCAGTGGAACGCGCTCCCGCCGTCGACGAGCAGCGTCTGCCCGGTGATGAACGCGCTGTCGTCGGACATGAGGAACGCGATCGTGCCGACGAGGTCGGCCGGCCGCTCGACGCGCTGGAGGCAACGGACCTTGACCGGCGCCTCGCGCATCGCGACGGTCTCGTCGCTCGGCTGCTCCTCGCTGAGCGTGCTGCCGGGGCACACGACGTTGACCCGGATCCACGAGGAGCCGAGCTCGCGCGCGAGCGTCCGGCTGAAACCGATGAGCGCGCTCTTCGACGCGACGTAGTGCGCCCGCGTCGGCACGCCGCGGAACACCGTGCTCGACGCGATGTTCACGATGCTCCCGCCGCCGGCCTGCTTCAGGTGCGGCAGCACCGCCTTGCAGCCGTACCAGGCGGCTTTCGTGTTGAGGCGGAAGGCCTCGTCCCACTCTGCGTCAGGGATGTCCTCGAAGTTACAGCGCGTGATCGGCACGACGTTGAGCATGCCCGCGTTGTTCACGAGGCCGTTGATGCCGCCGAACTCCTGCGCGCTCCGATCCGCCGCGCGCTGGAACGCGCCGAAATCCCGGACATCCGTGCGGATCGCGATCGCCCTGCCGCCCGTCTTGCAGATGCCGGCCGCGACCTCGTCGTTTCGCGCGCCGTCGATGTCGAGCAGCGCGACGTTCGCCCCGTCCGACGCGAGCCGCTCGCTGTACGCGCGACCGATCCCATGGGCCGCGCCGCTCACGATGATCGTCTTTCCCTCGAGTCGCATTGGTCCACCACCTCCAGGGCGTAGTGTGCACCGCCACCGTCCATACAATCGCGTGCGTGGAGCGGCGAGCGATCGGCGCGCTCGATGTGAGGGGACGCCGGCGGTGAGCGAGAACGGGCTCCTGACGGCGTACACGGCGACGGTCGTGCTCGACCGCTACGAGGACATCCGCGCCGCGCTCGTCGACCCGAACCTCTCGCGCACGTTCGATCGCCGCTCGTACGACGAGGGCAACATCCGCGACGGGGTCGTAAGCATCGCCCACGGCGCGATGCACCGCGCGCGGCGCCGCATCGAGAACACGCAGTTCCGCGCCGAGGTCTTGCGGCTCTACGAGCGCGAGCTCTTCCCGCGCGTGATGGACGAACTCCTCGACCGCCTCATCGATTCCGATCGCGTCGACCTCTTCCCGATCGGCGAGACGCTCTCCGTCGTGCTCGCGGCGCGACGGGCGGGCATCGACGTCGACGCGTCGTCGCTCGACGAGCTCCGGACGCTCGTGCGCTACGTGGACGCGTTCTCGCAGGGCAGCGCGATCCTCGACGCGAAGGACCCCGACGCGGTACGCGCCCTCGTGCGCGAGGCGTACGCCGACTTCGAGCGCGACTTCGTGGGGCCGGC
Source organism: Candidatus Dormiibacterota bacterium (assembly GCA_035639655.1). Taxonomy (GTDB): domain Bacteria; phylum Chloroflexota; class Limnocylindria; order P2-11E; family CF-107; genus CF-107. Next base: position 2,628 of record DASQXO010000182.1, read on the forward strand.
GTCGGCGCGACGCGGCGCGCTCATCGCCTCCGTGCGACGAGGCGACCTCCCCGAGAGCGAGCTGCCGCACGACATCCTCACCGTCCTCCTGCTCCATCGCGACGAGCCGCCGCTCGAGCTCGCCGATCCGGCGCGGATCGTGCGCGAGGTCGCGACCTACCTGCAGGGCGGGACGCACACGAGCGCGCAGACGCTCGTGAACGCGCTCGACCTCGTCTTCGCGACGAGCGATCCGGTCGCGATCCTCGAGCGCATCTCGGCCGACGCGCTGTACGCGCAGCGCGTCGTGCAGGAGACGCTGCGCCTGCGCCCGACGACGCCGAAGATGAAGCGGCGCGCCGAGGCGGACACCGCGGTGGCCGGACGGAAGATCCCCAGGGACGCGCTCGTCGTCCTCGACGTCGTGATCGCGAATCGCGATCCGAGCCTCTTCGGCGAGCGTCCCGACGAGTTCGATCCGGACCGCACCGTCGATCCGAACGTGTCGCGGTGGGGGCTCTCATTCGGCGCGGGGCCGCATCAGTGTCCGGGCCGCGCCGTCGGGGCGGGCTTCCCGATCCCCGGCAGCTTCGCGGTCGACGCCGACCACGTCTTCGGTCTCGTCGCGCTCGAGCTGCAGGCGATGGCGCGGCGGGGCGTGCGACCCGATCGCGACACGCCGCCGGAGCGCGACACGAGGACCGAACGCTTCACGCGCTGGCTGCACTATCCGGTGCGGTTCGTCGCGCTACCGGTTCGCCGTCCACTCGAGGAGGATCTCCGCCGAGCGCTGCGGTAGCTGCCAGAAGTAGCCGTGCGCAGCGCCCTCGATCGTGCGCAGCGTCGCGTTCGGCAGATGCCGCGCGAGGTATTCGGACTGCTCGGTGTGCACCCCGGTGCCCATCGCGACCGTGTCGCGATCGCCGATGAGGACGAGCGTCGGCGCGCGGATCTCGCCGAGCCGCTCCGCGGTCTGATGCTCCTGCCGCGCGACGACGTGGCGGAGGTAGTTCTCGAGGTCCGGGCGGTGCGACCAGTACGCGTCGACGAGCCACTCGACGCGCTCCGGGTGTGCCGCGGCGAATTCCGGCGTGAAGAACGTCTCGCGGATGTGGTCGCGCATGTACCGCTCGTAGCCCTTCTCCACGAGCTCCACCGCCGCGTGCACGGGCACGCCTCGCGTCACCGGCCGATCCGAGCGGAACTGTCCCGGGCCGGTCGCCGCGAGAACGAGCGTGCGGACGCACGCAGGACGGTCGAGCGCCATCCACTGCGCGACGCGTCCACCCATCGAGTGCCCGACGACGTGCGCCGGCGGAAGTCCGAGCGCCTCCATGAGCCCGAGCGCGTCCTCGGCGAAGAGCCGCGTCGAGTAGCGTTCAGGTGACGGCGGGGTCGCGCCCGTCCCGCGGTGATCGAACGTGAGGACGCTGTGACGCGCGACGAGCGGGGCGAGGAATTCGGGCGGCCACGTCGCGCCGGGATACCCCGTGCCGGCGACGAGCACGATGGGGACGCCCTCGCCGCGCAGCTCGTACGCGATCGGATGGCCACGGACCTCGACACTCGCAGCTGGCAGGCGCGCGATTCTAGACGCTCGCGCGTCATTGGTATTACATTTCGATGGATTCGCACTCTGGGGGACAAGAGGTGGAGCGATGAGGTCCATTCCGTTCAAGCTGCTGGCCGCAGCAGTGGCCGCGGCATTTGCGCTCGCCGCGTGCGGCGGCGCCTCGCCGGCGGGTAGCTCGCCGACGAGCGCGGCGTCGCAGGCGAAGGGCGAGCTGCCGAAGCCCGAGCTCACGACACTCCGTATC
>DASQXO010000183.1:0-7488 GCA_035639655.1 Candidatus Dormiibacterota bacterium
GATGTCGACGATCGGCCGGAGGCCGCGCATCGCGATTCCGATCCCCTGCCCGAGGATCGTCGCCTCGCGGATCCCCGTGTCGACGAGGCGATGCGCTCCGTGCTTCGCCTGCAGACCCTCGAAGACGAGGTTGACGTCGCCGAGCTTCCCGACGTCTTCGCCGAGCGCGATGACGCGGGGATCGCGCGCGAAGATCGCGTCGAAGTTGCGCTGCAGCACGACGCGCCCGTCGACGCTCTCGGCGGCCTCGTCGTAGCGGGCGGCGACGGTGGGCGCGCGGAGCGCCGCGCGCTCGGTCTCGCAGTAGAGGTGTGACGCGTAGCGCCCGCGGTTCGCTGCGTCGTAGTCGTTCGCGAACGCGACGAGCTCGCGTCGCGCCGGCGTGTCCGCGCCGCGCGTCGCGACGAGCGCCCGCGAGACCGTCGCCGCGACGAGGCGGCGCGTCGCCTCGGTCGGCGAGCGCAGGTCGGTGACGAGCGACGCGACGGCATCGTCGCGGCGCTCGCCGGCGATGCGCTCGAGGACGGCGGCGGCGCGATCGCGCTCCTCGCGGATCGGACGCTGGTACGCCTCCCACGCGTCCTCGCGCACCGCCTCGACCGCGCGCTTGTCCTCCTGCTCCGCCGCGTCGAGCTGCTCCGCGCTCGCGAGCCCCTCGCCGATGAGCCACTCGCGCATGCGGCGGATGCCGTCGTACTCCTCTTCCCAGCGGAGGCGCTCCTTCGACTTGTACCGCTCGTGGCTCCCGCTCGTCGAATGTCCCTGCGGCTGCGTGCACTCGATCACGTGGATGAGCGCGGGCACGTGTTCGCGCCGTACGACCTCGACGACCTCGGCGTACGTGTCGACGAGCGACACGTAGTCCCAGCCTCTCGCGACGCGGATCTCCAGGCCGGGACGTGCGTCGCGCTGCATCCCCCCGAGCGCGGCCGAGATGGAGCTCTTCGCCGTCTGCATCTCGCGCGGGACGCTGATGCCGAAGCCGTCGTCCCACACCGAGATCGCGAGCGGGATCTGCAGCACCGCCGCGGCGTTCACCGCCTCCCAGAAGACGCCCTCGCTCGTACCCGCATCGCCGATCGTGCCGAACGCGACCTCGTTGCCGTCGACCGAGAAGTCGCGCATCGCCTCGCGTAGCGCGGGATTCGCGCGGCACAGCTTCGACGCGTACGCGAGGCCGAGCAGGCGCGCCATCTGCCCGCCGACCGACGACACGTCCGCGGACGAGTTCTTCATCGAGATCTGCGGCAGCCAGCGTCCGTCCCCGTCGAGGAAGCGCGTCGCGAAGTGGCTCGGCATCTGCCTGCCACCGGACGCGGGCTCGCGGCCGACGTCGGTCGTGGCGTAGAGCTGCGCGAAGAACTGCGAGAGGTCCGACATGCCGGTCGCGAACATCAGCGTCTGGTCGCGGTAGTAGCCGGCGCGCCAGTCGCCGTTCTGGAACACCTTCGCGAGCGCGAGCTGCGGGATCTCCTTGCCGTCGCCGAAGATGCCGAAGCCCGCCTTGCCGGTGAGGACCTCGCGGCGCCCGATGACCGACGCGGCGCGGCTCCGAACGGCGAGGCGGTAGTCGGCGATGATCTCGTCGACGGGGAGCGTGCGGCCACGCGCTGTGACGAACGACGTCTTCGTCGCCGGTCGCTTCACGACCTTCGCCATTCGCATCGAGCATACCCGCTGCGGCATGCGCAGCGTCTATCGTTGCCGGAGCGATGGCCGAGATGTCGAACGTGCAGGCCGTGAGCGAGACGCTCCGCGCCGAGTTCCGTCGCGACGAGCGCTACATCATCCTCGGCGAGGACGTCGCCAAGCGCGGCGGGGTCTTCCGCGTCACCGAGGGGTTTCTGCAGGAGTTCGGCGAGGAGCGCGTCATCGATACGCCGCTCGCGGAGGCGTCCATCGTCGGGGTCGCGATCGGCGCGGCCGTCGGCGGCTTGCTGCCGGTCGCCGAGATCCAGTTCGCCGACTTCAGCGCGCCCGCGTTCGAGCAGATCGTCGACGAGGCGGCGCGGATGCGCTACCGCTCGAACGGCGCGTTCGGCGTCCCGCTCACCGTCCGCATGCCATGGGGGGCGGGCGTGCACGGCGCCCTCTATCACTCGCAGTCCGTCGAGGCGTTCTACGCGCACGTCCCCGGACTGAAGGTCGTCGTGCCATCGACGCCGCGCGACATCGCCGGGATGCTGCGCTCGGCCCTGCGCGACCCTGATCCCGTGATCTTCCTCGAGCACAAGGCGACGTACCGCGCGGTCAAGGGCGACGTCCCGGACGATCCCGACTTCACCATCCCGCTCGGACCCGCGGACGTGAAGCGCGACGGCACCGACATCACCGTGTTCGCGTACGGCCTCATGCTGCAGCACTGCCTGAAGGCCGCCGACGTGCTGCAGCGCGAGGATGGCGTCAGCGTCGCCGTCGTCGACGTGCGATCGCTGCGGCCGCTCGACGAGGCGACGATCGTCGAGGCGGCGAAGAAGACGGGCAAATGTCTCGTCGTCTACGAGGACAACCGGCTGTTCGGGGCCGGCGCCGAGATCTGCGCGCTCATCGCGGAGAAGGCGTTCGAGTGGCTCGACGCGCCGGTCATGCGCATCGGCGGGCCGGAGGCGCCGGCGACGGCGTTCGCCAAGTCGCTCGAGGACGCGTTCATGCCGAACCCGACGACGATCGCCACAGCGATGCGGCAGCTCGCGCGGTATTGAATCCGCGGTCGACTCCCACGGCGGACCGTTTCACCGATCCGGGGTACCTCCGCTTCCAGTACGGCGATGACGAGCGCCTGCGCACGCGGATCGAGACGCATCGCCGGTACAGCGAGAACGGGCGCGACTTCCACGACTGGCTCGTGCAGTGCCTCGCCGCGCGACCCGGGGCGCGCGTGCTCGACGTCGGATCCGGGCCCGGCATCTATCACGATCGGCTCGGCGACGCGCGGCTCGTCGCGCTCGACCTCTCCGCAGGCATGCTCGCGAAGGTGGCCGTGCCGAAGGTGCGCGCCGATGCGCAAGCGCTGCCGTTCCGCGATCGCTCCTTCGAGCGCGTGCTGTGCGCATACGTCCTTTTCCACGTCCGGGACATCCCGCGAGCGCTCGCGGAGCTGCGGCGCGTGCTTGCGCCGGGCGGCCGCGTCGTGATCGCGACGAACAGCCGCACGACGATGCAGCGGCTCTTCGCGCTCCAGAACACGGTGGCGCGAGAGCTCGGGCTGCCGGAGGAGTTCTCCGTGGCGGCGCGGTTCGGACTCGAGGACGTCGACGTCGTGCGGGCCGTGTTTCCGACGGTGCGCGTCGAGGTGTTCGAGGATGCTTTCCGCTTCGAGTCGGCGGAGCCGGTCCTCGCCTACGTCGCCTCGATGTCGGTCGGAACGTGGCGCGAGGCCGACCGCGGCGCGTTCCTCGCGCGTCTGCGGAAGCGCGTCGACGCGATCATCGCGCGCGAAGGAATGTTCCGGGTGCCGAAGCGGTCGGGCTGTCTCGTCGCGGACGTCTGACGAGCGGGCGTACCCTTGAGTCATCAATCGGCGCTAGAGGAGTGAGCGATGGCGACGTATGAGCTGAAACTGCCGAAGCTCGGCGAGAGCGTCACGGAAGGGACGCTCGGCAAATGGCTGAAGAAGCCCGGCGACAAGGTCGAGAAGTACGAGCTGCTCGTCGAGGTGCAGACCGACAAGGTCTCGACCGAGATCCCGTCGCCGGTGTCCGGGACGTTGAAGGACGTGAAGGTCCAGGAGGGCGAGACCGTCCCGAACAACACCGTCATCGCCGTGCTCGACGTGACCGACGCCGCGGCCGCCGAGGCCTCGCGCCAGGATGGCGGCGAGGCCGTGCAGCCGAAGCCGGCCGCGACCGCCGCGCCTGCCGCGTCCGAGGCGCCCTCCCCACGTCCCGCGCCGACGCCGCCCGCGCCTCCAGCCCAGGCGCGCGCCCCGCAGCCGCCGCCGCAGCCGCGCCCCGCACCGAACGGCGACGGCGCGCCGATGCGTCCCGCGCCGACGGCCGCGCCGCCGGCGGCGGAGGAGGGTGGATCAACTCGCGCGACGCCGGTCGTCCGTCGCCTCGCGGCCGAGCACGGGATCGAGCTCGCCGCGCTCCACGGCACGGGGCTCAACGGCCGCGTCACGCGGCAGGACGTCGAGGCGGCCATCGCGGCCGGCCGCGGTGAGGCGGCGGCGCGTCCTGCGGCGCCGGCGGCACCGTCGCTCCGTCCGCTGGCGGGCGACACGCCGGTCCCGCTCACGCAGATGCGGCGCGCGATCGCGAGCAACATGGCGCAGGCCTGGACCGCGCCGCACGCGCACGCGGTGATGGAAGTCGACATGACGAATGCGATGCGGTACCGCGAGCAGGCCGCGCCCGACTTCAAGGCGCGCGAGGGCTTCGAGCTCTCGCCCGCGGCCTTCGTGGTGAAGGCGGCGGTCGAAGCGCTGCGGCAGGTGCCGCTCGTCAACGCCGCGTGGACGGATCAGGGCATCCTGCTGAAGAAGGCCGTGAACGTCGGCTATGCGGTCGCGCTCGGCGACGAGGGACTCGTCGTGCCCGTCATCAAGAACGCCGACGAGCTCTCCATCGCCGGGATCATGCGTCGCGTGCGCGACGTCGTCGATCGCGCGAAGGCGAAGAAGCTGCAGTTCGCCGACTTCGAGGGCGGCACGTTCACGGTGAACAACACCGGCCCGCTCGGCACGTTCGTGTCGAGCCCGATCGTTCCGCCGGGTCAGGCGGCGATCATCTCGAGCGAGCGCATCGCGAAGCGGCTCGTGGTGCTCGACGATGACGCGATCGCGATCCGCTCGATGATGAACCTCGTCATCGGCTTCGACCATCGCGTCATCGACGGCGCGACCGCGGCGCGGTTCCTCCAGCTCATGCGCGACTGGCTCCAGGCCGTCGGACCGAACGTGCCCGTGTACTGAGATGGCGCAGGCGCCGGATTTCGTCCCGATCTCGTTCGCGCCGGACGCGCCGCTACGGCCGAAGTCCTTCGGGCGGTCGCGCGCGAACGAGGTCGTGCCCATCGACCTGCGGCGACCGGAGTGGCTGAAGGTGCGCTTCCCGACCGGACCGACGTACGAGAACCTCCGGCGGCTGATGCGCTCGAAGACGCTGCACACCGTCTGCGAGGAGGCGCGCTGTCCGAACATCGGGGAGTGCTGGGGCGCGGGGACCGCGACGTTCATGATCCTCGGCGACACGTGCACGCGTTCGTGCGGCTTCTGCGCGGTGAAGACGGGCCGCCCGACGGAGCTCGACCTCGACGAGCCGCGCCGCGTCGCGGAGGCGGTGCGCGACATGGGCGTCGCGCACGCGGTCGTCACGAGCGTGAACCGCGACGAGCTCGCAGACGGCGGTGCGCTCGTCTTCGCCGAGACGATCCGCGAGATCCGCCGGCTGACTCCCTCGACGACCGTCGAGGTCCTGACCCCGGACTTCAAGGGCGACGTCGCGGCGCTGCGGACGGTGATCGACGCCGCGCCGGAGGTCTTCGCGCACAACACCGAGACGGTGCCGCGCTTGTACCGGCGCGTCCGGCCGCAGGCCGTGTACGAGCGCTCGCTCGAGGTCCTGCGCAACGCGAAGCGCATGGGCGCGCGAGTGAAGAGCGGGATCATGGTCGGGCTCGGCGAATCGTTCGACGAGGTCATCCAGACGATCGCGGACATCCGAGCGCAGGGGACGGACATCCTCACCGTCGGCCAGTACCTCCGTCCGAGCGCGATGCACCTGCCGATCGAGCGCTACTGGACGCCGGCCGAGTTCGCCGAGCTGCGCGTCGCCGGCGAGCGCATGGGCTACGCGCACGTCGAGGCCGGACCGCTCGTGCGCTCGTCGTACCACGCGGAGCGGGCGGTCTTGCGGTGAACGTCTACGACCTCGGCGTCATCGACTACGTCGAGTCGTGGCGCCTCCAGGAGGCGCTCGCGACGCGCGTGCGCGGGGGCGAGGCCGATGCGTTGCTGCTGCTCGAGCACCCGCACGTGTACACGATCGGCCGCCGCGGCACGGTCGACCACATCACCGCGCCGCTCGCCGAGCTCCGCCGCCTCGGCGCGTCGGTGTATCAGGTCGATCGCGGCGGCGACGTCACCTACCACGGACCCGGGCAGCTCGTGGCGTACCCGATCGTCGACCTCGCGCGGCGCGGCGGAGACGTCGTCGCCTTCGTGCGCGCGCTCGAGGACGCGATCATCGGCGTCGCGGCGGGGTTCGGCGTCGCGGCGCGCCGGGTCGAGGGGCGCACCGGCGTGTGGGTCACGCTGCCCGCCGGCCCGCCCGCGAAGCTCGCCGCGATCGGCGTGCGCGTGGCGCGCGGCGTGACGACGCACGGGCTCGCGCTGAACGTGACCACCGGGCTCGAGTGGTTCGAGCGGATGGTGCCGTGCGGCTTTCCGCACGCGGTCGCGTCGCTCGAGCGCCTCGGCGTCCGGACGAGCGTCGACGCGGTGAAGCCGATGCTCGCGAGCGCGCTCGCCGACGCGCTCGGGGTCGAGCTCAGCGAGGGCGGAGCGCCCGCGCCGGCGCGCGACGACGAGATCCGCGCCGATGCGTCGGTGCGGGCCGCGGTCGACCTGCTGCGCGAGGCGATCCCGGCCTGACCGCGCCGCCGCGGCTCGAGGATTTCGTCTGCTCGGCGACGCCTGTGGACCAGCAGTGGTCGCTCGCGCGCTACCGGAACACGTCGATCCTCGGCTTCACCCCCGACGGCGCGTCGCTGTACCGCATCTCGAACGAGGACGGGCAGCAGGACCTCTGGGTCGACGGCACGCGTCTCACCGACCTGCGCGATCGCGTCGCACGGCGCTTCGTCGTCGAGCCGTCCGGGTCGGTGATCCTCGCCGCCGACCGCTACGGCGATGAGAACTTCCAGCTGTACCGCGTGACGCGCGATGGCGGCATCAGCGATCTCATCGTGCGCGAGGGCGTCCAGCATCACCTGCGCGCGCGTTCGCTCTCGCGCGACGGTCGGCGTCTCGCGTACAGCGCGAACCATCGCGACCGAGGGAACGTGGAGGTGGTCGTCCGCGAGCTCAGTAGCGGGGAGGAGCGCGTCGTCCTCGGCGGCGAGGCGTGGCACGTGGTGGGCGACTGGTCGCCGGACGCGCGACTGCTCCTCGCGAGTCGCGTGCAGGACAACACCGATCAGGACCTCTTCCTCGTCGACGTCCGCTCTGGTGAGGCGACGCACCTCACGCCGCACGAGGGCGACCGCAAGCACTTCCCGGTCGGCTTCGACGCTTCGGGCGACGCCATCTACTTCCTCACCGACCGCGACGCGGAGTTCCTCTGGCTCGCGCGGATGGACCTGCGCTCGAAGCGCGTCGAGCCGGTCGTACGGGAGTCCTGGGACGTGCTCTTAGCCCGGCTCGACCGCGACGCGCGAACGCTGGTGTGGGTCGTCAACGAGGACGGCGCGTCGCGGCTGCTGGGACGCGACGAGCGGACGACGCAGCGGCTCGCGATCGCGCCGCTGCCGCGCGGGTGCATCAACGAC
>DASQXO010000184.1:0-20160 GCA_035639655.1 Candidatus Dormiibacterota bacterium
GCGGACGCGGCACCGAGCGAGTCGCGCTCGGCGCACACGAACAGCTTTCGACCGAGGATGCGCTTCGCGTCGCCTTCGGAGATCGCGCGCACCGGCGCACTGATTGCCACGACCGAGTCCGGCGCGACCGCGGCGGACGCCATGAGCACCGCGTGCCCGCCCATCGACGCGCCGACGAGCGCCACGTCCCGAACGCCGTTCGAGCGCAGCCACGCGGCGGCGTTGCGCACGTCGATGGGCGCGCTGTTGCGATTCGTACGGCCGCTCGAACCGTCGTAGCCGCGGAAATTCAGCGCGAGGACGGTCACCCCGCGGCCGGTGAAACGCCGCGGGACGTCGTCCCATCCCGAGGCGTCCCAGTTCGCGCCGTGACACAGGAGCGCGGCGCGCGCCGCGGGGAGCTCACCGTGGAGCACCGCGACGAGCACCGCGCTTTCGGACTCGATCTGCACTTCCCGCGGCATACGGGAAGCATGGCACGCGTCTCGGGTCTAGGTCGCTTCGCGGCCGCCCATCCTCCAGAGGGCGACGCCGCTGGCCGTCAGCATCGTCAGGAGCATCGCGACCGGCACGGCCGCGGCGAAGTCGAGGCCGACGGCGATCATCGCGGCGTATTGGCCGAGGCCGAGCGCCTCGCGGTCGACGGCGCGGGCCGACACGACCACGAGGACGACGAACGCGAGCAGGAACACGACGAGCGAGATGAACCGCGTCGGGATCCGCGGCAGTCGCGCGCCCTGCGGCAGGCTCATCAGGAGTCCCGCGAGGAGGAGCGCGCCGGACGTCGGCAGGTAGACGGTGCCGAGAAGCTCGAGCAACCAGTAGAAGGTGGTGCCGTCGCCCGTCGTACGCATGTGCTCGAAGGCGAGACCGAGATCGAACGCGCGCGCGATCGACAACCCGAGGCTGACGAGACCGGCGAGGGCGAGGAGCTGCGCGAGGGTGTGCTTCATGGCGTTCACGCTCGCGCAAACCGGCGCGATCGCGCAATGCGTGATCGGTACTAGCCCGATCGTCCCCCGGGGCCGTCGTGCCGCGCCGCCGCCTCGGCCGCATCGCGCAGCGCGGCGAGCCGGCGCGGCCGCTCGCGGACGAATCGCTCGATCCCCGCGAGCAGATGTTCCGGATCGAGATGCGCCTCGGCGATCACCTCGTCGACGGTGCCGCCCGTGCGCCAGCGGTGGTCCCAGTCGGAGGTCAGCGAGTATTCGGCGACGAGGTCGTTGCGGATCCAGTCACGCATCGTGCGAAGCGCCCGATTCGTGATCGTCATCGCGTCGTGCCAGTCCGCGAGGGAGACGGTCCGCTCGCGATAGGCGGCGTCCTGGAGCGCGAAGAGCTGCGGGCTGATCGCGGCGACGACCTTCACGTTCAATCCGCGCTCCCCGAGCTTCGGCAACACCTTCACGAGGTTCGCCGTCGTCATCGTGCCCTGGACGAACACGGTCCCGTGCCGCTCGCCGGGCGCGAACTCGCGAAGGACGTAGGCGCCCTTCGCCGCGGCGAAGTGCGACGGCATGCCGAGGCGCGCGCGATCGGGGATCTCGACCGCCGGACGGGTGAGGTGCAGCGCGACGATCGGGGCCCTGGTGCGGAACGCGGCGGCGAGCACGACCGGGACCTCGTTGTGCTCCCACGGGTGCACGTCGATGACTTGCCCGTCCGGGAAGAGCTGCGTGACGCCGGTCTCGAAGATGCCGAAGTGCGTGCGCGAGTCCTCGGCCGTCTCCGGTCCGGAGTGTCCCGCGACCCAGAGCACGCGGCCGACCCGCAGCTCGCAATCCTGCGCGAGCTGGCTGAACAGCCGCATCTCGCCGTACTTCAAATAGGAGAAGGAGCCGTACGTCGAGCACGCGCCGTAGAAGCCGTCGAAGTCGGCGAACGGATCCTCGGCCACGTTCACCGAGGCGATCCCGCAGGCGACGCCGGCGTTGGTGAACTCGGTGATCTGCTGCGGCAGGAGCGCGCCGCGCGGATTGCGGTCGCGCTCGTACCAGCCCCAGCCCTCGACGTCGTCGAAGCCCTTGGCGAATCCGGCGATGTTCGTCGACTCCGCGAGGTCCGCCGACATGGCGATGAAGAGCGGACGACCGTACTCCTTCCGCGCGAACGAGTTGATCCACGCGCCCCACGTCGCGAGCGCCGCGCGGTTCGCCTTCTTATCCCCTGGTTTGGCCCACATCGCGTCCGGGTAGCGCTCGAAGTCGTAGAGGCGCTCGTCGTCGAACACGCGCGCGGCCTTCCCGCCGAGGTAGAAGCTCGGCAGGCGCTGCGGCACCTCGGCGGCGACCTCGCGCAGACGGTCGCTGAGGTACTCGACCAGCGCCGCGTCGCCGCGCAGGACGCCGGCCGCGATCTCGAGGTTCCGGCGCGCCTGCCGCCGCACCTCGGCGGCGTCCTTCGGCGGCGGCTGGTCCACGCCCTCGTACTCGATGCCGTACTTCGCCATGAACTGCTTGCGCACGGTCCAGAACGGCTCGCTGTTCATCGGGTGCGGCGTGCCGTGCGACTTGTAGTCGTACTTCCCGTAGCCGCGGCCCTTGCGCGTCTTGAACCACGCCATGCTCGGCGTCTTCCCGGCGTTCTCGCCGCGCGCGACCTCGAGCACGGTGCGCGTGACCGGGTCCCACTCGGAGCCGTGCTCGGTGCCCATCACGCGCCAGCCGTACGGCGCGAACCAGTCCTCCGGAACGCCGTGGACGACCGACGACAGCGCGTTCTCGTCGATGCCGAAGTCGTTCCAGTCGACGAGGAAGACGAGATTCGATAGGCCGAGGCCCCACGCCGAGTTCTTGCTCTCGTGCGACGCGCCCGGCGTGAGTCCGCCCTCGCCCTCGAAGACGAAGACCTTGACCTCCTCGGCCCCGGCGAGCTTCAGCGCGACGGCCTGCCCCACCGACGGCGGCATACCGTGCCCAGACGGACCCGTGTTCGCCTTCAAGAAGAGCGTCTTGCCCGCGAACTCGGCGTGCCCGGGCAGCCCCTTGTTCCGTCGCAGCAGCAGGAGGTCCTCCCAGGTCAGCGCGAACCTGCCCTCGAATGGATACGCGAAGGCGGGGTCGCCATCGGCCGCGTGCCGCGCGCGCACGGCCTCGTTGAGCACGGCGAGGGTCGCGTAGACGAGCGGCACGGTGTGTCCGGCGGAGAGGACGAACCGATCGCCGAAGCGGAGCCATGGCCGCAAGAGGTCCCAGCGCATCGCGCCGGAGAGCATCAACGACAGGAGCATGTGCACCTTGGAGCGCGAGCCGCCGGGATGACCCGACTGCCGGTAGTTCAGCGCGAGGTCGATCATCTCGTCGACGAGGTCTTTGGTCTTCTCCCAGCGATCGAACGCGTGCTCCGCGCGTGCGTAGAGCGCCGGGACGGTGCGCTCCTGGAGCGTCGCCATGAGGTAAGCCTAAACGAGCGTTCGACGCGGTACGTAGAGTGGTCCGGCAGCGTGAAGCGGGAGACCGATCGCGTCGTCGAGCACAACCGGCGGATGTGGGACCGCCTCGCGCGCGCGGCCATCCCGTACACGCGGCCGCTCGGCCGGCCGCCGCGATCGCGCGAAGGCATGCGGCGCTTCACCGATCCGCGCGGACGTCTACGCGGTGTCCGGTTCGAGGGCGCGCGGGTGCTCGCGCTCGCGGCCGGCGGGGGATGGGACGCCGTCGTGTTCACGAAGCTCGGGGCGGCCGTGACGCTGCTCGACATCTCGTCGCGGCAGCTGCGCACGGTGCGCGAGCTCGCGAAGCGGGAGCGCGTGCGCATCCGCTTCGTGCAGGGCGACATGCGCGACCTCTCGCGTTTCGATGACGCGTCGTTCGACCTCGTGTGGCATTGCCACTCGCTCGTCTTCGTCCGCGAGGCCGGCCGCGTCATCCGCGAGGTCGCGCGAGTGCTGGCGCCGGGCGGCACCTACCTGCTGTCGACGATGCATCCGACGACGCTCCGGCTCTACGGCACGTACCGCGACGGCGGCTGGCATCCGCGCACGTCGTACTTCGATGACGCCCCGGTGCCGCACTACACCCTCGAGGACGCGACCTGGGACTTCGGGGCGGAGAAGGTTTACGCGCCGACGATCGAATTCGGTCATCGCTTCGAGACGATCGTGAACGCCATGTCGCGGTCCGGACTCGTCGTCGACGGCTTGTGGGAGTTCTCGCCAAATCCACCCGATCCGAACGCGGAGCCGGGCAGCGACGATCATCTGGAGATGCTCTTCCCCGCCTTCATCGAGGTCCGGGCCCGGAGGCCGAAGCGGCCCTAGTTCGTGCGTCGGGTTACCATGCGAGGTCCTCGTGGGGAGCTTCCAGGCACCGCGGCCGTCCGCGGTCGTCGCCACGTGTATCGCCGGTGCGGTGGCGATCGTCGTTGTCGTCCTGTTCGCCGCCGGCTTTCAGCTGACGCGCACCATCCTCACCGTCTCGAGCGATCCGCTCCGCGACGTGGACCTTCACGTGCTTCCGTCGCAGACGCCGTCGAGCGGCGTGGCCGGGATGATCGCGCGCGGCCAGCGCGTGAACGTGCTGCTCCTCGGCTACGGCGGCGCCGGACACGACGGCGCGTTCCTCACCGACAGTCTCATGGTCGCATCGATCGAGCCGCGCACCGGAACCGTCGCGCTGTTCTCGATCCCGCGCGATCTTTGGGTCACCGTGCCGAAGAGCAAATACGCCGGCTCGTTCGAGGCGAAGATCAACGAGGCGTTCGCCGTCGCGGCCGCCGCGGGCGATCGCGACGAGGGCATGCGCGTCGCGGCGTCGACGATCGAGACCGTGCTCGGCGTGCCGATCGACCGCACCGTGGCGATCGACTTCCGCGCGTTCCGCACCGTCGTCGACGCGCTCGGCGGCATCGATGTCACCGTGGATCGATCGTTCACGGCGATGTATCCGAAGAACGACGACGCGGCCGTCGACCCGTCATGGATCGAGATCTCGTTCAAGGCCGGCGCGCAGCACATGGACGGCGAGACCGCGCTCCGCTACGCGCGGGCGCGCTACAGCGACGGTCCCGAGGGCAACGACTTCGCGCGCGCGAAGCGCCAGCAGAAGGTCATCCTCGCGGCGAAGGACAGGGTCGTCTCGGCGGACGCGTTCACGCAGCTGTTCGGCCTGCTCGAGGCGCTCCGCGACAACGTGCGCACCGACCTCTCGCTGTCCGACATCAAGGCGCTCGCGTCCTTCGCCCGCGGGTACGAGGACGAGAAGACCGCCCGCGCCGCGCTCTCCACCGACAACGTGCTCCAGGCCGGCTACACCGCCGTGACGGGATACGCGCTCTGGCCGAAGGTCGAGGGCTGGCGCGAGGTGCACGCGTACGCCGCGCGCGCGATCGAATATTCGGCCAGCTTCTCTGAGGACGCCGCGGTCGCGCTGCGGATCTCGGCGCCGCGCGCGGCGATCGGCGCCCTCGCGGTGCGACGCCTCGCGGACCTCGGCCTTCGCGCGACGCTCGAGCTCGTCGCGGACGACGATCCCGAGCGCACGATCGTCATCGACGCCGCGAACGGCGCGGCCGACGCGACGGCGCGATTCCTGTCCAGCTACTTCGGCGACGCCGCCGTCACGAGCGCGAGCGGCCCGGCGCGCATCGAGGTGCGCGTCGGTCGCGACTGGATCGCGCCGGCGGAGTTCAGCGCGCCGAACGAGTCGCCGTCGCCGCAGCCGTCGTCGACCCCGGCGCCGCCGCGCACGCCGGCGGCGCCGTCCGAGCCGATGCCGCTGCCGGTCTCATCGAACGGGTCGCATGGGTTCCCCGTCTTGAGCGCGCGGCCGACGCCGAAGCGCTAGGAGGCCTGCGGCGGGCGAAGCCGCTCGGCGGCGTCGCGGCTCGCCTCGATGTACTGCTGCACGATCTCGGCGAGCTTGCGCGCGGCGGTCGGGATGTTGATCGCCCAGCCGACGCCGATGACGCGCTCGCTGAACACGCGGTCGGAGTTGGGATTCCAGTACGCGTCGCGGATGCGCTCGAGCGTCGGGACGCGGAAGTCGTACGGGACGACCCCGCCGACCTTGCCGTGCCACGTCCGCAGCGTCGGCGGCTTCTTCAGCTCCTGATACACGGCGGCCGCGAGCGTCCCCCAGAACAGCAAGCGGAACGCCTTCACCAGATCACGCACCTCGTGCTCCTCCCTTGACCCCGAGCGCTCCCGCAGGGGTCGTGCCAGGTTTCACCGTCGCGACGCCTCGCGCGCAGAGCGGGCAACTCGCCGGGTCGAACGTCTCGATCGTCGTCGTCCACAGCGCCTCGATCGGAACGCCGAGATCGACGCCGCCGGAGCGATCCACGAGCACGGCGACCTGCATCACGCGAGCACCGGTCGCGCGGACGGCGGCGAGCGTCTCCTGCACGGATCCGCCGGTCGACAGGATGTCATCGACCACCAGCACGCGATCAGAGGGCTCGAGCGCGTGGCCGCGACGGAACGTTCGGCCGGCCCGACCCTCCTCGCGCTCCGCGAACGCGGCGCGCGCGCCGAGCTGCCGGCCGACCTCGTGCGCGAGGATCACGCCGCCGGTCGTCGGACCGACGACCACGTCGATCGGCTCGCGCAAGCGTTCGACGATCGCGGCGCAGAGCCGCTCGGTGAGTCGTGGCCGCTCGAACACGCGGAACTTCTCGAGGTACCGCGCGGAGTGCCTGCCCGACGAGAGGACGAAGTGGCCGTCGAGCAACGCGCCGCTCTCGCGAAAGATGCGCTCGACTTCGACGGGCGTCATCGGGCGAATGATGTCATCCTCTTCGCCGGCGAGCCGCGATGAAGATCATCGACGTCACGCTCACGTTGCGCCCCGACATGCCGGCGTGGCCCGGCGAGCCCGGCCCCAAGCTCGAGCCGCACTCACGGATCGCCGCGGGCCGGTCGGCGAACGTATCGATCCTCACGCTCGGCGATCACACCGGCACACACGTCGATCCGCCGGTGCACATGCTCGAGGGCTCCTCGGGCGCCGATCGTCTCCCGCTCGCGGCGATGGTCGGTCCGTGTCGCGTGCTGCGCTTCGACGGCGCCGGACACATCGGCGCGGACTGGCTCGAGCGTCAGTCGCTGCCGCCGTCGGCGACGCGGCTGCTGTTCCGCACGCGCAACAGCGAACGCTGGCGCAGAGGCGAGACCGCGTTCGACAAGGAGTTCTGCGCGCTCGACGAGACCGCCGGGGGATGGCTCGCGGCGCGGGACGTCGTGCTCGTCGGCATCGACTACCTCTCCATCGAGCCGTTCGGATCGAGCCCGAAGGGCCACCCGGTGCACAAGGCGCTGCTCGGGAAAGGCGCGGTCATCGTCGAAGGGCTGGACCTGCACGAGGTCGAGCCCGGCGATTACGAGCTCGCCTGCCTCCCGCTGAAGATCCTGGACGGCGACGGCGCGCCGGCTCGGGTCGTGCTCATCCGCAGATGACCCACGCGTACGAGCCGCGTCGCGAGGATCGCTTCACCTGCGGGCTGTGGTGCACGGCGTACGCCGGCCGCGAGGTGTTCGGGCGCGAGGTGCGCGCGCCGCTCGACCCGATCGAGAACATCCGCGGTCTCGCGCGCGCCGGCTGCTACGGCTTCAACTTCCACGACGACGACCTCGTGCCGTTCGGCGCGTCACTGGCCGAACGCAACGAGGTCGTGAAGCGCGCGAAGGCGGTGATGCGCGAGGAAGGCATCATCAACGCGATGGTGACCTGCAACATGTTCGAACACCCCGTCTTCAAGGACGGCGCCCTCACCTCCAACGACGCGCGTATCCGCGCGTACGCGCTGCAGAAGGCCATGAAGGCGATCGACCTCGGCGCCGAGCTCGGCGCGACGATCTACGTGATGTGGGGCGGACGCGAGGGCCTCGAGGTCGAGGCGTCGAAGGACCCGCGGGACGCGATCAAACGGTACCGGGACGGCGTCGAGTTCCTCGCCCACTACATCCTCGACAACCGCTACGGCATGCGCGTGGCGATGGAGCCGAAGCCGAACGAACCGCGGGGCGACATCTTCCTCGCCACCGCCGGGCACGTCCTCGGCTTCATCGCCACGCTCGATCCGGCGGTGCGGCCGATCGTCGGCGTGAACCCGGAGATCCAGCACTCGCGGATGGCGGGACTCAACACCGTGCACGAGCTGGCGCAGTGCCTCGAGGCCGGCAAGCTCTTCCACTGCGACCTCGGCGCGCAGAAGCCGACCCGCTACGACCAGGATCTCCGCTTCGGGTCGGAAGACATGAAGGAGACGTTCTTCATCGTCCACCTCCTCGAGTCGAGCGGCTGGGACGGCACTCGCGCGTTCGACGTGAAGCCGTACCGGCAGGACCGCATCGAGGACGTGTGGGACCTCGTGCGCGGGTGCATCCGCAGCTACCTCATCCTGCGCGAGCGCGCGAAGCGGTTCGACGCGGACGCCGAGATCCAGCAGCTGCGCCGCGACCTCCAGGTCGAGGACGGCGACCTCGCCGCCCTCGCGAAGTGGTCCCCGGCGAATGCAAGGGTGCTGCGCGAGCGCCGCTTCGATCCGGACGAGCTCGCGAGGCGACGCCTCAACTACCAGCGGCTCGACCAGCTCGTCTTCGAGCTGCTCGCGGGCGTGCGCTGACCGCGCGCCGCGACGCCGTCGCGGGCAAGATCGCGCGACTGCGCGAGGTCCTCGACCGGCGCGGCTTCGCCGCGGCCGCGCTCAGTACGCGTCGCAACTTCGCTTGGCTCACCGACGGCGGGGACGCGCACGTCGCCAGGGCGAGCGACGCCGCGATCGCGGCCGTCGTCGTGACGCGCGACGAAACGCGCGTCGTGACCACAGTCATCGAAGCGCGCCGCCTTGTCGACGAGGAGCTCGCCGACACGGGCCTCCGCGTGGACGCGGTGCCGTGGCACGAGGGCATCGAGCCGCACCTGCACGGACTGCCCGCCCCGCTCGCGCGAGACGACGACCTCGAGCCCGCGCTCCGACGCGTCCGCGCGCGTCTCACCGTCGCAGAGGAGGAGCGCCTGACGTGGCTCGGGGCACGCGCGGCGAGCGGCGTGACGGAGGCGTTCACGAGCGCTCGTCCTGGCGAGCTCGAAAGCGTCATCGGCGAGCGGATCGCGCAGGCGCTCGCGCGCGACGGCATCGCGGCGCCCGTGCTCCTCGTCGCCAGCGACGAGCGCATCGCGAGTTACCGCCATCCGATCCCGAAGCCGAAGGCCGTCGAGCGCGCACTGCTGCTCGTGCTGTGCGCGGAGTGGCGCGGGCTGTACGTCGCGCTCACGCGGCAGGGATCGCTCGCCGGCGCGTTCGATGGCGAGACACGACGGCGCTTCGCGGCGGCGCGGTCGGTCGAGGCGGCGATGCACGACGCGAGCACCGCGGGTCGCACGCTGGGCGAGATCCTCGACGTCGCCATCGCCGCGTACGCGCGGTCGGGCTATCCGGACGAGTGGCGCCTACACCATCAGGGCGGGACGATCGGTTACCGCGGGCGCGAGACGCTCGCGACCCCGAACGAGACCGAAGCTGTCTCGACGGGGATGGCGCTCGCGTGGAATCCGTCGGTGACCGGCGCGAAGGTCGAGGACACGCTCCTGCTTCGTGCCGACGGACGCCGGGTGTTCGTCACGCGCGACAGGTCATGGCCGCTCGATGCGAGCGGCGCACCCGCGCTGTGGGATGCGCGCTAAGGGTTAGCGCCGCCCGTACGACGAGCCGGCGCGACCGAGCGAGTACGAACCGATGCGCACCTTTTCGGCGAGCTCCGCGGTGAGCGGGAGCTTCACCGTCTCGGCGCGGCAGCGGATGACGAGCCGCTGGCCCGAGCTGAAGAAACCGGACTTCTCCACGCGCACCTCGAGCACGTCGCTCCACGGAATTCGCTTCACGCCCGAGACGTCGCGGATCCAGATCGCCTCGTCGGCCACCAGGACCTTCTTCGAGAACATCGATCCTCCCCTGCCCCCAAACTTTCCCTGCGCCCTGCGTATATGCAACTCGCACCGCGGCGGCCGGTAAATGGGCCGAAAGTCATCTCCCAGTACCCATTACCATCCCAAACGTGGCGGTCACACCGCGTCAACTGGTACGACGGGCGGAGCAGTTGCGTATCTTCGGCGAGGACCGCCTCGTCGCTGTCGTCCGGACCGTCACGGCCGAGGACGCGCTGCGTTCGGCGCGCGCGGTCGCGACCGCCGGCGTCCGGCTCATCGAGGTCACCTTCACCGTTCCCGACGCCGACGAGGTGATCGCGACGCTGTCGGACGAGCTTCCCGATCGCGTCATCGGCGCAGGTACGGTGCTGTCGCGCGCGCAAGGCGAGGCCGCGATGCTCGCCGGCGCCCGATTCCTCGTCAGCCCGTGCATGCTGCCCGAGCTCGTCGAGGTCGCGCGCGCGCACGACGGCATGTCGATGCTCGGGACGCTGACGCCGACCGAGATCGTCCAGGCGGCGCGAGCCGGCTCGGACTTCATCAAGATCTTTCCGGTGCAGCCCGTCGGCGGGCCGACCTACGTCGCAGGCATCACGCGCGCGCTTCGCGATCTGCCGCTCGTCGCGACGGGGACCGTCGAGCTCGACGAGATCCCCGCGTACTTCGCGGCCGGCTGCGTCGGATTCGGCATCGGAACGCCAATGACTCGACCGGATCTCGTCGCGAAGGGCGATCTCGCGGCCGTCACGCGCATCGCGCGCGCATTCCTCGAGGCGACGCGGCGAACGTAGCGTCGCGCACGGACCGGTCGATATCCTCGGTGTGATGCGTCTCCGCGGTGCCGCCGCGCTCCTCGCCGCTTGTGTCACCGTCTCGGCCTGCGCCGGTGGAGTGGGCTCCCCGACCGCGCCGGCGTCGCCGAGCGGCGCGACGGCGAAGCCGCCGCCGAACTACAGCTTCGTCCTCGCCACGCCGGCCGGCATGCTCGCCCTGGACACTGCCGGGACGGTCGTGGGCCAGGTGACCTCGCTGCCGAAGGATTCCGCGCCGTCGTATCCCTCGCTCATGCCGAACAAGAAGTCGCTCGTGTTCGGCATCACGCTCATCCCGACCACGAGCACGGGGTTCGGCTCCGACGTGTGGGCGGTCGATCTCGACGGGGCGAACCTGCGCAAGCTCATCGAGCACGACCGCGAGAACGTCTTCTACGACACGCCGCTCGTCGATCCGACGGGAAAGTTCCTGTACGTGCACCGCCGGGCCGCGATCGTGAAGAACGGCACGTACGTCGGCAATGAGGACTCCATCGAGAAACTCGACCTCACGACGAACAAGATGACGCGCGTCACGGACAACGCGGCCGATCCGACGCTCTCACCGGACGGCACGCTCATCGTGTACGTGCGCTACGAGAACGCCGCGCCGAAGGGGCTCTGGCGTGTCGCGAGCGACGGCAGCGGTAACCGGCCGTTCTTCTCCGTCCCGGACACGTGGTGGTACCTGCAGGCACCGCGCTTCTCACCCGACGGCAAGACGATCGCGTTCTCCGCCGCGGGTCACCAGCAGGCGCTCGTCACGGGCGTGAAGGTCGCGCACCTCGGCATCCCGAGCGAGCTCTTCCTTGCGCCGGTCGACGGCAAGAGCGTGAAGTCGATCGCGCAGACGAACGACGACACGAACCCGGCGTGGTCGCCCGACGGCTCGAAGATCATCTACATCTCGGGCGGAGCGCTCTCGATCCTCACGGTCGCCGACGGCAAGGTCCAGCAGCTTCAGCGGGGCGACAACTTCTTCTTCGGCGATCTCGTTTGGCTGAAGCAGTAGCTCTTCTTCGCTAATGCTTCGGCTGCGAGCTCGCGTTTCGCTACTGGGGGAGTTTTGCGGTCCGCCCGACGCGCCGGACGCGCGTGAACAGCGCCGCGATGAAGACGCCGAAGATGAGCCCGAACCCGAGCCAGCCGAGCAGCGTGATCGTCGACGAGGGCCGCTCGATCGGCGGATCGGACACCGCCGTCGTCGGCGCGGCCGTACGCGACGTGGATGTCGCCGTGGCGCCCGGCTGCGACGGCTTCGCGCTCGCCCCCGGCGAGGGCGAGGTCGCGCCGCCGGCAACCACCGGCGCGCAGGCGCGCGAGCCGTCGACGCCCGGTGCGCTGGCGCACACGGACTGCAGCTGCGACAGCCACGGACTGCCGTCGTTCGCGGTGCGCGAGAGTGAGACGAGGACGAACGGATAGCGCGCGTTCGCCGGCGCGCCGCAGGTCCCGTCCTGCCAGGCGAGGTTCACGGCCACGACGCCGCCGCTGACCGTCGAGGCGCCCGCCGTCGTGAGGCAGCGACCGCCGACATCGGCGCCGCGCGCGTACAGCGCGAGGACGTCGCGCGTGAAGTTCGCGTTCAACGCGCTCGCGGAAGGGAAGACGTCGGCGTCGCCGAGCGACTTGTGGAACGCGTCGTACTCCGCGGCGCTCCCGAACAGCCGGAGCGAGGGCGTCGCGCCGAGATCGGGAAGGTGGCCGCGGAGCTGCGTCAGGGTGAACACCGCCGTCGGTGCGGCGGCGGGGGCGGCGCTCGCGTCCTGCGCGATGCCGAGCATCAAGGCGAGCACGAGGGCGGCCGCGGCGGCCTTCACTTCAGCGCCAACGGTGAGGTGTTTCGACCGTGACGTGGTCGCCTCAACGGGGGACACCCGCGCAACGCTCCTTAGACGCGATAGACGCGCGGACGCATGACGAGCGCGGTGACGAACACGCCGACGATGAGACCGACGGCGACCCAGCCGATGATGTCGAGCAGTCCGCCGCCTCCGTTCGTCGCGCCGGCGACGACGGCAGTCGCCGTCGGGCTTGGCGTGCTCGACTTCGTCGGGCTCGGCCGCGGCGTACTCGTCGCGCTCGGCGACGCAGGAGCGCTGCTCGCGGCGACGGTCGCGCTCGGCGCAGGCGTCGGCGCGGGCGTCGTCGTCGGGGACGGCGTCGGCGTCGGCGACGGTGATGCGCTCGCGCCCGATGCCGGCGCGCACGCCCGCGAGCCATCGACGCCGGGCGCGGCCGCGCATACCTGCCGTCCGGCGATCCACGCGCTGCCGTCGTCCGCGGCGCGCGACAGCGACACGAGGACGAACGGGTAGTGCGCGCTCGGTGGCGCGCCGCAGCTCGACGCGTCCCACGTGAGGTCGAGCACGACCGTCGTCCCGACGACGGCCGACACGCTGCCGGCGCGCAGGCAGCGCCCGCCCGTGTCGTCGCCGCGCGTATACAGCGCGAGGGTCTCCTTGTCGAAGGTCATGTACAGCGAGCTTGAATCAGGCAGCACGTCAGCGATGCCGTATTGCACGCGGAAGGAGTCGTACGCGGCGGCGGTCGTGAAGGCCCACATCGCCGGCACCTCTCCAAGGTCCGGCAGATGGCCTCGCAGCTGCAGCTTCGTCGCGACGGAGGTCGGCGTCGCGAGCGGCCCGGCCAGCGCGGCCGACCCGAGGACGAGTCCGCAAGCGAGCAGTCCGAGCGCCGCGATCCGGATACGCACCGTGAGGCCAACGGTGGCGCGCTCGGCCCGTCACGTCGTCGCCTGTTCGGGGGTGACGGCCTTCGCGCACCTCCGGGCATCCCGTCCGGGCCCACCTTGGCGTGACGGCGGCGCCGGCGGGGCCCGACAAGCGAGAACGTGGGAGTTGTGGCGGCCGTGTGACGAGGGTTGGCAGCCATCTCGCACAGGCCGGGACCGAGCACGAGACGAGGAGTAACGAGATGGCGAAGAACGTCGAGGGGAATGGGCGCGTCGCGCAGGACCCGCGCGAGGCCGGACCGAAGCCGCCCTACCCCGAGCAGTCGCAGGAGACACCCGGCACAGAGACCGCGATGCGGCCACGTCCCGATCACGGCGAGGAGAGCTATCGCGGCAGCGGGAAGCTGAGCGGACGCGTCGCGCTCATCACCGGCGGCGATAGCGGCATCGGCCGCGCCGTCGCGCTCGCATACGCGCGCGAAGGCGCGGACGTCGCGCTGTCATACCTCCCCGAGGAGGAGCAGGATGCCGGCGAGTCCGCGGCGTGGGTCGAGAAGGCCGGGCGCCGCGCGCTGCGCATCGCCGGCGACATCCAGGATGCGGCGCATTGCCGCGAGCTCGTCGAGCGCACCGTGCGCGAGCTCGGCCGCATCGACATCCTCGTGAACAACGCGGCGTATCAGAAGGCCTACGACGAGTTCGCGCAGATCCCGGCGAGCGAGATCGAGCGGACGTTCCGTACGAACGTGATGGCGATGTTCTTCCTGTCGCAGGCGGCAGTGCCCCGGATGCGGCCGGGCAGCTCGATCATCAACACGACGTCGATCCAATCACGAAAGCCGAGCCCGACGATCCTGCCGTACGCGACGACGAAGGGAGCGATCGTCACGTTCACGATGGGGCTCGCGGAGCTGCTCATCGAGCGCGGCATCCGGGTCAACGCGGTCGCCCCCGGGCCGGTGTGGACGCCGCTCATCCCGCAGACGCCGATGGAGACCGGCGACTTCGGCAAATCCTCGCCGATGCAGCGTGCCGCGCAGCCTGCGGAGCTTGCCCCGGTCTACGTCTTCCTCGCCTCGGACGACGCGCGCTACGTGAACGGCGCGGTGTATCCCGTTACGGGCGGGCAGCAGATGGAGTGACCCGACGCGGCGCGCGCGGCGGACCGGCGAGGAGCACGTACCCGCCGTGCACGATCACCGGCGGCCACAGCGATCGGGAGAGACCGGCGAGGAGGCCGAGTGCGAATGACGCCGCGAAGACGATCGCGAGCGAACGGGGCTCGCGGTCGCGGTAGACGAGCGCGCGCCACACGACGTACGCGGCAGAAGCGCCCGCGCTCGCGAGGACCGTCGTCGCCGGTGTGACGGCCGCGACGAGCACGAACGCGCCGCGGAAGATGAGCTCCTCCACGACCGCGACGACGACCGCGAGGTACGCGGCCTGCGTCAGCATTCCGCCTTGGCCGCGCGCGAGCGCCGCCACGTCGCGCCGACGGATGACGGCGATCGCGACGACGCCGACCGCGGCGGCGAGGAGCCACAGCGTCGCGGCGCCGGCGAACCACGGGAACGGGTCGACGCCGATGAAGGCGAAGTAGCCGAGGGCGAGGGCACCGCGCGCGAGGTACGCGAACATCGGGTGGCGCACGAACGACAGCGCCGGCGAGCGCCGCGCGCGCTCGAAGACCAGCAGCACGGCGAAGAAGACGACGGCGGCGACGTGCGGGAGGGCGAGGCCGCTCACTCCGCGCGGTATTCCGTCTCCGGCGCCTCGCTCGGCTTCGGCGGCAGCGCCTGACCGACGACGTCGCGGATCGACGAGAGGCGCTGCTCGCGCAGGTACGCGGCGAGGCCCTCGATGCAGCGGACCGGCGCGAGCGGATCGGCGAAGGTCGCGGTCCCGACCTGCACGGCCGACGCCCCGGCCATGAGGAACTCGAGCGCGTCCGACGCGCTCGTCACACCGCCGGCGCCGATGATCGGGATCGAGACCCGCTGCGCGACCTGATAAGTGAGGTGTACCGCGATCGGGCGGATCGCGGGCCCGGACAGGCCGCCGGAGCGCGTCCCGAGGATCGGCCTCCGCCGCCTCACGTCGATGCGCATGCCGAGCACGGTGTTGATGCAGGTGAGCGCGTCGGCGCCGGCGTCGGCGACCGCGAGCGCGACGGCGACGACGTCCGCCGCGTTCGGCGTGAGCTTCACGATGACCGGCAGGTCCGTTTCGGCCTTCACCGCGGCGGTCACCTGCGCGGCGAGGTCGGGATCGGTGCCGAAGAGCATGCCGCCCTCGACGTTCGGGCACGAGATGTTGAGCTCGAAGCCCGCCACGCCCGGGACGTCGGCGAGCGTGCGCACGACGAACACGTAGTCCTCGACGCTGTAACCGGCGACATTGACGATCACCGGCGCGCCGATCGCGCGCCACTGCCGCGCGTACGAACGCGCGACGCCCTCGGCGCCCGGGTTCTCGAGGCCGATGGAGTTCAGGATCCCCGACGGGGTCTCGGCGATGCGGTACTGCGCGTTGCCCGGACGTTTCTTCGGCGTCGTGCCCTTCGTCACGATCGCGCCGAGCAGGCCCGGTTCGAAGAGCTCGGCGTAGTCGAGGCCCCAACCGAAGCAGCCGCTCGCGGGCATGACCGGGTTGCGCAGCTCGAGCGCGCCGATCCGCACGCGCAGGTCGACGTCGTCGGTCGCGAGCGAGCGGATCGGGTACTTCGGGGCGACCGGGGCGCGGGCGACGTCGCGCTTCGGACGCGCGCGCGGCGGCTTCGGCGTCGCGATCGTCTCGCTCGGGAGGTCGACGCCCTCGAGCGCGTGCGCGAGCGGCGCCGCGAGGCTTGCGCCGGCTTCGCCCGTCGGTTCGCCGAGCGCGACCTCGTCGAGCGACGCGCCGTCGAGCGCGGCGACCTCGAGCGCATCGGCGGCCTCCTCGTCCTCGAACGCCTCCTCGATGCGCTCCTCCGGCGAGCTCCGCACGAGACCGCCGCGTTCCTCGCGCTTGCGTGGGCGGCGCCACGGCATCACGCGACTCCGACCGTCGCCGGCTCGCCGCGATCGAACCGCACGTCCTCGATCGCGAACACCGGGCCCTCGCGGCAGACGCGCTCGTTGCCGCGCGCCGTCACGATGACGCACGCGCGGCACACCCCCATCGCGCAGCCCATGTGCTGCTCGACCGCGACCTGCGCATCGAGCAGCGCGGCGCGGCCGGGCTCGCCGACCGGGCCGCGGGCGAGGGACTCGCGCATCGCCGCGAGCGCGGCGAGCATCGGCCAGGGCCCGCAGGCCATGACCTGATCGGCCCACGGCAGGAGTGCGGGCAGCGCATCGGTCACGCGACCCTTCAGCCCGAAGCTTCCGTCCTCCGTCGTGGTCACGTATTCGACGCTCGCCGGGAGCCGGTCCGAGGGCCAGAGATGCTGGATCGTGCGACCGCCCATGAGCAGCGTGACGTTCCGCCGATCGCCCTCCTGCTCCGCGAGGACGCGCATCGGCGCGATGCCGGTGCCGCCGGCGATCAGCAGCAGGTTCCGTGTCGAGCGCGACACGACGAACGACGTCCCGAGTGGGCCGAGGAGGTCGAGGGCGTCGCCGGGACGACGCGTCGCGATCCACTCGCCGCCGGTGCCGAGCGGCTTCACGATGAGCTCGATCTCGCCGCCGTCGCGATCGATGCGGCAGAAGGAGTACGGCCGCCGCAGCAGCGGGTCCCAGCCGGTCCCCGGTCGCACGTGCGCGAACTGTCCCGCCTGCGCGCGCGACGCGACGTCCGGGGCGCGCACCGCGAGAAGCGTGCCGAGCTCCCCGATCTCGGTCGCGGCGACGACGCGCGCGGTCTCGAGGATCACGAGCGCGGCCACACGCGCGTGAAGGCGCGCGGGTACTCCACGACCAGACCGTCCGCGTCGAGCACGACGTCGGCCTTGAACGTCCCCGACTCGTAGCGATGCATCGTCCCGTCGTCGCGGCGCACGAGGCAGGTGTACCGCTGCTTCGCGACGCCGACGCGAAGGGCGGGTGCGTCGACGTACGCGACTGAGAGGTCCGCGCTCGCGAGCGGCGCGAGCGCGAGGCGACGGACCGGCAGCGTGTTGGTGAACGGCGTGACGCTCAGGTCGACGTCGATGCAGCCGTCGAGCGGCGGGATCGCTTTGCCGTCCGCGGTGCGCCAGCGACCGTCGCCGTCGGCGACGAGCGCGAGGCTCTTGCCGCGATCGATCACGTCCACCCGGACGACACGGGTGCGCCAGTGGTCGTCCCATTCGAGCGCATAGCGCACGCGAAACGGCTCGCGCTCGTCGATGCCGATGACGATCCCGTCGGCCTTGTTCCCGTGGACGCGGCAGTGCTCGAATCCGGGCCGGCGCACCGGCGCCCACATGACCTCGCGCCGCTTTCAGCCTCGCGTCACGCGCTCGCGGCCATCGCCTTCTGCTCGCGGTACCGCTCGAGCGCGTCGACGCTGTACCCGGCGCCCGATCCCTGGAGCGCGGTCACGACCGCGGCGGCGGTGTCGAGCGAGGTGAGGCATGGGACGCGGCTCTCGACGGCGGCGCGCCGGATGAGGAAGCCGTCGCGCTGCACGGAGCGGCCGAGCGTCGGCGTGTTCACGACCGCGGCGCACGTGCCGGACCGGATGAACTGGATGATCGCGGTCGAGCCCTCATCGATCTTCTTGATCTCGCGCACCGGGAGACCGAGCTTGCGGATCGCCGCCGCCGTCCCCGACGTGGCGACGAGCTCGTACCCGAGCCAGTGGAAGCCCTCGATGATCGGCAGCGCCTCCGCCTTGTCGCGGTCCGCGACGGTGACGAGGACCGCGCCCTCCGGCGGCGGCGCCATGCCGGCCGCGACGAGCGCCTTCCACAGCGCGGGCGCGAAGGCACGATCGACGCCCATGATCTCGCCGGTGCTCTTCATCTCCGGCCCGAGGTGCGTGTCGACGTCGAGGAGCTTGGCCATCGAGAAGACCGGCGCCTTGACCGCCACGAGGTCGCGCGCCGGATGGAGGCCGCGCTGCTGCCCCAGCCCGCGCAGGGTCTTGCCGAGCGCGATCTCCACGGCGAGGCGCACGAGCGGCACGCCGGTGACCTTCGTCAGGAACGGCACCGTGCGCGAGGCGCGCGGGTTCACCTCGAGCACGTACGCGGTGCCGTCGCGCACGATGAACTGGATGTTGAGCAGGCCTTTGACGGGCAGCGCGGCGGCGATGCGCTCGGTGTGCGCGACGATCTGGCGCTCCTCGTCCGGAAGCAGATTGCGCGCGGGGTAGACCGCGAACGAGTCGCCCGAGTGCACGCCGGCGCGCTCGATGTGCTCCATGATCCCGGCGACGAGGGTGTCCTCGCCGTCGGAGACCGCGTCGACCTCGACCTCGCGACCCTCGACGTACTTGTCCACGAGCACGCGGCCGGTCCCGACCGACAGCGCCGCCTCGAAGTAGCGCGCGAGGTCCTCCTCCGTGTACACGATCTCCATGCCACGCCCGCCGAGGACGTACGACGGACGGACGAGCACCGGGAAGCCGACCTCGTGCGCGATGGCGAACGCGTCCTTGAGGTCGTCGGCCGTGCCGCCGGGCGGCTGCGGGATGCCGAGCGCATCGCAGAGGCTGTGGAACCGGCGCCGATCTTCGGCGATGCCGATCGCGTCGGCGGACGTCCCCGCGATCGATCCGCCGATGCCGGCGAGCCGGTCGGCGATGTTCAGCGCGGTCTGCCCGCCGAACTGCGCGAGGACGGGCAGCGGCCGGTCGACGGTCGCGCCCTCGTTCGCGAGCACGCTCGCGACGGACTCGTCGTCGAGCGGCTCGAAGTACAGTCGCGCGCTCGCGTCGAAGTCCGTCGAGACGGTCTCCGGATTCGAGTTGACCATGATCGAGCGCACTCCCGCCGCATCGAGCGCCGCCGCGCCCTGCACGCAGCAGCAGTCGAACTCGATCCCCTGCCCGATCCGGATCGGCCCCGCGCCGAGGACGATCGCCTTGCGCTCGGCGAGCGCGACGGCCTCGTTCTCCTGCTCGTACGTGGAGTAGAAGTACGGCGTCTGCGCGGCGAACTCGGCGGCGCAGGTATCGACCATCTTGTACACCGGCACGACGCCCCACTGCGTGCGCAGCGCGCGGATGTCGGACACGAGCGTCCCGGTGAGGCGCGCGATGTCGGTGTCGGGGAATCCGAGGCGCTTCGCGCGGCGCAGCAACCCCGGCGTCGGCGTCTTCCCCTGCAGCTCGTCTTCGGCGAAGCGGACGAGGCGGAGCATCTTGCGCAGGAACCAGGGGTCGACGCCGGTCTGCGCGCGGAGCTCGTCGATCGACGCGCCGCGCCGCAGCGCCGCGAACAGCGCCCAGAGCCGATCGTCCCGCGGGCGGTCGAGGAACCGGTACGCGAACTCGTGCGGCTCGTTCACCGCGACCCACTCCGGATCCTCCCAGAGGAGTCCGCGTCCCTTGAGCTCGAGCGAGCGCAGCGCCTTCTGCAGCGCGGCCTCGAAGGTGCGATCGATCGCCATGACCTCGCCGGTCGCCTTCATCTGCGTCCCGAGGGTGCGATCGGCCGACGCGAACTTGTCGAACGGCCACCGCGGGATCTTCACCACGACGTAGTCGAGCGCGGGCTCGAACGCGGCTGTCGTCTTTCCGGTCACCGAGTTCGGGATCTCGTGCAGGCGCTTGCCGATCGCGATCTTCGCCGCCACGCGCGCGATCGGGTATCCGGTCGCCTTGGAGGCCAGCGCCGACGAGCGCGATACCCGCGGGTTGACCTCGATCACGTAGTACG
>DASQXO010000185.1:0-13797 GCA_035639655.1 Candidatus Dormiibacterota bacterium
CGACGAGCCGATCCGAAGATCATCCGCGGCGCGTTCGACGACGCCCGCGTCGCGTTGGTCCTGGTCCTCGAACAGCTCCGCGGCGACGTGCTGAACTTCGAGTCGGCGAACGGCGACCTCATCCCCGCGCTCGACTTCTACGCGCAGAAGGTCGGCGCTCGCTACGAGGTGACGCGCCAGACGGCCTCGATCGCGCGGATGGCTGCGCCGTTGCCTTTCACGAAGACGGTCGCCATGGGCGCGACGGGAGGCACCGGCGACGCCCGCTCCGACGTCGTCGCCGTGGTCGGCTACCTCGCCGGTCGGCACGCGCTTCGCGCTCCAGAGCTCCCGCGGTGACATACGGTGCCGGGCGCCTCGTCCGCGTCCCGCTCACCGTCGTCGCGGTCGCACTCGCGCTCGCGTTCACGCTTCCGCTGCTGATGTCGAACTTCGCGCGCTACGTCACCCATCCCGGCTTTGCCTGCGCCCGCGACGCCGTCGGCTCGCCGGGTGGAACGGCTTTGCCCGCCGGCGGCTGCTTCAGCGTCGTCGACCTGTACCGCACGCCGTTCGCCGATCTCCTGGTCGATGCGACGTTCCGCACCCTCGCGCTGCTCCTCGGAGCCGTCGTCCTCGCGCTCGCTCTTGGCACGCTCGTCGGCGTCGGCGTCGCGCTGATCCGCCGCAACGTCATCGCCGCCGGCCTGATCGTCGCCGGCACGGCGCTCGTCGCCTCGGTGCCGGCCTTCTTCGTCGCCTACTTCCTCCAGATCCTTGTCGTTCTCCTCGGCGCCGAGAGGACCGGACTGCGACTCGTTCCCGTGTACGGCTTCGGTTACGACAGCCATCTCGTCCTACCGCTCCTGTCCATCTCGATCCCCGCGATCACGTGGACGGCACAGCTCGTCTCGACGCGCCTGCTGGAGATCCTCCGCGCCGACTTCGTGACGACGGCCGCGGCGAAGGGGCTCGGGACGCGAGCGATCCTCGTGATCCATGTCTTTCCGCACATGCGGCCCGTGCTCGTCGAGGCCGTCGCAAGCGGGTTGCGCGTCTCCGTGGCGAGTCTGCCGATCATCGAGTACCTCTTCGGCTGGCGCGGCCTCGGACAGCTCGGGCTCGACGCGGTCGGCGTCCATGACGTCGCGGCGCTCGTTTTCTGCGGAGCGGTGCTCAGCGGACTCTTCGCGACGCTGTCCGCGGTCGCGGACCTGTCCCGTTCGCGCGTGGTCTATCAGGCCGATTAGCCGGATCCCCTCATCTGGCATGCGACGACCCGGGATATCGTCACGGTGAATATGCCGGATCGAGCGCCCGTTTCGGTGCGCAATCTCGACCGCTACGGTCACCCCGCGCTCGCGTGGAAACGAGCGCGTGATGCCCTCGGCGCCGCGTCGGCATCGCCGAGCGTGACGTGGTTCCTTGGCACGACGCGGCCGGATGGCCGACCACACGCGGCGGGCGTTGGCGCGGTGTGGCACGAGGGCGATCTGTATTTCACGAGCAGCCCGGACGCGCGCAAGTCGCGCGACCTCGCCGGCAACCCGCGCTGCACCGTCTCGGCGAGGCTCGACGGCATCGACCTTATCCTCGAAGGCGAGGCTGAGCGCGTCACGGAAGCCTCGACGCTCGCGCGGCTTGCCGCGATCTATCGCGACGTCGGGTGGCCCGCGGAGGTCGAGAACGATGCGCTAACGGCGCCATACAGCGCGCCAAGCGCCGGGCCGCCGCCGTGGCATCTCTACCGGATGACCGTCCACACCGTCTTCGGCGTCGCGACGGTGGAACCCCACGGCGCGACGCGCTGGCGATTCGACCGCCGATAGGACTCTACGAGACCGCGATCTCCTCGCGACGCGTTGTCTGCGCACGAGGCTCTGCGTTCCATGCCTGCAGCTGCCAGTGGCGTACGGTGCCGTCGCCCCGCCATTCGAGCTGCACCTCAACCGTCTCGTCCGGCAGCAGCGAGAAGTAGTTCGGCTCGGCGTAGAGCCATCCGGCCGTCGCGACGTGACGCGGGTCATGTATCTCGACGTTCAGCGCGGCGCGCGCTCCGGCGTTCCTGATCCGCACGCGCGTCGCGAACCGATCCTCACCGCCTTCGAACCCGCGCGGCTCGCAGTCGAGCTCCGTCGGGGCGATGTGCAGGAGCGGCGCGAGATCGGTCGCGGCGCTGAACACGTAGCGAGCCGAGGCGAGCTCACCGAGTCGCAGATCGAGGAAAAACACATCGTCGACACCGGCGAGCGCCGGCTCGACGTCGACCACGCGCGCGGCCGCGAGCTTCGGCACGTCGACGCGCGCGGACCCCCGCGCGTGCTCGCTCCCACTCGCGCCGACGAGCCGCCACTCGAGCCGGACGTTCGCGTAACCCTTGACCGTCGCGTTCGCGACCCACACGGTCGCCGCGAACTTTTCGCGACCGCCCCAGGCGAAGGTCGGGAATGACGCCGAGAGCGCCATAGGCGCATACGCACGGGCGACGCCGTAGTACGCCGGCTTCGGTCGAGCGAAGTAGTCGATCGCGGACGTGCACCAGCCGTTCGGATAGGGCTCATTGAACTGCCAGGGGATGCTTCCGGAGTTGCGCCATTGACGGCGCCGGTTCGACTCGACCGCATATGCAAGTCCTTGCAGCTGCAAGAACTGGCTACACCGCCGCAGCGTCTCGAGATCGTCGATGCCGCCGCCGAACGCCTTCTGCACGACCGGCTCGTTGATCCACCAGTCGCCGCGGTGCGTCCACATCGGGTTCTGGCGCGTCGCGGGCCGGCGGCCCTCCGCCGGCAGCGTTGCGTCGATCGTCTCGCGGTTCGTCATCCCCTCGACGCCGAACTCCGAATGGAAGAGCGAGGTGCCGGCGTTGTACAGCGCGCACTGCGCTTCGAGGCCCTGGTGCTCCCAGGGACCGTGCACGTCGTGCAGCTGATCGGGAACCTTGCGGATGTTCTCGAGCGAGTTCGAGGACTTCGGGCCCGACGGCGACGAGGGGAACCACGCTCGCTCCGGGTCGAGCGCGCGCACGACGTCGCGCAGCGCAGCGAGCGCCGGCGAGCGGTCCTCGGTGAGCGGGGCCTCCTTGTCCGCGAGCTCGTTCCCGCCGCACCACGCCACGAGCGAGGGATGGTTGCGCTTGCGCGGCACGATGACCTCGGCCTCGCGACGCAGCATCTCGACGAACGCGGGGTCGCGCGAGGGCTCGCTCGAGAGACCCGAGGACGACTGGATGAACTCCTGCCACACCATGACCCCGGCGCGATCGCACGCGTCGTAGAACGAGTCGCGCTCGATGAGCCCGCCGCCCCACACGCGGAAGAGGTTCACGTGCGCACGCCGCGCTAGCTCGACCAGCCGGCCGAGCTTGTCCTGCCGCTCCGGACCATAGAGCAGGTCCATCGGGACCCAGTTCCACCCGTTCACGTACACGCGCCGCCCGTTCACCACGAACACGTAGGGACGTGCCTTGCGATCGGACGTCTCGTTCGGGGCGAGCTCGACACGGCGGATGCCGAACGCGACGCGGCGCTCGTCCGAATCGCCCGCGCGCACGACGCACTCGTAGAGCGGCTGCGCGCCGTGTCCGTTCGGCCACCACAGCGCGGCGCGCTCGACGTCGATGCGCGCGGCGGCGCCGCTGCCCTCCCCGACTCGCACGCCGTCGCGCAGGATCTCGACGCGCACGTCGGCGTCGGGCCCATCAAGCGCTGTCCGGACCTCGACCTCGGCGCGTGCGAGGTCCGCGGACGGCGTCGCGCGCACCCAGACGTCGGCGATGCGCGTCGCTCCGGTGAGCACGAGGCGCACGTCGTCCCACAGTCCCTGATGCGGGAGGCGGGGGCAGAAGTCCCAGCCGTAGTTCATGCGTGCTTTGTGCGTGCGCACCCGCTCGGTCTCGCCGATCTGCGGCACCTCATCCGGGGCCGGCGCGATCGCCACCGCGAGCACGTTGTCGCGATCGAACCGCAGGCGCTCGCCCACGTCGAAACGAGCCGGCACGAACATGCCGCGGTGCGCGCCGAGCCGCTCGCCGTTGAGGAAGATCTCGGCCTCGTAGTCGATGCCGTCGAATGCGAGCGTCGCGCGCCGGCCGCGCGCCGATCCGTCGACGCGGAACGTGCGCCGGTACACCCACGTCCGTTGCGGCACCCACTCGGCCGCGAGCGAGTTGCGGTCGAAGTACGGATCGGCGAGGACGCCGGCACGCGCGAGGTCGTCGACGACGCTGCCCGGCACGCGCGCGGGATGCCAGATGACGTTCGGGCTGGCCGCATCCTCGGCGAGTTTCTTCCAGCGCCACTCGTCGCCGACGAACCCGGTGATGCGCCACGCGTCGCCGCCGAGGAGAACGACCTCGCGCGCGGTCATGCCGCGGCCGGAGACTCCGCGCGCGCGCCGAACACGACGCGCCATACCGTGGCGAGCGACGCAGCGAGCAGCAGCGCGCTCAGAACGAACGGCGATCCCGGTAGCAGGAACGCACGCAGGTCGCCGACCGCGAGCGCGAAGGTCTGCGTGAACATGAGCGGCGCGGCGATCGCCGTCACGGCGTGCAGGCTCGCGAACACGCCTTGCAGCCGGCCCTGCTCCGTCGGCGCGCAGCTCCGCGTCGCGAGTCCCAGCAGCGAGGGACCGAACAGACCGAAGAACGACCACAGCGCGATCCCGACGATGAAGACCGCCGGCACCGGCGCGAGCCCCAATAGGAGCTGCGCGATCAGGCCGAGCATCAGAGCGGCCGCGAGCGCGCCGCGCTCCCCGAGGCGTTCGACCGCTCGGCCCACGACGAGGCCCTGCACCACCATCGACGACACGCCGACCAGCGCCAGGGCGAGCCCGACGGCGCGCTCGTCCCAGGCGAAGCGGTACTGCGTGAAGAGGACGAAGACCGCGGGCAGCGAGTCGTGCGCGAGGTACGCGAAGAAGGCGGCGATCGCGAGCGTCGAGAGGCCCGGCCGGGTGCGGACGAAATGCAGAGCGCCGATCGGATTGGCGGCGTGGATCTGGAAGGCGGATCGCCGCTCTGCCGGCAACGACTCGGGGAGGATGAAGAACCCATACGCGAAATTCGCGAGGCTGAGCGCGGCCGCGGCCCAGAACGGCGCACGGAGGTCGACGGCCCCGAGCGCGCCGCCGAGCGCCGGACCGATGATGAACCCGATCCCGAACGCCACGCCGACCATCCCGAACCGAGCGGCACGCTTCTCCGGCGGCGTCACGTCGGCGATGTACGCGTTCGCGGCGGAGAAGCTCGACGACGTGATCCCGGAGACGACGCGGCCGAGGAAGAGCCACGCGAGGTTCGGCGCCAGCGCCATCACGATGTAATCGAGGCCCAGGCCGAGGTTGGAGAGGAGGATGACCGGCCTTCGGCCGAAGCGATCAGACAGTCCGCCCAGCACCGGTTGGAAGAGGAACTGCATCAGCGCCCACGCGGCGCCGAAGACCCCGAAGGCCGTCGCGCCCGCCGCGGTATCGCCGCCTTCGAGACGCACGACCAGTCCGGGAAATACGGGGATGACGACACCGAACGCGATCATGTCGAGCAGGACGGTGATGAAGATGAACGCGAACGCCGCGCGGGTCATCGTGCCGAGGATAGAGCGCGTGCGGATCAGGAGCGCGCGCGAACGGGAACATGGCGCCGTCGTTTGCGACCGACGCGCGCGGTGCGGCGAAAGATCCGTGAGTCGGCTATCACTGTCTCGACGATGACGCCGCCACGCGCGTACCTCGGCATCGATTGCGGCACGCAGTCCACGAAGGTCGTGCTGCGAGACGCTGATTCCGGCGCCGTCGTCGCGGTCGGCCGCGCGACGCACGCGCTCATCGAGCGCGACGACGGCACGCGCGAGCAGGACCCCGCCTGGTGGATCGACGCGCTCCGCGCCGCGGTCCGCGAGGCGCTGCGGCGGGGGCGATTCGACGTCGCGGGGAT
The DNA here is from genome assembly GCA_035639655.1 of Candidatus Dormiibacterota bacterium. Taxonomy (GTDB): domain Bacteria; phylum Chloroflexota; class Limnocylindria; order P2-11E; family CF-107; genus CF-107. The sequence continues at coordinate 5,918 of DASQXO010000185.1, forward strand.
CGGCGTCTCGGGACAGCAGCACGGCCTCGTGTGCCTCGACGCGAACGATCGACCGGTCCGTCCCGCGAAGCTGTGGAACGACACGACCACGGCGCACGAGTGCGTGGGGCTCACGGAGGCGCTCGGCGGGAACGAGCGCGTCCTCGCACTCACCGGCAACCTGCTGTTGCCCGGGTACACCGCGCCGAAGATCGCGTGGGTGCGCGTCCACGAGCCGGACGCGTACGCGCGGACCGCCCGCCTGTGCCTCCCGCACGACTACCTCAACCTCTGGCTCACCGGCGAGTTCGCCACCGAACCCGGCGACGCCTCCGGCACCGCGTACTTCGACGTACGCGCGCGCCGCTACAGCGAGCCGGTGCTCGCCACGATCGACGATCGGCGCGACTGGCACCGGGCGCTGCCGCGCGTCACGCGGTCGCTGTCGCGTATCGGGGCGCTCCGACGTGAGGCCGCCGACGAGCTCGGCCTCGCCGGGGGCCTGCCGGTGAGCGCGGGCGGCGGCGACAACATGTGCGCCGCGATCGGATCCGACGTCGTCGGCGAGGGTCCGGTCGCCGTGAGTCTCGGCACGTCGGGGACCGCGTTCGCATACCGGCACGAGCCGGCGATCGATCCGATCGCCGAGGCGGCCGCGTTCTGCGACTCGACCGGCGGGTGGCTGCCCCTCGCGTGCACGCTGAACTGCACGAGTGCGACGGAGTGGGTCCGCGAGCTCTTCGGGCTGTCGCACGCCGCGGTCGACGCGGCGCTCGCGAATGGCAGCGCCGGCGGACTCGCGTTCCTGCCGTACCTCTCCGGCGAGCGCACGCCGAACCGACCCGAGGGCGCTGGGGTGTTCGTCGGCCTGCGTCCGCAACACGGCCGCGACGCGATCGTGCGCGCCGTCGTCGAGGGCGTCACGTTCGGTCTCGCGTACGCGCTCGACGCGCTGCGCCGAGCCGGGGTGGAGCCGACGGAGGTGACGCTCGTCGGCGGCGGCGCGGCCTCGGACGCGTGGGCGCAGCTGTGCGCGGACGTGTTCGACCTGCCCGTCGTGCGGCCGTCGCTCGTCGAAGCCGCCGCCGCCGGTGCCGCGCGGCAGGCGCAATGGGTGGTCGACGGCGCGCGTCCAGCGCTCGCGCCGATGGCGTCGCAACGATTCGAGCCGCGTCCCCGACCGGAGCTGCACGAGGCGGCGGAGCGGATCGCGTCGTTGCGCGATCTCGCCGCGGCGAACCGACTGTGATCCGGCTCGGTGCGCCGATCCCGCTCGTCCCGAATCGCGTCCGCCTCTTCTACCAGGGCGGCGCGCTGATCGACGCGCTCCGCGGCGCCGCGGAGCCGAAGGATGGCGACTATCCCGAGGATTGGATCGCGTCGGTGACGCCGTTCGGCGGAGACCGCGCTCCGACGGAAGGACTCTCGCGCGTTCGCCTCGACGGGTGGGAGGGATTCCTGCGCGACCTGCTCCGCGACAAGGCGGCCGAGATCGTCGGGCGCGACATGGTCCGTCGCTGGGGCGCGACGACCGGCCTGCTCGTGAAGCTGCTCGACACGTCGGTGCGACTGCCGGTGCATTGCCACCCGACGCGCGAGTTCGCGCGCCGCAATCTCGGCTCGCCGTTCGGCAAGACGGAGGCGTGGATCGTCGTCGCGACGCGACGCATCGGCGACGAGGAGCCGTACGTCCACGTCGGCTTCCGCGAGGAGATCGCGCGCGCAACGTTGCTCGACTGGACGGTGCGCCAGGACGTCCGCGCGATCCTTGCCGCGACGCACCGGTTCGCCGTGCGTGCCGGCGACGTCGTGATGATCCCCGCGGCGATGCCGCACGCGATCGGCCCCGGCGTCTTCATGGTCGAAGTGCAGGAGCCGACGAATTTCTCGATCCTCATCGAGCACGCCGGCTTTCCGATCGCGCCGGAGGCGGCGCATCTCGGGCTCGGGTGGGACGTCGCGATCGACGCGGTCGACCGCAGCGGTCACAGGCGTGACGAGGTCGTGTCGCGATTTGTCCGGCGCGCCGATCCGAAGCGCGAGGGCGAGACCGCATTGCTTCCCGACGGCTTCGCCGAGTTCTTCGGCGCGACCCAACTCCGGCTCGCGCCGAACGCGTCGCGCGATCTCCGGACCGGGTACTGGGTCGGCGTCGTGCTCGAGGGCCGTGGCGAGATCGAGTACGGCGGCGGCCGTGTGCCGCTGCATCGCGGCGACACGTTCTGTGTCCCGCACGTGCTCGGATCGCATCGCGTCCGCGCCGGACGCGATGGCGTCACGATCGTGCGCTGCCTCCCGCCCGCCTCCTAGCGGCGGATCGCTCGCCCGCCGTCACTCTCCGTCGTCACCTTCACATGCGATGGATGGCGATCGTCGCGCTCGCTCTCCTCTCCGCGGCGTGCGCGTCGGCCGCAGCGCCGCCGTCACCGGCGCCGTCCCTGCGCGGACCGTGTCCGGTCACGCTCGCGCATCAGATCCCGCCGGATCAGGTCATCGAATTCGTACGTGGCGGCGTGATGCCGCCGGTCACGTTCGAGCAGGTGAAGCACGACATGGAGGAGCGCGGGAACTGGTTCGGCAGCGACGGCCTGTGGATCTCGCTGCCCTACGACGGTGTGGTCACCTGGGGCTCGCCGACCTTTGCGTCGAAGTTCTGGGCCTACGCGCTCGTGCCCGGGCACGCGAGTGCCGTCGCGCGGCGGCTCGAGGGGAAAACGCCGCCGGGATTCGAGGCGAGCTTCAGCGGCAGCGCCGGTGACGCCGGACCGGGCTTCATGGCGAGCGGCTATCTCTTCCCGACGAACGGCTGCTGGGAGGCGACCTGGCGCGTCGGCGAGTCGAGCCTCACCTTCGTCGTCGACGTGCGGCGGACCTAACGATGTGGACGCGAGCGCTCGCGCTCGTTCTGTTCGCGGTCGCGTGCGCGCACCCAGAGTCGGCGCCGATCGTCGAACGGCGGAGTCCGCCCATCGCGGAGCAACCGCGTTGCACGGACGCAGCCGCAGTGCGGCTGATGCTGGAGGAGTTCATCGGGGCCGTGAATCGTGGGCACGCGGATGAGATCCTCGCGTACCTGAGCCCTGCGTTTCTTTGGTATTCCGACGCGACCGTCGTCGCTTACGGCCGCGAAGAGGCGGCACGCGTTCTCGCTCAGAGAGCCGCGAACGGCGAGCGCTTGTCACTCGTCGACGTGACGGTCAACACGCTCGACGGCTGGGACGGCGCCGCCCAGTTCGGCCCCATCGTGCTCGAGCTGACTGACGCCGATGGCGCGAGACGCGCCGGCGGAAAGGGTGCGCTGTACTGCGACGGCAGGTGGCGCGGGATCGAGGTGCTCAGCCTCGCCGGCGGTTGATCGCGACGCGGCCGTTATGCGCCGCGGCTGGGTCCTACCTGTGGCCAGCATGCGAGAGTGCGCGCGTCGCATGGCAAAGATGATCCAGATCCGGAACGTCCCCGATGGCGTCCATCGAACGCTGAAGGCACGCGCTGCAGCCGCCGGCATGACCCTATCGGACTATCTGCTCGCCGAGGTCGAACAGGTCGCGGCTCGACCGACCATGGAAGAGATCCTCGAACGCCTGCATCGTATCCCGAAGCTGAAACGGCGGACGAGCGCGGCGGAGATCATCCGGGAACATCGCGACGGCGCGTGATCGTCGTCGACGCATCGGCCGTCGTCGAGGTGCTCGTCCAGAGCACGGCCGCGGAAGGCATCGAGCGGCGCATCCGGCGGCGCGACGACTCGCTGCACGCGCCGCATCTCATCGACGTCGAGGTGGTCCACGCGCTTCGCGGGCTGCTACGGCGGCGCGAGATCGAGCTGGGGCGCGCGGAGCAGGCACGATCGTCGTTGGCGAGTTGCCGTCATGCGCCATCCGCATCGTGCGCTGCTGGATCGCGCCTGGGAGCTGCGCGAAGTCCTGACCCCCTGTGACGCCGTGTACGTCGCGCTGGCTGAAGCGCTTCGCGCCCCACTCGTGACCGCCGATATGCGGCTGGCGAAGACCGTGGGACATGCCGCCAGGATCGAGCTCTTTCGCTGACGCCCGGATCTCAGCGCGACGCGATGCGGTAGATGACGCCGGCGAAGTCGAGCGTGAGCGGGAGCGTGCCGACGACCGTGCCGGCCACCGGATCGATGCGGATCAGCTGACGTCCGTCGGCGCGGACCGCGTACAGGCGACGGCCGTCCGCGCTCAGGCCGAGTTGGCCGAGTTGCTGACCCGCGATGCGCGAGCGGACGGTGAGCGTCGCGGTGTCGATGACGAGCACCGCTGTCCCGTACTTCTCCGTCGCGTAGAGCGTCCTGCCGTCGGGCGACACGACGGCGGACGCGAAGAGTTCCGACTTCGCCTCGGCGATCGGGAAGAACCAACGCGCGATCGCGTCGAGCGGCGAGTCACCGGCGCGGCTCACCAGGAATGTCGCCGACCGCGCGACCCGCATCTCGTCGAGATCGATCGCCGCGATCCGACCGATGAGCGCGTTGAGCGCGTATGCGGTGCCACGATCGGGTGACGGCGTGAACGTCCAGGCGAGATCCGCTTCGCCGTCGGCGAACGGCGGCGGAAGCGGGAGCCCGATGCGCTCGGAATTACCAAGCGTCGGCGTCAGCGCGCGCACGAAGGCACGGCCGCCGGGAACGTAGTACAGCGTGTAGATGCGGTGCGCGTCGCGCGAGGTGATCGTGCGCACCGGGTACCCCGTGACGCGCTCATCCGTCGTGCCGCGATCCACGACCGCCTCCGGCGCGAGGGTCTTGCTCCTGAGGTCGACGCGGCGCAGCCGGTAGACGCCGTTGCCCGCCCCGGTGGCGGTCTCGAGCAGGTACAGCGCCGCACCGTCGTCGTCGATGGCGACGAATTGGAAATTGCCGGCGAGCTGCACGCGGGTCCTCACGTTCAACAGCGCGTCGAGTACGACGAAGCTGCTCGGGTCCCCGGTCTCGTGCAGCACCATCCAGCTCGCACTCGGCGAGAGCCCGACGCGATCGCCGCGCATGCCCTGCGCGCCCCAGTCGTAGATACCGTCCAGGACGACCTCGTTGAGCGCATTCCCGGTACCGAGCTGCAGCGCGCGCACCGTCGTGCGGCCGGAGTCGGAGACCGCCGTGAACACGAGCGACCCATCGGCCGAGACGGGTCCCCAGGGAATCCATCTCATCACCCGGCCGGTATCCGCGTCGATGACGACTGCGTCGCGCAGCCGCTCGTCGCCGCGCATGTAGATGACGTCGCCGCTCGGCGCGAGCGTCGCGGTCGCCGACGCCGTTGCCGTCGTCGTCGCGGAGGGAGCCGCCGGCTCTGCGGTGCACGCGGTCAGCCCGAGCACCGCCAGCCATGCGAGCGCGATCCGTGTCGACACCGCTTCGACCCCGACTGTCAGACGCGTGGCGGTCACGCCGATGGCCGCGGAACGGCTAAACATTCGGCGCCGTTTAGGACTCTTGTTGTCGTAAGCCCGCGACCAGGGAGGACATCCATGACACGCGCGCTCCTGCTCCGCGCCATCCTCGCCACACCGCTTCTTCTCGCTGCCTGCGGGACGCCCGCGCCGAGCGGGGTGCTCGCGCGGCCATCGGCGACCGCGTCGAACTCGCCGAGCGTGCGCCCGACCGCGAGCGCGACGCCGGTCGAGACCGCGTCGCCGAGCGCCGCGGTCTGCGACACGACCGCCTCCGGCAAGGGCACCGTCGCGTATGCGCAGATCCTCGATGTCCGCGTTGCGTCCCACGGCGACTACGACCGCATCGTGTTCGAGTTCGGACCGCGCGGCGGCGCCGCAGGCGTCCCCGCCTACGAGATCAAAGCCGCCGCTCGTCCGATCTACAAGGACCCGAGCGGGCTGCCGCTCACGATCAGCGGCGATCCGGTGTTCGGCATCACGCTGCGGGGCGGGACGCGCATGGGCATTGACGGCACGACCGGGTACACCGGCACGACCGACTTCAAGACCGGCTACAAGACGCTGAGCGAGTTCGCCGAGGGCGGCGACTTCGAGGCGATCGCGACGTGGTACGCCGGCCTCTCGGGCGCGTCGTGCGTGAGCGCGACCGTGCTCGCGGACCCGGCCCGACTCGTCATCGACGTCACGCGCCGCTAGCGCGCGAGGACGAAGCGCGCCGTGGCGAGCTGCCACGGAGCGGCACGCGGAGCTCGCCGCCTCCCCCACGGCGAGCTCCGCGGTCGCGCGCTCGAGGTAATCGACGCGGCACGCGCCCGCGACGCGAGGCCGGCGAACCGCGGCCGGGACATCGGACTCGATGCGCAGGCGACAGGCCGAATCGTCAGAATCCGACGCGATGCGGACCGGTCGCGTCCTCGCCGTCGACGTCGGCGGAACGAAGCTCGCTGCGGGCGTCGTGACCTCGGACGGCGAGGTGCTCGCCGAGGCGAAGACCGCGACCGGCGTGCCCGGGCCCGGCGGCGGCGAGACGTTGTTCGCGCGCCTCGAGCGACTCTGTCGCGACGCGCTCGACGACGCGACGGTCGCGGTCGACGCGATCGGCGTCGGCTGCGGCGGACCGATGCGCTATCCGGACGGCGTCGTCTCGCCGCTGCACATCCCCGCCTGGCGCGAGTTTCCGCTGCGCGAGCGTTTCGTCCGCGCGTTCGGCCACCCGTGCGTCGTGGACAACGACGCGAAGGCGGTCGCGCTCGGCGAGTGGTGGCGCGGCGCGGGCCGCGGCAAGCGACACCTCCTCGGCATGGTCGTGTCCACCGGCGTCGGCGGCGGGCTCATCGTCGACGGCCGCCTGGTGCAGGGCGCGCACGGACACGCGGGTCACATCGGCCACGTGAACGTCGCGCGCGAGGGCGTCCGCTGCGAGTGCGGCGCGCGCGGCTGCGTCAGCGCGTACGCGTCCGGGACCGGCCTCTCTCGGCGTTACCGCGACGAGACCGGCGCGGCGCGGAGCGCGGCGGAGATCGCCGAGCTCGCCCGTCACGGCGACGAGCTCGCGATGCGCCTCTACGCCGAGGCCGGCGACGCGCTCGGGCGCGGCATCGCGTCGGTCGAGGCGCTGTGCGACCTCGAGATCGCGATCGTCGGCGGCAGCGTGGCGCTGCGCGCATGGGACCTGCTCGGGCCGCCGCTCGAGGCGTCGCTGCGCGCGAGCGCGCAGTTCGAGTTCACCCGGGACATCCAGGTCGTGCCGGCGCAGCTCGGCGAGCGCGCGGGGCTGCTCGGCGCGGCATGTCTCGCGCTCGGCGAGCACTCGGAGTGAGCCTGGCCGGCATCGCGCGCCCGTCCGGCGCGCTCGCGATGGTCGCGATGGATCAGCGCGAATCGCTGCGGCAGCTCTTCACGCAGACCCTCGCGACGAACGTCCCGGGCGCGACCCTGGTCGACTTCAAGCTCGCCGTCGCCGAGGAGCTCTCGCCCCACGCCTCGGCGATGCTGCTCGACAACGAGTTCGGCGCCGTGGCGATGCGTCGCGTCGAGTGCGCGCTCATCGTCGCCGCCGACGCGCTCGAGTACAGCGAGCCGGGCGTCGTGTCTGACACGCGCTTCGAAGCCTCGGCACTGCTGGCGACGCGCGCCGTCGCGGCGAAGCTCCTCGTGGTGTGGCGGCGCGACGCGCAGCGCCTGCGTCGCGTCGGCATGACTCGCGAGTTCGTGCGCGCCGCTCACGCGGCGAAGCTGCTCGCGATCGTCGAGGGCGTCGTGCGGCGCGACGACGACGAGCTCCTCCTCGAGGCGGCGCGGGAGCTCGCGGCGTGCGACCCCGATGTGTACAAGGCGGAGGTCCCCGGCTTCGGCAAGGAGTCGCTCGAGGAGACCACGCGTCGGTGCGAGCGGATCACGAGCGCGATCGGCGTCCCGTGGGTCGTGCTCTCCGCCGGCGTCGCGCTGGAGGACTTCCCGCGCGCGGTCGAGGCAGCCTGCCGCGGCGGCGC
>DASQXO010000186.1:0-15344 GCA_035639655.1 Candidatus Dormiibacterota bacterium
TGGCGCGCGCTATCGCGCGAAGCTCGCCGAGCTCGCGGAGCGGCCGGTGACGGCGCCGAGGACCGCCGACGAGCGGCTCGATCTCATCTTCACCTGTTGCCACCCCGCGCTCGCGCGCGAGGCGCAGCTCGCGCTGACGCTCCGCGCCGTCATCGGGCTCACGACGGCGGAGATCGCCCGCGCCTTCGTCGTGCCGGAGGCGACGATCGCGCAGCGCATCGTCCGCGCGAAGCGGAAGATCGTCGACGCGAAGATCCCGTTCCGCGCGCCCGAGTCCGGGGAGCTCGCCGAGCGCCTGGACGAGGTGCTCGCCGTCCTCTACCTCACGTTCAACGAGGGGTTCCTCGCCACGAGCGGCGCGGCGCCGGAGCGGCGTGATCTCGCCGAAGACGCGGAGTGGCTCGCGTCGCTCCTCGCGCGCCTGCTGCCGCGCGAGGCGGAGGCGCTCGGCCTGCTCGCGCTGATCGAGCTGCACCTCGCGCGGTCGGCCACGCGCTTCGACGATGCCGGCCGCATGGTCCTCTTCGAGCGGCAGGACCGGCGCAGGTGGGATCGCGCGCGGATCGACGAGGCCGCCACACTCCTCGAGCGTGCCGCGACGTTGGGCCGCGCCGGCAAGTACCAGTTGCAGGCCGCGATCGCCTTGACGCACGCGCGCGCCGCGAGCTTCGAGTCGACGGACTGGCCGCGGATCCTGGAGCTCTACGACCGTCTGCTGGCGCTGTGGCCATCGCCGGTGGTGCGGCTGAACCGGAGCGTCGCGCTGTCGCACGTCGCCGGGCCCGAGCCAGCGCTCCGTGAGACCGACGCGATCGCGGACGAGCTCGCGCGCTACCACCTGTTCCATGCGGTGCGCGCCGAGTTCCTGCGCGGCCTCGGCCGGGACGGGGAGGCGCGCGCCGCGGACGAGCAGGCGTTCGCGCTGACGGACAATCCCGCCGAGCGCGAGCTGCTCGCGCGACGCATCGGAGGTGGCCGCTAGCGATGGAGTGGAAGAAGTCGCCGCCGGAGCTCATCGCCGCGTTCGAGAAGGCGGCGCCGAGAGACCCGCGCGCGGTGAAGAAGCCGATGTTCGGATATCCCGCGCTCTTCGTGAACGGCAACATGTTCGCGGGCACCTATCAGGACAAGGTCGTCGTCCGGCTCTCCGAAGCGGACCGCGCGAAGCTGCTGAAGGAGAAGGGCGCGGCGCCGTTCGAGCCGATGCCCGGTCGCGCGATGAAGGAGTACGTCGTCGTGCCGCCGTCCATCGTCGCCCGACCGGCATCGCTGCGGGCGTGGATCGACCGCGGCCTGACCTACGTGGCGTCGCTGCCGCCGAAGAAGAAGTAGCCGCCTACGATTCCGCGGTGTCGCCGAGCGTCGTGGTGCACGCGCGCTGGGACGACGCGGACCGGTTCGGCCACGTCAACAACGCCGCGTACCTCGCGCTCATCCGCGAGGCGACGGACCGCACGCTCGCGAGCGGGCATGAGCTCGCCGAGATCGACATCGAGTTCAAGCAGCCGGTGCCGCCGCAGGCCGACGTCGACGTGAGCGTCGAGCCGGACGCGTCGACGGCGCTCGCCGTCCGCTATCGGCTCTCCATCGGCGATCGCCTGCACGCCACCGCGAGCGCACGCTGGCGGACCGCTGCCGGGCCGGCGCCGGCGCTCCCGCCGGTCGTTCGGGATCCGGGCGGTGGCGCCTTCTCGTGGACGCACACCGTGCGCAGCTACGAGGTCGCGCCCGACGGCGCGCTGCGCCCGACGTCGGCACTCCAGTGGTTCGAGTACGCGGTGTATCGCGCCGCCGAGCGCGTCGGCTGGACGCCCACGCGCATGCTGCGCAGCGATTTCGTGACGCTGCAGATCGGTCATCACCTCGTGCTCGGGCCGCATCCGGAGGTCGGCGAGCATCTCGACGTGATCAGCCGGATCGTCGAGATGCGCCGGGTCTCCGGGATGTGGCACCACGAGGCGACGCGCTCGGACGGCACGCTCATCGCGGCGGATCGCTCGCGCGGCGCGTTCCTCGACGTCGCCGGCAACGTCCGCCGGCCGCCCGAGGACATGATCGCGGCGCTGCTGCGCGGCGAGGCCGAGGCGGGCTGAACGCATGCGGGCGATGACGCTCGTCGCGCCGGGCCGACCGCTCGAGCCGCGCGAGCAGGCGGACCCGCCCGCCGACGAGCTCCACATCCTCCTGCGCGTCAGCGCCTGCGCGGTGTGCCGCACCGATCTGCACATCGCCGACGGCGAGCTCGCCGAGCCGAAGCTGCCGCTCGTGCTCGGGCATCAGATCGTCGGACGGGTCGAGACGGTCGGCCCCGGCGTCCGCGACTTCGCCCCCGGCGATCGCGTCGGCGTCCCATGGCTCGGCTGGACCGACCAGACCTGCGCGTACTGCCGCGCCGGCCGCGAGAACCTCTGCCCGAACGCGCGCTTCACCGGTTACCACCGCGACGGCGGCTACGCCGACCTCGTCGTCGCCGATTCCCGCTACTGCTTCCCGATCCCGGACGGCTATGACGATGTCCACGCGGCGCCGCTGCTGTGCGCGGGCATGATCGGATACCGCGCGCTGCGACTCGCCGGCGACCCGCGCACGCTCGGCCTGTATGGCTTCGGGTCCTCGGCGCACATCGTCGCGCAGGTCGCGCGGGCTCAGGGACGACGCGTGTTCGCGTTCACGCGTGCGGGCGATCGCGACGGGCAGCGCTTCGCGCGCTCGCTCGGCGCGGAGTGGGCGGGCGGCAGCGACGAGGCGCCGCCCGAGCCGCTCGACGCCGCGATCATCTTCGCGCCGGTCGGCGCACTCGTCCCGGCGGCCCTCGCCGCGACCGGCCCAGGCGGCTCCGTCGTCTGCGCCGGGATCCACATGAGCGACATACCCGCGTTCGCGTACTCGCTGCTGTGGCAGGAGCGTGTGATCCGTTCGGTGGCGAACCTGACGCGTGAGGACGGGCGCGACTTCCTCGGCCTCGCCGCGCGGGTGCCGCTGCGGATCGCCGCGCGACCGTACGCGCTCGAACACGCCAACGAAGCGCTCGCCGCCGTTCGCGGCGGCGGCGTCGAGGGCTCGGCCGTGCTCGTCATCGAGCGCTAACGCGGCGCGCGTCGGGCGGTCGTTCGTGCCAGCATGGCCGTCAGATCGCGCTGGAGGCGAGTGACGTGTCGACGACCAACCGAGGACGCATGAACGAGACGTTCAACTTGAGTCGCGAGAACCTGAACAAGGTGATGGAGAAGATCGGCGAGCTCATCCGTGAGGGGAACGTGCGCAACCTCATCGTGAAGAACGCGCAGGGGCAAACGCTTCTGGTGGTGCCGCTCACCGTCGGCGTGGTCGGCGCCGCGCTGCTTCCGATCTGGGCCGCCATCGGCGCGGTCGCGGCGCTCGTCGCGGACTGCACGATCGAGGTCGAGAAGCGCACCGACGCCTGAGCGGCGACATCGGTACTCTTCTTCGGAACATGCAGACGGCCGTAGACACTCGACGATTGCGCGACACGGTCCACGCGCTGATGCCGAGCATCCGCGCGGACCTCGAGCGCCTCGTGCGGATCCCGTCGATCGGCCATCACGGCTTCGACCTCTCACCGGTGCGCCGGTCCGCCGAAGCGACACGCGACCTGTTCAAGGGCGTCGGGATCGACGCGCGCGTCGTTCAGGTGAAGGGCTGCGAGCACCCCGCGGTGATCGCGCGCCGCGCCGCGCCGGGCGGCGCGCCGACGGTCCTGCTGTACGCCCACCACGACGTGCAGCCGACCGGACCGCTGCAGCTGTGGCGGACGGACCCGTTCGAGCCCGTCGAGAAGGACGGTCGCCTCTACGGCCGCGGCACCTCGGACGACAAGTGCGGCGTGATGATGCACGTCGGCGCCCTGCGGGCGTTCGACGGCCGGCCGCCCGTCGGCGTCGCGCTGTTCATCGAGGGCGAGGAGGAATCGAGCTCGGAGCACCTCGGTCAGTACCTGGACGAGTTCAAGGACGAGTTGCGCTGCGACCTGGTCGTGAACGCCGACTCGGGCACGTGGCGCGTGGGCGAGCCGGGCATCACGACGACGCTCCGCGGCATCGTCAGCTGCATCATCGAGGTCCGCACGCTCGACCACGCGGTCCACAGCGGCGAGTACGGCGGCGCCGTCCCCGACGCGATCGTCGTCCTCGCCCGCGCGCTCGCGTCGCTGCACGACGATCGCGGGAACGTCGCCGTGCCGGGACGCGCCCGCGGCAAGGCGGACCCGCTCGATCTGACCGAGGAGCAGCTGCGCAAGGACGCCGGCGTGCGCCCCGGCGTCCGGCTCATCGGCGAAGGCCCGCCGACGCAGCGCATGTGGATGGGTCCGGCGGTCGACGTGCTCGGTATGGACGTCCCGTCTGTGCGCGACGCCACGAACCAGCTCGTGCCGTCGGCGCGCGCAAAGGTGAGCATGCGACTCGCACCCGGTGACGATCCGGCGGCGGCGATCCGATCGCTGATGGATCACCTCCGCGCGCACGTGCCGTGGGGCGCCGAGGTCACGATCACGCCAGAGAGTCAGGGCAAGCCGTACCAGCTCGACGCGACCGGCCCGTTCTTCGATGCCATGCGCCGCGCCCTCGCGGACGCGTTCGGCCGCGCTCCGGTGAACATGGGCTCGGGCGGGTCGATCCCCTTCGTCGCCGATTTCGCGCGCGCGTTCCCCGGGGCGCCGCTGATCCTTACCGGGGCGGGCGATCCGACGTCCGCTCCGCACTCGGAGAACGAGAGCCTCGACCTCGGCGACTTCGAGCGGAGCGTGCTCGCGGAGGCGCTCTTCTTCAGCTACGTCTCCGCCGCGCGTTCATAACTTCTTCACGGCGCGGCGCGAACCTCCGACTCACCACACGTGAGGGAGGTCTCACAGCACAGATGCGAATCGGAATGGCGATCCTGGTGATCCTCGGCGCACTCATCGTCGGCGCCATCGGGTACCAGATCGGAGTTTCCCAGGCGATCTCGGTCGCGGCTCCCGGCGCGACCACGGTGCCGGCGGTCTACCCGTACTTCTGGCACCCGTTCGGCTTCTTCGGGTTCGGGTTCCTCGGCCTGCTGTTCCCGCTGCTCTTCCTGTTCCTGATCTTCGGCGCGATCCGCGGTTTCGGGGCGGGGCGCTGGGGCGGCTACCGAGGCGGCTGGTACGGCGGCGACCGACGCGCGATGCTCGAGCAGTGGCACCGCGAGATGCACGGCGAGAAGCCGCCGGCGTCGACGGAGCAGCAGCGTGAAGAGGGTCCTCGTCGTTGACGACGAGCCGAAGATCACGCAGCTCGTTCGTGACTATCTCGAGCGCGGGGGTTTCGCCGTCACGACGGCGTCGGATGGGACATCCGCCCTCGCGCTCGCGCGTTCGGAGCGTCCGGACCTCGTCATCCTCGATCTCGGGCTCCCCGACAAGGACGGACTCGACGTCACGCGCGCGCTCCGGCGCGATTCGACGATCCCGCTCATCGTCCTGACGGCGCGCGCCGAGGAGTCGGATCGGCTCGTAGGCCTCGAGCTCGGCGCCGACGATTACGTGACGAAGCCGTTCAGCCCGAAGGAGCTCGTCGCGCGCGTGCGCGCGGTGCTCCGACGTGCGACGGCGGCGCCGGCCGACGAGATCCTCCGCGTCGGCGATGTCACGCTCGACATCCCGCGGCGCCGGGTCAGCGTCGGCGACGCGCAGGTCGAGCTCACCGCGACGGAGTTCGAGCTCGTCGCCACGCTGGCGCGCCATCCCGGAAGGGTGTTCACGCGCGCGCAGCTGCTGGACGCCGTTCGCGGCGTCGCGTTCGAGTCCTACGAGCGGGCGATCGACGCGCACGTGAAGAACATCCGCCGCAAGATGGAGCCCGACCCGCGCCGGCCGCGCTACCTGCTGACGGCGTACGGCGTCGGCTATCGCTTCGCCGAGGACTGATGCCGCGACCGTATCGCGGCGCGTGGCGCGGCGGCCGTCCACCGTGGTGGCCCGAGGGCGAGCCGTTCCCGCCGCATGGACGGTGGCGCCCCTACGGCCGGCGGCCGCGATTCGTCTTCCTCTTCCCGCTGCTGGCCTTCTTCGTGTTCCTCGCGATCGTCGCGACGATCGGCTGGGTCGGCGCGACATTCGGTCCCGGCTCGGTGCTCGCCGCGATCGTCGTGCTCATGCTGCTCGTGAGTCTCGGCACGCGAAGCTTCGTCACCGCGGGCGAGGTCATGGACGCCGTGGAGCGCGTCGCCGAGGGCGACTACGCGGTGCGCGTGCGCGAGCGCGGGCCGCGCCAGATCCGCGCGCTCGCCGCGTCCGTCAACGCGATGGCCGAGCGCCTCGGCGCGAACGAGGCGCAGCGGCGGCAGCTGCTCGCGGACGTCACGCACGAGCTGCGCACGCCGCTCACCGTGATCCAGGGGCAGCTCGAGGGCCTGATCGACGGCGTGTACCCGCGCGACGACGCCCACCTCGAGCCGCTGCTCGAGGAGACGCGCGTGATGGCGCGCGTCATCGACGACCTGCGCGTCCTCGCGCTCGCCGAGAGCGGCGCGCTCGCGCTGCATCGCGAGCCGACCGACGTGCGCGTGCTGGTCGAGGACGCCGTCGCGCCGTTCCGCGCGCAGGCCGACGCGTCGGGCGTCGCGCTCACGGTCGACGCCCCCGAGACGCTCCCGCAGCTCGACATCGATCCGGTGCGCATCCGCCAGGTCTTCGGCAACCTCATCGCCAACGCGCTGCGCTACACGCCGAGGGGCGGCGCGATCACCGTGAGCGCGAGGCCGCTCGCGGCTGATCGCATCGAGCTCGCCGTGCGCGACAGCGGCGCGGGCGTCGCCCCCGACGTGTTGCCGCATCTGTTCGAGCGCTTCTACCGCTCCGCGGATTCGCGCGGCAGCGGCCTCGGTCTGCCGATCGCGCGGAGCCTCGTCGTCGCCCACGGTGGCGAGATCTCCGCCGCGAGTGACGGCCCGGGCCGCGGGACGACGATCCGGTTCTGGCTGCCTAGCGGCGCTTCGCCAGCGTCGTGACGATCGCGCGCAGCGTGCCGAGGAAGACGATGGCGACGAGTCCACCAATGAGGATCGCGCGATTCATGTCGACCGCCGGAAGCCATTCGACCGTGTCGCCTCGGATCACATACGTGCCCACCGGGCTCGACATCACGCCGTAGCCGCCGCCGAACCCGCGCTGCTCGTTCGCGCCGCGGCCGCCGCCGCCGCCCGCGCCGCCCGTGATCTTCGCCGCGGGGATCACGGTCACGCCGTTGTGCTGGAACGGCTCGCCGAAGACCTTCTTCACCGTCGCCGCGTCGCGCGACTGCTGCAGCATCTCCTGGAACTCCGTCATGTCCGCACCTCCAGGCGTCCTAGTGTGACGCGGTGACCGCCGCGATCGAGACGACGCACCTCACGCGAACGTTCGACGGTCGCGTCGCCGTCGAGGATCTCTCGGTGTCCATCGCCGAGGGCAGCGTCTTCGGCTTCCTCGGCCCGAACGGCGCGGGAAAGACGACGACCGTGCGGATGCTCGCGGCGCTCATCGCGCCGACGGCCGGCGCGGCCACGGTCGCGGGACACCGTCTCGGCGTCGACGACGACGCGCTCCGTCGCTCGGTCGGGATCCTCACAGAGTCGCCCGGCCTGTACGACCGGCTCTCGGCGCGGCAGAACCTCACGTACTTCGCGCGCCTGTACGACCTCACGCGCGCGAAGGCCGCGGAGCAGGTCGACCGCTACCTGCGCATGCTCGAACTGTGGGAGCGGCGCGACGATCCGGTCGGAACGTTCTCGAAGGGGATGCGGCAGAAGCTCGCGATCGCGCGCGCGCTGCTCCACGAGCCGCCCGTGCTCTTCCTCGACGAGCCGACCGCGGGACTCGATCCCGAAGCGGCGCGGACCGTGCGCGACTTCGTGGCGATGCTGCGCCGCGAAGGCCGGACGATCTTCCTCACCACGCACAACCTCCCGGAGGCGGACGAGCTGTGCGACGTCATCGCGATCTTCCAGCGCCGCCTGCTGCGGATGGGCACGCCGGCGCAGCTCCGCGCCGGCCTGTTCGACGCGGGCACGATCGTGCGCGTCGCGGGCGAGGCGAGGACGTTCGTCGCGGCGCTCCGCGCGCTGCCGTTCGTTCGCGACGTCACCGCCGACGGCGACCGGCTGTCGCTGCACGTCGACGATCCGGACGCGCGCAACCCTGACGTCGTCGATGCGCTCACGCGAGCGGGGGCGCGCATCCGCTACGTCGAGCCGATCCGTCACTCCCTCGAGGACGTGTACCTGCGCCTCATGTCCGGTGGCGCGCCGTGACGAAGGCGCTCGTCGTCTTCGAGAAGGAGTGGCTCGAGATCCGGCTTCAGCGCGGCCTGCTCCTCGCGACGCTCGCGGTCCCGCCGCTCATCACCGTCTTCGCGCTGCTCGTCTTCCTTCTCGCCGGGCTCACCCCGGGCGGCGTCTCGACCGGGGGATTCCCGCTCCCGCCGGACCTCGCGGGGCTGAGCTCGCGCGAGCTCGCGCAAGCGATCGTGGGCAAGCAGTTTTCGGTCATCTTCTTCCTGCTCCCGGTGTTCATCCCGTCGGTCATCGCGTCGTATGCGATCGTCGGCGAGAAACGCGAACGCACACTCGAGCCGCTGCTCGCGACGCCGATCCGCACCTCGCAGCTCCTCCTCGGGAAGAGCCTCGCCGCGCTCGTGCCGAGCGTCGTGATCACCCTCGCGTGCGCGCTGCTGTTCGTGCTCGGGATCACGGAGTGGGCCGTCACGCCGCGGGTCGCCGGCGTCATCGCGACGCCGGGCTGGTGGGCGGTGCTGCTCGTGGACATGCCGTTGCTGTCGCTCATCGGGGTCGCGCTGATCGTCATCGTCTCGTCGCGGGTGAACGACCCGCGCACCGCGCAGCAGGTTTCGGCGGTGCTCATCGTGCCCGTGCTCGGGCTGCTCTTCGGTCAGCTGACCGGTGAGCTCGTGCTGAACGTTCCGTTCGCGCTCGTGGGTGCGCTCGTGCTCGCGCTCTGCGCCCTCGTCGCGCTGCGGCTAGCGACGGACCTCTTCGCGCGCGAAGCGATCCTCACGCGCTGGCGCTGATGACTCGGACGGCACGGCAGGAAGGACTCGAACCTTCAACCCTCGGTTTTGGAGACCGATGCGCTGCCATTGCGCCACTGCCGTATGGCTCGCTGAACCATGATTCTAGCGGGCGCGGCGCTTCCGTAACTTGGACTGGACCTTCTTCGAGAGCGGCCGCGGCGGCTGCGAACGGAGCGATCCGCCGTGCATCGGGTACAGGTCCGCGCGGCGATCGCGCTTCGCGGCGCGTCGCTTCTCCTTCGCTTCCCAGTCCGACATCGGCCCTCGCCGGCGCGGCTACGTCGAGACGACTAGCGCTTCGCGCCCTGCGACGCGAGCCAGGCGGTGACCTTCGGGATGTACCGCTCACGGTTCTTGGCGAACGCGCGCAGGCAGCCGTCGCCGCAGAACGCGTACTCGCGGCCGTCGACCTCCATGGTCAGGCCGGCATCCCGCGCCTGGTCGAGGTCGACGATCATGTCGCACACCGGATCGAGCATCTGCATGCTCACGAGCGTACCAAGTCGCGCGCCAACCGCCGCTCGCGACGGAACTTCTTCCAGTCGCCGAACCGCACCGAGAAGAGCGCGTCGGTCACGAGCTGCACGACGCCGACGGCGAGGAGGATCGCGGCGACCCACCAGGGCAGCCGCGCCGCGAGCGCGATCGGCACGAGCACGAATGGGACGAGCTTCGTGACGATCGCTCCCGCCGCGTGCATCCAGGCGCGCGCCGACGGGCTCGCACGGAGGTACGAGGCGTAGTCGATCTTGAAGCCGGGCTGCGGCTGCTTCGGCACGCGCGAGTACCAGTGCGTGAAGCGGATGCCGGCGAGCCCGCCGACGGCGACGTGCGCGAGACCGTGCGTCGCGCCGACGAGCGCGGCGGCGCCGAGCAGGAAGACGATCCCGCCGGGGTTGTCGGGCGCCCGCGCGACGGCGGCCGCGACGAGTACGACCCCGACGATCGCGCCGATGATGAGCAGCGCCTCGCCGAATGCGGCCGGTAACGCGATCGGCGTCGCGGCGAGGAACGCGCGACGGTCGAGGTCCGCGATCTGCGTCGCGTAGCGCGCGATGAGGTCGGGGCGCCGCTTTACCGCGCCGACGGCGCGCCAGAATCCCGTCTCCTTGAGGCCGGTGCGACGGTCCGCGGCGAGCCGGCGGTCGGTCTCGGCGAGGATCGCCTCGATCTCGCGCTCGTCCACGAACGCGAGCGTAGGCGAGGTTCGCGCTAACTCAAGTTCGCCGGCGCGCGCGACGGCGCGGCGGCTGGGTCTCGTCGAGCTTCAGCAGCTGGTACGACTCTCCGTAGCGATATCCGCGCGTCTTACCGATGCGCCGCCCGAAGTCGCGCACGAAGTCGTCGAAGCCGTCGCCGACTTGCGAGGCGTGCGCGCGCAGTGCCTTCAGCTTCAGCTCGAGCGTGGGCGAGATGTCGATGATCGTGTCGGCGCGCTCGTTGAACGCCGCGAGGAGAAGCGCTCTCGGCTTGTGCGGCTCGAGCCGCTCCTTCGTCCACAGCTCGGGGAACATCTGCCTCGTGGACGCGTCCGGGTTGATCGTCCGCATCACGACCTCGGCTGCGGCGATGTGGTCGGGGTGGTTCACATACCCAAACCCGTAGCGGAACGTCGGGTCCATCGTGAGGATGACGTCGGGTCGATACTGCCGGACGACGCGCGCGACGTCGCGGCGCACTTCGAGGGTCGGGTAGAGGTAGCCGTCCTCGTAGCCGAGGTAGACCACGCGCTTCACGCCGAGGATCTTGGCCGCGGCGTCCTGCTCGGCCTTGCGGATCGCGGCGAGGCGCTTGCGCGTCATCTTCGGGTCCTGCGAGCCCGAGGCGCCGTTCGTGATGAGCACATATGTGAGCTCGACGCCGGCGCGCGTCCAGCGCGCGACGGTGCCGGCCATGCCGAACTCGGCGTCGTCGGGATGCGCGTAGATCGCCATCGCGCGCTCGACCGTCAGCCCCTTGAACCGCATGACCGCACTGTAACCTTCGGCGTCATCGGGCAGTCACAGAGGCGGCGGAGCCTGGCGCCGTGAGCGAGCGCGGCGGCACGATCCTCGTGGTGGACGACGATCCGAAGATCGTCCAGCTCGTTCGCGCGTATCTCGAACGCGACGGCTTCACGGTGGTCACCGCCGGCGACGGCCGCGCCGCGCTCGACGCGATCGCGGCGCACGATCCGGAGCTGATCGTGCTCGACCTCATGCTGCCGGAGATCGACGGGATGGCCGTGGCGCACCGCGTCCGCGAGGAATCCGACGTCCCGATCCTCATCCTCTCGGCGCGCGGCTCGGTCGCTGACCGCATCCACGGCATCGCCGAGGGTGCGGACGACTACCTGCCGAAGCCGTTCTCGCCGGCGGAGCTCGCCATCCGCGTCAAGGCGATCCTCCGGCGCGGTCACGGTCGCGCGGCGCGTGGCGAGCTGCGTCTCGCGGACCTCGAGATCGATCGCGACCGGCACGAGGTGCGCCGCAGCACGGAGACGATCGCGCTGACGGCGGCGGAGTTCCGGCTGCTCGTTGCGCTCGCCGAGGCCGACGGGCGCGTGCTCTCGCGCGACGCGCTCCTCGAC
This sequence comes from Candidatus Dormiibacterota bacterium, assembly GCA_035639655.1. GTDB lineage: Bacteria > Chloroflexota > Limnocylindria > P2-11E > CF-107 > CF-107. The sequence goes on from DASQXO010000186.1 coordinate 11,617, forward strand.
GCCCTGTACGGCCCGGGCGCGGGCGACACGCTCGACCGCACCGTCGACGTGTACGTCGGCCGCCTGCGCGAGAAGCTGCACGACGATCCGGAGCGTCCGCGCTACATCGCGACCGTACGCGGCGTCGGGTACCGCGTGGTGCGCGCGTCGTGAACGCCATCGCCGTCCGGATCGCGCTCGCTTCGCTCGCCGTCGCCGCGACGGCGGTCGCGATCGTCTCGCTCGGTGTGTTCAGGTTCGGCGCCGAGACGTTCCACCGGCTCATGCTCGAGCACGGCGCGACCGCCGAGCTGTCGCGCGAGATGTTCGACGAGAGCATTCGCTTCTTCTTCCTCGTCGCGACCGCGGGTGCGGCGATCGGCAGCGTCGCGCTCGCCGTGCTCCTCGCGCGCTGGCTCACCGCGCCGCTCGCGCGAATCGCCGATGTCGCTACTCGGATCGCACGCGGCGAGCGGAACGTGCGCGCACCGGACGGCGGCCCGCGGGAGGTGGCGTCGCTGGCGGCGTCGTTCAACCGGATGGCCGAACGGATCGAGGAGCAGGAACGCCTGCGCGCCGAGTTCGTCGCGAACGCGGCGCACGAGCTGCGCACCCCGCTCACGAACCTCGTCGGTTACCTCGAGGCGCTCCGCGACGGCGTCATCGCGCCGACGCAGGACACGTTCGCGTCGCTGCGCGAGGAGACCGAGCGCCTCGCGCGCCTCGCGCGATCCCTCGATGCGCTCGCGATCGGCGATCGCGAGACCGAGACGCCGCTCACCGAGCTGGACCTGCGCGCCGCGATCGAAACGGCCGTCGAGCTCGCGCTCCCGCAGTTCGAGCGGCAGCGCATCGCCGTCTCGGTGGAGGTCCCGGCCGGCGTGCGCGTGCGCGCAAATCCGGACCACCTCGCGCAGGTCCTGGCGAACCTGCTCCAGAACGCGATCCGCTACACGCCCGAGGCTGGCCGCGTGGCGGTCAGCGCGGAGCCGAGCGGCGACGGCGTCACCGTCGCGGTGGCGAACACCGGCGAGGAGATCCCGCGCGCCGACCTCCCGCACGTATTCGAACGGTTCTACCGCGTCGAGAAATCGCGCGATCGCGCGCGGGGCGGCGCCGGCATCGGGCTCGCGATCGTGAAACAGCTCGTCGAGCTGGGCGGCGGGTCCGTCGGCGTCGAGTCGGGCGGCGGACTCACGCGCTTCTGGTTCCGCATCCCCGCATGACGTTTCGGTGACAGCGCCTCACGGCGGCGACGACGGGCGGGCGGCTCATCGCCGCCGGCCCTTTTCGCGATCGCCCGCTCAGGGCAGCGTGAGGTAGTTCGAGAGGAACTGCCGCGCGGACGGCGTATCGACCCGGTACGTCTTGTCCGTCGCGCGACAGACCGCATCGCCGGTCACGGTGATCGACACGATCAAATTGCTGCTCGTGCCGCCGAGGAAGTGCGGACCGCCGGAGTCCCCGTAGCACGTGCCGCCGTTGTCCGTCGAGGGGTTCTCCGAGAGGTTCAGCCAGGACGGCTCGAGCGAGAGGAACGTCTGCAGCGCGTAGCGCCGCGTCGAGTCGAAGAAGAAGGCGTTCGGGCCGGTCGTCGGACCGGTCCGCACCGTGCCGTAGCCGACCGCGGTGAACGTCTTGTTCGACAAGTTGGTCGTGCCGAGCAGGTTCTGTCCCGGCAGGCGCGCCGGCGTGACCCCCTTCGCGGCGCGGTCGAGCAGGACGACGGCGAGGTCGTGCGGATCCGACGTGCCGCCCTGTCCGGAATACCCGTACTGCGGATCGGTCACGTACGAGCCGTGTAGCAGCGTCGAGCTGGCCGTGAACTTCGAGTCGAAAGTGACCCAGACGTCGCTCACGCCGATCGAGGTGAGGAAGTCGGTGCAGTGGCCTGCCGTCAGGAACACCGTCGGCGCGACGAGCGTGCCCGAGCAGAGCACGTCCTTCTCGCCCGCCTGGCGGTATTCCGCGATGAGCGCGCCGACCTCTGGGTGCAGGTTGCCGTCCAGCTGGCCGTTCACGATGGCGGCCGCCGGGAGCGCGCTGACGAGCGTCATGGTCACGAGCGGGACGAAAGCCAGAACGATGCGGCGCATGTCTCCCCCTCCGCTAAACGTGGTCGAACGACGGCGAGGCTATCAGGCTGCGGCAAAGCGATCGAGGCGGACGCTGCGTTTCGCGGAGTCGCCCGTTCATACACTCGAGAAATGCGCCGCGACGACATCCGCAACATCGCCATCATCGCGCACGTCGACCACGGGAAGACCACGCTCGTCGACGGCATGCTGCGCCAGAGCCGCATCTTCCGAGAGAACCAGCAGGTCGAGGAGCGCGTCCTCGATTCGAACGCGCTGGAGCGGGAGCGCGGCATCACGATCATGGCCAAGAACACCGCCGTCACGTATCGCGGCGTGAAGATCAACATCGTCGACACGCCGGGACACGTCGATTTCGGCGGCGAGGTCGAGCGGGTCATGAACATGGTCGACGGCGTGCTGCTGCTCGTCGACGCCGTCGACGGCCCGATGCCCCAGACGAAATTCGTGCTCCGGCAGGCGCTGCGACGCGGGCATCGCGTGATCGTGGTCATCAACAAGATCGACCGCGCGCAGGCGCGACCGGTGCACGTCCTGAACGAGACATTCGACCTGTTCCTCGACCTCGGCGCCTCGGAGGAGCAGGCCGAGTTCACGACCGTGTACACGAACGCGCTCACCGGGCAGGCCGGCACGGATCACCGGCACATCGGGCCGTCGTTGGAGCCGCTCTTCGACGCGATCGTCGAACGGATCCCGCCGCCCGACGTCGATCCGACCGGGCCGGCGCAGCTCCTCGTCACGACGACGACGTACGACGACTACAAGGGACGGATCGCGATCGGCCGGCTACAGGCCGGAACGCTTCGGCGGGGCGAGTCCGTGGTGCGGATCGCGCACGATGGGACCCTGACGCCGGCGAAGGTCGCGGCCGCGTTCACCTTTCGCGGGCTCGCGCGGGACGAGGTCGACGAGGTGCAGGCGGGCGACATCGTCGCGGTCGCCGGCATCCCTGAGGTCGCCATCGGCGACACCATCGCCGACGCGGTCGATCCGCGGCCGCTGCCGCCGATCGTCGTCGAGGAGCCGACGCTGCGGATGACGTTCGGCGTCAATACCAGCCCGTTCGCCGGACGCGAGGGGACGTATGTGACGAGCCGCAAGCTGCGCGAGCGGCTGTACGCCGAGCTCGAGCGCGACGTCGCCCTCCGCGTCGCCGACACCGACCAGGCCGACACGTTCATCGTGAGCGGCCGCGGTGAGCTGCACCTCGTGATCCTCATCGAGACGCTCCGTCGCGAGGGGTACGAATTCCAGGTGTCGCGGCCCGAGGTGATCGTGAAGGTGATCGACGGCGAGCGGCACGAGCCGTACGAACAGCTCGAGATCGAGGTGCCGCAGGATGCGCTCGGTCAGGTCGTCGAGCTCGTCGGACAGCGGCGCGGCGCGCTCGTCGACATGAAGTACCGCGAGGATGGGACGGTGCACTGCGTCTACCGGATCCCCACCCGCGGCCTCCTCGGCTTCCGGCAGGCGTTCCTCACCGCGGTACGCGGGCGCGGCGCGATGAACACGCTCTTCGCCGGTTACGCGCCCGAAGCCGGTCCGATCTCGTCGCGAAGCCTCGGATCGCTCATCGCGTTCGAGGATGGCGAGACCACCACGTTCGGGCTGTCGCAGGCGCAGGATCGCGGCCAGCTGTTCATCGGGCCG